>CAMNHN010000023.1 GCA_946539555.1 uncultured Mollicutes bacterium | reverse complement strand
TCAAAAGCTTTCTTTGGTAACTTATTTGGAATTAAACCAATCGTTATCAGTGATGCTCAAGGTTCTAACTCAGCTTATAAGAAAGTTAAAGGAAGAAAACCATCCTTAGAAGAAATTGTTAAACTTGCAATTGATTGTGCAGAAGATGTTGAAAATCACTACATTGCAATCACTCACGCAGATTGTGAAGAAGAAGCTTTATGGGTTAGAGATGAACTTGCAAAAGTTTTACATCCAAAAGCATTTTTAGTCCAAGAATTAGGACCAATCTTAGGTACAAGCTGTGGACCAGAAACAATCATTATTAACATGTATGGTAAAGAAGTAACTTTCGTAGGTGAATAATTATGAATAACGTTACATCTTTAAATAGTGAAACGTTACAAAAATTATTATCTGCAGGTTATAAAAATTTATCATTACATTTTAAAGCAATAAATGATTTAAACGTTTTTCCTGTTCCTGATGGAGATACAGGAACCAATATGAAAATTACATACTTCAATGGTATGAAAGCCATTGAAGGAGCCACAAAAACTGGCGAAATAATCGAGAAATTTGCTAATGGCATGCTTTTTGGAGCACGTGGAAATAGTGGTGTTTTAACTAGCCAATATTATAGAGGTATCGCAAACGCTTTAGGTAATAAAAAAGATGATATTACTGTTAAAGAATTTGCTGATGCAATGGTATCAGGTTATAAACAAGCTTATGAAGCAGCAGTTGATCCTGTTGAAGGAACAATTTTAACTGTTGCTCGTGAAGGAATCGAAAGTATTTTGGTTAATATAAAAGAAGATACTGATTTTGCCTCATTTATTGGCATGGTATATGATGCCATGAGAATGTCTCTTGATAACACACCAAATTTACTTCCTGTTTTAAAAGAAGCTGGAGTTATTGATAGTGGTGGTAAGGGATTACTTACAATTTTTGAAGGATATTTAAAATTCTTACAAGGCGTAGAAATCACTGAAAATGATGATTATGAGGCTATGGAAAGTCATGGAACACTTCAAAAAGTTGATTTTAGTGCATTTAACGCTGATTCAGTTTTAGATTATGGATATTGTACAGAATTTTTACTTCAACTTTTAAATTCAAAATGTGATATTCCTAATTTCCAAATTTCTGAATTCATCAAATGGCTTGGAGATCATGGAAATTCAATAGTTTGTTTCCAAAACGGAAGCATCATCAAAGTTCATATTCACACTAAAAAACCATATGAAGTTATTGAATATGCACAACGTTTTGGTGAATTTGTTGCTTTCAAGATGGAAAATATGGCTCTTCAACACAATGAAGTTCTTGCTGAAAAAGAATCCAAAATGAAAGAGAGAAAGAAATACGCAGTTATTTCTATTGCTCAAGGTGAAGGATTAATCGAACTTTTTAAAGAATTAGGAAGTGATATTGTTCTTAACGGCGGAACAACCATGAACACTTCAACAGCTGAAATGATTGATGCATTTAAAGAAGCAAATGCTGATAAGATTTTCCTTCTTACAGATGAATCAAATATAATTCTTGCAGCACGTCAAGCACGCGATTTATATAAAGATTCAGAAGTTAGAGTCATTGAAACAAAGACAATTATTGAAGGTTACAGTGCCCTTTCAATGATGGTTAAAGAAGATGATAATGCTGAAGATGTATATAATGATTTAGAAAAATATTCAAAAGAAGTTACATCATGTTTTGTTGCTAAATCTTCAAGAACCAGCATTATTAATGGTGAAAAGAGCGAAAAAGGAAAATATATTGAAGGCGTTGATGGCGAACTAGTTGGTAGTAAAACAAATAGAGATGATGCTGTTTGTGATCTTGTAGATAGAATTCCTAATATTAAAGAAAAATCACTTTGCATTTTATTCTATGGTGCAGAAGTTTCTAATGCTGAAGCAGAAGATGTCGCTTCTAGAATCAATGCAAAATATCCAAATCTTGAAGTGGGAGTACTTTCTGGAAAACAAGAAGTATACGACTATTTAATTGGAATTAACTAGTTCTCTATAGCACGAATTTAAGGGCAAAACTATTGCCCTTTTTTTCATGTTTAAAAAACCATAAATGTTTATATAAATTATTTAACCAAAATTGAAAATAGATTGAATATTTACATTTTAATTATTTACTTTAAACACGTTTAAAATGAATAGAATTTTAACTTTTTTTATTTCATAATATTAACTATGAAAGAAAAAGATTTTAAAATTTTAATCAATAAGAAAAACCAAATATATATAAGAGAAGAAGCTTTCAAAATTGATAGAATTGAAGTCACAAGTGAAATTAAAAAATCATTTCATATCTTTTTTAATGAAAACAAATATGAATTATTAAAATCGATTGTTTTAAAAATTGTTCCTGAAGAAATTAAAAATAAATATCATTTAAATAGTTTTTTAATTAATGTTGCAATTAAAATGTATGAAAATGATGTAGATAAATTTAAAAGAAACGCAAAAGCTGTTGGGGCTAGCGAAGAAGAATTAAAAACATTTGATGATTTAGCATCAAGAGCTCGCTTAGTTTTTGATGTGGATAGTTTGGAATTTAAAAATATGATAAATGAATATTATCAACTGACTAGCAACATCTTAAAGAATAAAAAGATAAAAGTAATTAGCTTTAAAGAATCTGAATTATTTAAAGAAATCAAAAAAGAAGAATTAATCGAATTAATAAATAAAAATGATTTTATGTTTTTTAAGGTAGAAAAAGATTTTACTTTTTCGCTTGATCTTTTAATTCAAACTTTAACAGATAAAAGCGAGGATGAATCTTTAATTGAAGAAGCAATTCAAGTATTTGCTAAAATAGCTAAATTAAAGAGCAGCGAAATTATAATATTAAACTAATATTAAAGAAAAAGACTGCAGAAACTAAATATTTTTTTGTAAAAATTTATTTTTTTTCAATTTTTTATCCTTCCTTTATTGACAAAAATTTTTATCTATGTAAAATGCTTAACTATAAATAGTTAAGGATTTTATGTTATTTGGTAAGTATCTCAACAAATATTATTTAAAAAACATCGTCTATTTCTTAATCGGTGTTGTTGCACTAGTTATGGTCGACTACGTTCAACTCTACCTTCCAGAATTCCTTGGTGATCTGGTTGATCTTTTTGATGGAAATTCAATTTCTGGGCATGAAAACGAAATCTTTGAACTTATCAAAAACACACTTATTGTTGCGGGATTACTTTTTATTGGAAGAAGCACATGGCGTCTTACAATTTTTAGAGCAGAAAACAACATCGAAGAAAGCATCAGAAATGATATGTTTGCAAAAGCCGAAAGACTTTCGCAACGCTATTATCATGAAAACAAAGTCGGAACTGTTTTAAACTGGTTTAGTGACGATGTTAGTGAAGTAAGAGAGTTTATTGGATGGGGCACCATCATGATAATTGATGCTCTTTTCTTAACTATCCTTGCTTTTTATAAAATGATTGCCTTGAATTGGTTTTTAACAATTATTGCAGCCTTACCTTTACTTTTAATTGCTGTATGGGGATTTTTTGTAGAAAAATTTGAAGCAAAGGTTTGGAAAGAAAGACAAGAAGCGAACGATAGAATTTATGAATTTGCTAATGAAGGCTTCACTGGATTAAGAGTAATTAAAGCGTTTGTAAAAGAGAATCAACAAATTTTAGCTTTTTCAAAAATTGCTAAAAAATCAAAAGATGCAAGTATTAAATTCCAACGTGTTGTTATTCTTTTTGGTTCATTAATTGAGATTATTATCGCATTAATTTTGTGTCTTATTATTGGTTTTGGCTCACGGATTGTTTACTTAGCAATTTCTGGGACGCCTTTAAATATTGGAGGCCAAGAAATAAGTTTTACAGCAGGTAACTTAATTACTTTTGTTGGATATTTTGACACTTTAATCTGGCCAATGATTGCTTTAGGTCAAATTTTCTCAATGAGATCAAGAGCAAAAGCAAGTTATAAAAGAATTGCTCATTTTCTTGATGAGATTGAAGAAGTTAAATCACCTGAAAACGCAATTGTTCTTAGTAACGTTAAAGGTATCATCGAATTTAAAGATTTTACATTTAGATATGATGGAAAAGATCATGATTCATTGAAACACATTACTTTAAAAATTAATGACGGAGAAAATATTGGAATCGTTGGAAAAATCGGTTCAGGAAAATCCACTTTAGTTAATATTCTTTTAAGGCTTTTCAATTATTCTGAAGATTCTGTTTTTGTTGATGGAGTCGATTTGATGAAATGTGATATTGATTCATTAAGAGAAAATATCGCTATCGTCCCTCAAGATAATTTCTTGTTTAGCGATGAAATCGAAAATAATATTGCATTTTCAAGCGATGAAAAGAACCTTGATCTGGTCAAAAAATCAGCAGTATTTAGTTGCGTTGCTCAAGATATTGATGATTTTAAAGATCAATATAAAACCGTTTCTGGAGAAAGAGGAGTTACTCTTTCTGGTGGGCAAAAACAAAGAATTTCAATTGCTAGAGCTTTTTATAAAAATGCTCCAATTTTAATTTTGGATGATTCTGTTTCAGCAGTTGATACAAAAACAGAAAAAGCTATTCTTTCAAATATTAGAGAATATAGAAACGGAAAAACAACAATTTTAATTTCTAGTAGAATCTCAACAGTTTCTACTTTAGATAGAATTATCGTTCTTAAAAAGGGTGAAGTTGAAGCTTTTGATACCCATGAAAACTTATTGAAGATTTCTCCAACTTATCAAAAGATGGTTTATCTCCAAGAACTCGAAAAAGAGATTGAGGGCTAAAATATGGATGATGAATTAGAGAAATTGTTTGGAACGAAGAAAATTCCTTTAATGGAATTAATCAAAAGAACATCTAAATATGTGAAAACACAAAGATGGCGTTTTCTTGTTGCAATTTTCTTGCTTATTTTAAATGTTGCAATCAATATTGTTTTGCCAATTTTAACGGCTACAATTACGAATATTTTAAAAACAGAAATAGATTTAACTTTAATTATTTTTATAGTCGTTGGATATTTTGGTTTAACTTTAATCAACCAAGGATTTGCATATTTAGAAACAATGGTTCTTCAAAAAGCAGGGCAAGAAATTGTCTACAATTTGAGAATGGAAATTTTTGAGCATATTGAAAATATGTCAATTCATCAACTTAATATTATGCCTGTAGGAAGTTTGGTTACTCGTGTTGCAAATTATACTCAAAACATGTCTCAACTCTTTACAGATATTTTAGTTACTTTATTAAAAAATATTCTCACAGTTATCGGTGTTTTCTCAGTAATGATTTATTATTCACCATTATTATCTTTAATAATGTTAGGAGTTGTAGCGGTTGTTTTTGCTGTTTCTTTTGTTGCTCGACATATCTTAACTAAATTATTTAGAAAAGAAAGATCATATTATTCAAATATGAACACATTCCTAAGCGAAAATATTTCAGGAATGAAAATCATTCAAATTTTTAATCAACAAAGAAGAAAAGAAAGAGAATTTAAAGAAAAAAGCAAAAACATTAAAGACACAGGTTATAAAATTGTCATAGTTTTTGCTCTTTATAGACCATTTATTAATTTATTATATTATGTTTCAATTGGTCTTTGCTTCTATTTTGGAATTAGATTTAATTTAGATGCAGGAGGAATCGTTGCTTTCTATTTACTCCTTTCTAGATTCTTTAATCCAATTGAACAAATTGCTGATCAACTTAATCACATTCAAAGAGCAACAACAGCAGGAGAAAGAATTTACAATTTACTTGATGTTGAACCAACAGTTGTTGATGAAAAAGACGCAATTGAAATTGATAGTTTTAAAGGCAAAATTGAATTTAGAAATGTTTGGTTCGCTTATGAAAAAGAAGATTGGATATTAAAAGATGTTTCTTTTGTTATTGAGCCTAAGCAAACGGTAGCTTTTGTTGGTGCAACAGGAAGTGGTAAAACTACAATTTTAAGTTTAATAGTTAGAAATTTTGAAGCACAAAAAGGAACGATTCTTATTGATGATATTGATATTAAACATATTAAAATTAAGTCTTTAAGAAAAGCAATTGGTCAAATGTTACAAGATGTTTTCTTATTTTCAGGAGATGTAAAAACTAACGTCACTCTTTATGATGAAAATTATAGTGATGAAGATGTAAGAGCAGCTCTAGAATACGTTCAAGCCGACACATTTATTGATGAGCTTCCAGAAGGAATTAATAGCGAAGTAATCGAAAGAGGAGAAAATTTCTCTCAAGGTCAAAGACAACTTTTGAATTTTGCTAGAACAATTTTAGTTAAACCTCAAATCTTAATTCTTGATGAAGCAACAGCAAATATTGATACCGAAACAGAAGTCTTGATTCAAGAGTCGCTACATAAAATGAGAAACATTGGAACAATGTTAATTGTTGCACATAGACTTTCGACAATTCAAAACGCTGACAACATTATTGTTATAAATAAAGGTGAAATTATTGAATCTGGAAAGCACCAAGAATTATTAAAAAAGAAAGGATATTATTATAAATTATATCAAATTCAATTTAATTCAAATAATCAATGAAAATAAAAATAATAGAGTTTTGCAAGGTTTTTGATAAAAAACAGTGCAAATTGAATTTATAAACCTCTTTAAATTATCTTTTAGATATTAAAAAGAGTATAATATAAAAAGAAGGTGATTTTATGGATAATAAGTTTATTAAAAGAATAGCAAGAACCAATCTTGTTTCTTCAATTATTTTTCTAATATTAGCGGTAATTGCTATTGCTTTTGCAATTTGGTTTACAGTTGAAATTGCTAGCGGAAGTCTTTTTGGTTTAGCTGAAAAACAAGAAGCAGATAATGGTGGTGAAGCTGTTGGATTAGCTTTTGCAATTATTTTTGCATCAATGCTTTTTATCATTATGGATGGCGGATTTATGATTTTGGCAATTATTTTCCTTTTTGCAGGAATACCATTATTATTAAATTCAATTACACTCTTAAGAATTGATAAAGTCGATGATATGAGCATTATCACAAGAAAACTTAGAAAAAGTAGAGTCGTATTTGTCGTATCAATTGTAATTGGATCTATTATTCTTTTAGTTGCAGGAGCAGCTCTAGTTTCATTTATTGGAAATGGAGAAATAAATGCAATATTTATTCCAATCTTTGTTTTTGCTATCGGATTATTCTTAATTATTTTTAGTTCAATCGAATTTAAAAAGGTTGGCAAGATTATTTTAGAAATCGGTGGGCAATCCGAACTTTAATTAATTGCTAAGTTAAATTATTGAGAAACTTCTTCGTTTGAAGAAGTTTTTTCTTCGCTATTAATTTCTTCAAGAGCTTTCTTTTCTTCTTCAAGTTGTCTTTCTTTTTCTTCCTCTTCGTCGGCATTTTTGATTTCGTTAACTAAATAAGGAAGTGGATGTTTAAAGTGATATATTGCTTGGAAAGCATAAATTATAGAAATATAAATAAATAAGGTAGCTGAATAAGTTTTAAAAATGACGTAATCAACATTTAATGGTCCGTTAATTAAAAGATAAACATCAAAAATAATTGTTGATAAAGATCCTGGAGCAACTAAAATTTTATCGATTATTGCAGATTTTTCTCTGTGTTTTGAACTAACTATTGCCCATACTAAATCAATAATAAACCATGTACCACCAAGAAGTGTAACAATAGGGAAAATCCGCTCTCTATACCTATCTGAAAAAGTGATTACATCAAAATATTTTAAGATTGCTATAACTAAAAAGAGAAGTGAAAAAGCACCTAGCTCAAGTGAATAAACTAGCTTTGCTTTTGTTATGTTATCTAACTTTTTCTTTTCTTCCATACGACGCCTACCTCGCAAATATTATATAAGAAAAGTGTAAAAATATAAAATATCTATATTGTAAATAATATATTCATTAATATAATTAAAATATATCAATTATATTGGAGGAAATAATATGAGTACAAAGGGTGATAATTTCGTAAGACTTGCAAAAGCTAGACAAGACAATATTTGTAAGCAATTTAAAATTTTAGGTAATTTGGCTAATATTTCAAATTACGATTATTCAGAAGCACAAGTTAATGCTTTATTTTCTACACTTGAAAGCGCATTACGTGCTGAAAAAAGAAAATTTAAAGATGGTTTAGTTAAAAGAGCAGCTAAAGAAGCAAAAGAATAAATTTAATTAATGCCTTTTAATTCGTTATACGCATTAATGGCCTTCTCATATTCTCTTTGAGTACCATATTTTTTGTTATTATATACATCATTTAAATAAATTACGGCAGCCTCATCACCCATTGAGGTTGCTTTTGCTAATAATTTAAAAATTAAATCTTTATCTTCGTAGTGATCGGCATCAAGAAGAAGAGCTAGAGCAGTTGCTGCTTGATAAATTCCATTATTTGCCATTTCAATTAAGATTTGTTTAGCGATTTCTTTATCTTGTTGAACGCCATGCCCTTGATAAATACAAGAAGCAAAAGTTATGGAACAAGAAACACTATTTAAAATATATCCAAGTCGTGCGTATTTAAATGCTTTTTCTTCGTCTTGCTTTACACCAGGCCTCTCCCCATTATAATAAGCTTCTGTAACTAAAGATAAAGCATAAGGAGATCCTAATTCAGCAGCTTTTAAATATAATTCAAAAGCTTCTTCATGTGACTTCATATCATCGTTTTCGTCGATCATTCTCGCTAATTCATAAATTGATTTAGCATGATTTTGCTCAGCGCCTTCTTTACATAATTCAAATGCTTTTTCTTTATTTATTTCTACACCAATTCCGAGTCTATACATACTAGCAAGATAATAAATGATTTCAGGATAGTGAGATCTTTTATATTCAGCTGTAGCTATTTCAAGTGCTTTTTTATAATCCTTTTTGTTTCCATAAACTCCAAAGACATAATAATTAGTTAATAAACAAGAGGCATATGCATTTCCTTTAGCGATAGCTTTTTCAAACATCTCGGCTGCAATTTCAGGATTTTCTGAGCCAACAATTTCACCATATAACAATTCAAAATCACCATTACTATTTAAAAAATTTGCTTCAAGAAGATTTTTAATAGCTTCTTCATCAGCTGGACCATAAGCTTGCTTTAAAGCAAACATGGCATATACAAAAACATTTATTGGTTCGAGTCTATTTCTTTCGTATCTTGATTTAACTTCTTTAGTGATTTCATCAAATTCTGTTGATAAGAATTGTACATGTAATGGATAAATATTTTTGTTATAAACGTAGTCAATAAATTCTTTACTTGTAACTGGTTCAATAATGGTTGTTTGATAGTCGATTTTAAGCATAATTTCTTCCTTTTTGATTATTATAAAATATCCTGATATAAAATTAAACTTCAAAAAAGCAATGCAAAACTAAAATATTTTTTGCAAAATTGTTGCAGTTTATAATGTCAATTATTACAATAATTGTAATGTTTAGAAATTCATACGCTTTAAAACTTCGGCTATCTATTTTAGCCGTTATTGTAGGTGTTACCCTAATTGTTGTTTGGGTAATATATGAAAAAGGAATTACAGGACTTGTTTTTGCTTCTCTTTTTTGTACGCTTGGAGCGCTTAGTTCGACCTTCTTTTTAATTAGATATTTAAGAGAAAGAAAGAATCTAAAAATGTATGACAAAAATCTTAAAGAAGGGGTGATAAAAGAAGAAGTTCATGAAAAAGATCCTATTCAAGAAAACAGAATTATAAGTTTAGGTGGATGGTTTATTGCTTCTCTTATTATTGCTTCAATTGGCATTGAATTGCTTTGCCTTCCAATTTTAGAAAATACAATTTTTAAACAAATTTATAGTTGGCTAGCAATCATATTTATTATTGCTTCAATTATTCTTTATTTTGTTTATGAAAAAACAAAAAGTAACTATATAAAATGGCAAGATCAAAGAGATATCGAAAAGTTAGAGCGCGAAAAAGAGATTGAGGTTGAAAGAAATCGTATTGAAAAGGTTAAAAAGCAAGAGCAAAACATCGAGCGGCAAAGAAAAATCATTAAAAACGCTTTAGAAAAACATTATATGAACCACACAGAATCTCAAATCCAATATTGGGAAGGAATTTTTGATTATTATAATGGGGGAAATAAAGATAACTTCCAGGTTGATTATTGGGAAGAAGCTGATAAAAGTGATGAGGCATTTGAAAACTATATTTATGCAAGAATTTATGCATATTCTTATAGAGATTTGTTAAAAAGAGAACTAGAAGATATTTTGATTTCAAAAGGATTAAAAGTCGATGATTATGGTAGATTTTTTAATCGTTTCCTTAGCATATTTATTTTTAAAGTTAAAAATGCACCATTTAATATTGATGAACTTTATGATTTTTTAGATCAACATTTTGAGGAGATTAATGAATCTCTAAAATTTGTTTTCGCAGTTAAATTTTACCTTCCAACGGTTGTTGAACGCGATGGATTTAGCAAAATCGATTTTAGATTCTGGGAAAGAGTTTATATTAGAAGTGACCACTATGATAACGTACCTTTTAAAGCTAAAAACAGATTTTTAAAAGCGGTGAACTTCATTAATGATAGAGAAATTTTTAAAAACAATTTCACAAGAGCTATGCAAGATATAAAAGCATCAAATTTCTATTTATCAAAAAAGAATCCTCACGATTTTGATTTTGATAAAGAAAGAGACATTATCAAAACAACATCGATTTATGTTGTAGAAAACATTTATCACGATCAAGAAATTTTTGTTATTGGAACAGACGAAAAAGGAAATTTAATTTATTAAAAACCTTGCAAAACTTGATTATTTTTAAAGAAAGGAGAGAAAATGAGAGATTTTAAAAGAAAACCTGCGCCAAAAAAAGGCGATACACAAATCAAAAAATTAATTAGTGATATTTCAGATTTAGACGCACAAAGATACGGATATAAAAGCGAAATAAGAAGTAAAGTCACTTATTATTATCACGAAAATAATGACCCATATTTAGATATATATAACGATAATGAATACACCATGAAGTTGATGAAATTACTTTCAAATTGCCTTTTTGAAATGGAAAGAGCAATCGAAATTGAAACAGGATTTACTTCAGATGAAATTTTAGAAGATGAAGATCTAGGAAAAAGCGATAAAGAAAAAGCTTGGATAAAATATTGGAAAAAATTAGAAGCTGATATTGAACGAATTGAAGCTTGGATAGAAGTTAGTGAAAATTTATTATTAAAAAATAACCGACTCCCATTATACGGAGAAGATTTAATAGAAAATATAAAATATAAACATAACGTCGAATTTGAATATACACGTTTTATGCCAGTAGGCGTAATAGCTTATGATAAAGAAAAAAATGAGATAGCAAATATCTCACCTTCAGATTTAAATAGAAAAGAGCTTAAAAAAATAATCAGAGAACTTAAAGAATATGACGAATTAAATGGCTAAAATTTCAAATGCGTTTAGTAAGCCACTCATTAAAGAGAAAGAGCCAGCGAGAGTCACAAAATAAGTATCTTTAAAATATTCAGGTACAGTATCTCCATATCCATTAACTATTACAAAATTAAAAATGGAATAAAAAATTAAAACACCAGTCACAATTTGTAAGATTGAAACAACATAAGAGATTCGTTTAAATGTTTTTAGAGGAATTTCTTTTTTTGTTAATAAAAGGATATTAAAGGAAACGTTCCACAAAATCGCTATTACAAAAAAGATGAAAGCGATGAGAGAAACTGGAGCTAAAGCGTTATTTCCTGTCCCAAAATTTCCTCCAAAAATTGTAATAAATCCATTACAAACAAATTTTTGATGATCGTTTATTTGCCATGTAAAAGCTGGTGCAAAAACAAAAAATGAAAAACTAAGGAGCAACAGAATAAATTTTGATATACGTGTTACAAGTAATATTTTTTTCATGGTTAAATTCTATAACTAAATTAATAATTTTTAAATTTATAATTAATTAAAGTACACAAGAAACATCTTATCTTTCATTTAAGTAAGGTTAGTGATATACTTTTTAACACAAAAGTAGTTTTTATAGAAATTAATTTCTATCTTTTGTAGAATATTTAAGAATTAGCGGAGATGAACTTATGAAATGGTATGATTATGTTTTCTGGGTTGTTGCATTTATAATTATAGTCCTTGGTTTATTACAAGGTGGTAAATCTGAAGGTGCTTCAGGTGCTATTACTGGTGGCGGACTTAATGTTTTCGTCAAGACTAAAGAAAGAGGAAGCGAACTTATTGTTTCTTATTTAACACTAGGTTTTGGTATTGTCTTCTTATTTTTAGCTTTACTTTCAACATCTCTTACAAAAGCTGCTGAACCTGCATCTACCGAAGAAACAACAGCAAATTTAGCTTTATTCTTATCACTTCTTAAGTAGATATATATCTTATTAAAAAGAAATAGGCTTATGGAAGCCTATTTTTTTTGTTCGAATTTTCTTAATGATTTTGTATCGCCAATTACGACAACTGCATCACCATCTTTGAAAATATAATGTGGATCAATTTTTGTGTTAATTGAATCACCGTTTTCTAGCGCGATAATATTGATACCAAAATTTTGTCTTATATTTGAATCGATAATTGATTTACCAATAAATGTTTTTGGAACTTTAATTTCAGCAATTTCAATTTCGCCTTTAAGAGAAATAAATTCAAGAATGTTGTTAGTTAAAATCTTTTTAGCAAGGTGGTCAGCACTATCTTTATAAGGATAGACTACTTCAGCACCAAGTTTTTCAAGAATTTGGCCGGTTTCATCAGTTGCTGACATTGCAACGACCTTTTTAACACCAAGTGATAAAGCGTTAAGTGTAGCTAAAATAGCGGTATCAAGATGTTCACCAATACAAATAACGATTGTTTCACATTGTTTGAATCCTGTTTCTTCAAATGTTTCTTTACTTAAATCTTCAGATACGAAAGCATAATCAGTAAGCTCTAAAGCTTTTCTAACTTTCTTTTCATCTTTATCTATACAGACAATTTTTCTTCCGTTTTCGACAAGTTCCTCGGCAAGTTGCATTCCGAATTTGCCTAAACCAACGATACCAATTGTTCCTTTTTTAGTTGCCATAATTTTTCCTCCTATCCAATAGAGACATTTTCTTCAACATATGAATATGTTTGAATTTTTCTAGATTTCATTGAATTTGCTAATGTTAGTGGGCCTAAACGACCAATATACATTAACAAAATTAAAGTAATTTTACTTCCCACAGTTAAAGAAGTGGTAATGCCTGTTGATAAACCAACAGTAGCAAAAGCAGACATTGTTTCAAAAGCGACATCAATTAAGTCAAGCTTATTATCTGATTCAAATATAGAAATCATAAACATACCAATGACAAACACACTAAGTGAAAGAGTCATAATAAGCATTGCCGTTCTTGCAAGTGATTTACTAATTGTTCTTCTAAATGCATATGGTTTTCTATCGGTAATTAATCCTCTAATATAGGCAGCAACGATAGCAATAGTAGTTGTTTTAATACCACCACCTGTACCACCAGGAGAAGCACCAATAAACATTAAAATCATTATTAATAATAAGGTAGCTTTCTTAAATTCGCTTAAGTCATATAATGTGAAACCAGCAGTTCTTGTTGAAACGCTCATAAATAAAGACCCAACAAAAGAAACTTCAGTTTCTGTATTAAAAAGTTCAATAAAATAAATTCCAAAAGTGCCAACAACAATTAAAACAAAGGTATAGAAAATAACGATTTTTGCTTGTAAGGAACTCTTTGTCCAATTAAGTTTTCTATGAATGATTTCATAAATTGTGAAATAACCAAATCCACCAGAAATTATTAAAAACATTGTTGTAAAGACTAAAATATAATCGGTATCAAAACCAATATAAGAAGTTGTTCCAAATAAATCAAATCCAGCATTATTATAAGCAGAGACACTATGGAAAAGAGCGTTCATTATTGCTCTAGCAACATCCATATTGTGGATAAAATAGAAATCAAGGAACAAAAGTACAGATCCAAGAATCTCATTTATTGCCGTAATAAGTGTAATAAAAAGGAAAATTCGTTTTACATTTTTAAGAGAAATAAGGTTCCAGTTTTCTTTAATCAAACTTTGTTGGTTGAAGGATAGTTTTCTAGAAAATATGACAAAAATTAAGACCGCAACAAAAGTAACACCTAATCCACCAAGTTGAATTAATATTGCCATTATGATTTTTCCAGCCAAAGTAAAAGTAGAGGCTACTCCTAGAGGTACTGTTGATAAACCAGTAACGCAAGTGCAACTAACTGCAGTAAAAAGAGCATCAATGTAGCTGATTTCAGCACCTTCTTTTACCGAGAAAGGCATTATAAGCAATATGCTACCAATGAAGATAACAACTAGAAAAGACAAAGCACTGAGTGCAACTGGTCTTAAACCAAATCTTCTTTTCTTGGCTTTAATTTCTAACTCTTCGTTATTATTTTCCATGTGATTTATTTTACTATTGTTTTTTCATAATGCAAATAATCAAGTTTATTATTAAACTTGAAGATATAATTTAAATTTTCGATCATTTTTATTAATCTTGTGAAAAACATTGCAAATCTCAACTATTTTTTTAAAAAACATGTAATTTATCAATTTTTTTATACTCATTTTTAGGATTTTTATTGAAATTTAATTTTGAAAAGATTATTCTTTTCAACTGAAGGAAGGTCTTAAAAAATGAAAAAGAAATCTCTATTAACATTATTCGTTTTACCTCTAATATTGTGTTCGTGTGAAGCAAAAAGAGAAGAGTTAAATTATTTTAAATCACGGAATGATTGCAAAGCTTTGAAGACATTAACAAGCTATGTTGAAGATGTCACAAATAAGAATTCAGCTAATTTTATCCC
>CAMNHN010000022.1 GCA_946539555.1 uncultured Mollicutes bacterium | reverse complement strand
ATTTACATTTTGGGAAATTTGAGCAACCAATAAATTCTTGTCCACGTCTATTTGTACGATAAACAAGCTCATTTCCACAATTTGGACATGCTCTTCCAACAAGTTTTGGAGCTACTTTTTCTTCCTTTTTAATATATGTACATTTTGGGAAATTTGAGCAACCAATAAATTGTCCATGTTTTCCCATTCTATAGCAAAGATCACTTCCGCATTCTGGACATTTTTCACCAGTTAATTTAAGTGGCTCTTTATACATTACTTCTTTAACTCTATTGAAATTTTCGATGAAAGGATTATAAAAATCACGAATAACATCAACTTCATTTAATGTACCTTCCATGATTTTATCAAGGTTTGTTTCCATTTCGGCGGTATATTTAACATTCATTAAATCTTCAAAATATTTATTTAAAACATTAATGGTTAAAATGCCTTGTTCTGTTGGACGTAAAGTGCCTTGAATAGTTGTGATATATTTTCTATCACTTAAAGTTTGAAGAGTTGATGAATAGGTAGATGGTCTTCCAATACCTTCTTCTTCCATAAGTTTAATGACTTTTGCTTCATTATATCTTGATGGAGGTTTTGTGAAATGTTGAGAAACTTTTTGATTGATAACATCATATTTTTCTCCAACATTAAATGTAGGGATTGAATTCTCTTCTTTTTCATCCATTTTAAACAAATCGTAACCTGCAAAATTCACTTTTATACCTTTAATTTCAAAAGTTAAATGTGAATTTTTTAAGGTAACAGTCGTAACTTCTTCAACTTTATCTGACATTAATGAAGCTAAAGTTCTTTCATAAATTAATTTATATAATTTATATAAATGATCAGATAAATATTGCTTTGCAAGTTCAGGTGTAAAGCTTAAATCAGTTGGTCTAATTGCTTCATGAGCATCTTGAGAAAGTTTTACATCTTTCTTGCTTCTTGGACCACTATAATAATCTTTCCCGTATTGAGAAATAATAAAATCTTTTGCTTTTGCAATAAATGTATCACTTAATTTTGTGCTATCAGTTCTAATATAAGTGACTAAACCTTTAGCTTCTCCATTTACTTCAACACCTTCATAAAGTTGTTGAGCAAGGTAAGTTGTTTCTTTAGTTTTAAATTTAAATCTTGTAAATGCTTCTTGTTGAAGTGTTGAAGTTCTTAAAGCTTCTTTTGGAGAAATAATTTTCTCATTTGTAATAATTTGAGTAACTTCAAGAGGTTCTTTTGAATATTCAAAAACCTTATCCGCATCTTCTTGATGAGGCAATTTAACTTCTTTCCCATCAACTTTAACTAAAGTGATACTTGGATTCTTTTTAGGAGTTTTAATCCTTCCTTCAAATGACCAATATTCTTCAGAAACGAATTCATTTATCTCTTTTTCACGCTCAACAATCATTTTTAAAGTGACTGATTGAACTCTACCAGCAGATTTTGATCCAATTTTGCTCTTTAATAAGCCAGAAAGATCGAAACCAATGATTCTATCCATAATTCTTCTAGCTTCTTGAGAATGAACTTTGTTCATATCGATTAGTTTAGGAGAATTCATTGCTTCGTTTATGCTTGCTCTAGTGATTTCATGAAATTCTAATCTTTTTGTAGATTCAAGAGGCAATTCTAAAACAGTAGCTAAATGCCAAGCAATTGCTTCTCCTTCTCTATCAGGGTCGGTTGCAAGAATTACTTCATCAGCTTCTTTTTGAAGTTTCTTTAACTTTTTAATTACTTCTTTTTTATCTGCATCTATAGAATAAGATGCTTTAAAATCATTCTCGACATCAACGCCAAATCCACCTTTTCCAGAAATAGAAAGGTCACGAATATGGCCAACACTTGCTTCGACAATAAAATCATCGCCAAGATAGTGGCCTATTGTTTTACATTTGGTTGGTGATTCGACAATAACTAATTTCATGCTTTTTTCCTACGCTTGATAAATATAAAGTAAGAAAAATTGCTTGTCAACAATTATCGAACCACCAAAAAGCGTCCAATTTAGCTAAATAATATTAATATTATTTATTAAAGTAATATTTTTTAAAGGTCTTCCAATTTGTTTCATTACATGGAATAATCACTTTCTCTTCGTGATATTCTTCTTCGCTTACTTTGACACTAGTAATAATAAAATTTTCATCTTCATATTCGATGCACTTAACATTTACTAAATCATTAAATTCTAAATCTCTTTTGCTTCTATAGACGTCATCACCTTTTATCATTAAATTACCTCTTCCTTAAATTAGATATAACATCATCTGAACTATCAACAAGGATCGCTCCTTCTTTTATGTACGTATTGCAACTACTTCCTTTTCCTACTTCATAAGGGATACAACCTACATTGTTTCCAATTTGAAGTGCATAAGAAATCGTAGTTGAGGTGCCACTTCTTTCATAAGATTCTCCAACAAGTAAAAACTCTCCAATTGAAGCAACTAACCTATTTCTAAAAACAAAATTAGTCTTTTGAGGTTCAGTGTCATTAGGATATTCGCTAATAATCAAGCCTCCTTTTTCAAGAATTTCATCATATAATTCTAAATTCTCTTTAGGATATACATAATCAATCCCTGAACCTAGCACTGCAATTGTTTTTAAGCCATATTGAAGTGCCGCTCTATGAGCTGCAGCATCAATTCCAGAAGCTAAACCACTAACAATAATCGTGTTTTTCGGTAATCCTGAAATGATTTTTGTTACGGCGTTAACACCATAATTTGTACATTTTCTACTCCCTACAACTGAAACACGCCTATAGTTTTCATTTGCAAGTAAAGAAATATCTCCTTTATAGAAAACATTAAATGGTGGTTGTGATAATGTGCATTTCCAATATTCTGGATACCCATCATCAAGAATGCCTAAACTTTCCGTTGAGACATTTTTAAGTTCTTCAAGAACTTGTGATTCTTCTAGATCAATTTTATTCTTAATTGATTCTAAAGTTGCTTGCCAATCTCCCTTATATAGATAAGTTAGATAGGTTAAAATTTGATGTGACGATAACATAAAAATACTCCTTCTACTAATATGTGAGTTTGAAGGAGTCATTTCTTCCGGTTTTTTTGCAAAAAAATTAAAATTTTTATTTTTTTGTCATCGATTTTATTGGTTCAAAGGATAAACGATAGAAATCTTTAATAATTCCATATTGTTTTACCGCTTCAATATGTTTTTTAGTTCCGTACCCTTTATGCTTATCAAAGCCATATTGAGGGTAGCGCTTAGCATAATCTTCTAATATATGATCACGTGTAACTTTTGCAATAATGCTTGCTGCAGCAATGCATTCACATTTTGCGTCACCCTTAATTAAAGCAATAACTGGTTTAGGCGTATTTTCAAGTTTAACAGCATCAATTAAAATCAAATCATAAGGGGATTTAAGTTGACTTAAAGCAATGTGCATCGCTTCTTTTGTTGCTTCAAGGATATTAATTTCATCGATTCGTTGAGGCGAAACTATTCCTACCCCATAATCAACACAATTTTCTAAAATTTCTTTATAGACTTGTTCTCTTTTCTTTTCGGTTAATTTTTTAGAATCATTTATATTCTCATTTTTATAATCTGGTTTCAAAATGCAACAGGCTGCAACAACTGGACCACAAAGAGGGCCTCTTCCAGCTTCATCAATGCCTACTATTAATTTAATTTCATCACTATAATATTGGTTTTCAAAATCTAGCATTAAATTCTATCCAAAGTAATCTTTCCAAAAGTACCTTTTCTATATTCATTTAAAATAAGTCTACAAGCATTTTCTGTATCGATTTTTCCTTCTTTTAAAAGAGGAACTTTGTTAGTTGCTACTTCTTTTATTATATATAGAGCATCTCCCTCGATTTTCTTTCCAATCCATTTCTCTATATTATCTTTATAATATAAAGTTAAAAAATCTAGGAGATAAACCGTTAAATCTAAAAGCGGCAAAATGTCTTGTTTAATCGATCCGATAAGAGCAAGATTATATGCTTGTTTTTTATCTTCAAATTTAGGTTGTAAAATCCCTGGAGTATCAACTAAATATAGTTCATTATTAATTTTAATCCACGTAACTGAACGTGTTACTCCTGGAGAATCTTTAGCAGTAACTACATTTTTTGTAGCTAAAATATTTATTAAAGTTGATTTACCAGTATTAGGAACACCAACTATTATTCCTTTATAAATAGAATGTTTAATTCCTCTACTTAAATTTTTAGCTTTTTTAGCAGCTAAAATTTCATTAATCATCGAAATTAATATTTCTTTTGATTTTTTTGTATATTTATTAAGAACTAAACAAGAAACATTTTTATTTTTATAATATTCAACCCGTGATTTAACAACTTCATCATCACCTAAATCAGTTTTGTTTATTATAAGTAGCATTGGTTTATTTTGAAATCTTTTAAAAAGATAATCATTGAATGTTGAAAAAGGCGCTCTTGCATCAAGCATAGCAACCACAAAATCGAGATTTTTAATTTGATCTTCGATTTGGTTCGAGGCTTTTTTCATATGGCCAGGAAACCAATGTACATTTTTCTCTTTTTGTTCTTTCATGCACTATTATTATAAAGAAAAGATGGAATTTCTTCCATCTTTCTCTTTAATTAAGAATTTACTTAAATTATTTTTTAAGAACTTCTTTAATTCTTGCTGATTTTCCACTTCTTTCACGGATATAGAAAATCTTACTTCTTCTAACTCTACCAACTTTAAGTACTTGAACGCTTGCAACGTTTGGTGAGTGAACAGGGAATACTCTTTCAACACCTATTCCATTAGAAATCTTTCTAACGATAAATGTTTCGGCAACTCCTGAACCTCTTCTTGCGAGGACAACGCCTTCAAAAGCTTGTAATCTTGATTTTCCGTTTTCTGTAATTCTAACCATGACTTTAACTGTGTCACCGGCTTTGAAGAAAGGAAAATCTGACTTTAATTGGGTGTTAGCAACTTCTTTTACTAAGTTTGTGTTCATATTGCTCCCCTTTCTCTATTCGTTCTCTTGACGTTCATATAATAATCATTAAAGCGGACCGTCCGTAGCATCAAAATAAATGCTTGTATATTTTATATAGTTTTCTATATAAAGTCAAATAAGAAATTAAGGGTGTCAAGTAAAAATACTTGACAGGCAAAAGCGAATAATTTAATATATTTCTCAGATTAAGGGTGTCAAGTAAAAATACTTGACAGGCAAAATCAATTTAATTAGTATATTTCACGATAGGAGAGTAATTATGGTTAAAATCAGATTAGCACGTAAAGGAAGACATGAACTTCCATTCTACAGAATCGTTGTCGCTGATAGCAGATTCACAAGAGATGGTCGTTACATTGAACAACTCGGTACTTATGATCCTTCAAAAGGTATCGCTGCTGCTCAACTTAACGAAGAAGTTGCTTTAAAATGGTTAGTTTCAGGTGCTCAATATAGCGACACCGTCAAAGCTATTTTAACAAGCAAAGGTTTAATCGCTAAAGCTAAAGAATGCAAAGCTAAAAAAGGTGAATAAAGATGGATTATACTTCTTTAATTCATAGTATTGTTGATTCATTTATTGAAAATCCAGAAAACATTCTTGTTAAAGAAATTCCAAGTGAAAAAGAAAACGAAACAACCATTCTTGTTGTTGCAACAAATGGCGATATCGCTAGATTAATTGGCAAAAAAGGTTGTGTTGCTAACGCAGTTAGAGACATCGTTTCTATCGCTGGTAAACTCGAAAACAAGAGAATTCATATCAAATTTGAATCATTTGATGAGGAAGAGAAAGGAGAATAATCTCCTTCCTTTTTTATATCGATTATGGAAAAGTATTTAAAAGTTGGAACAATCTTAAAACCTAGAGGACTTAATGGTGAAGTTAAGGTTTTTTCAACAACTTCTTTTAAAAGTATTCGCTATAAAAAAGGAAATCAACTTTTCATCGAACTTGAAAAAGATAATTTGCTACCAGTTCACGTAAAAAAATATGCATCAAAAGAAGGAAATATTGATGTATTACAATTTGAAGAATATCAAAATGTTAATGATTTAGATCCGATTTTAGGTAAAGATTTATTAAGCGTAAAAGATGAAAATATTCTTAAGAATAATGAATACTTTTTTTCTGATTTAGAAGGATTGACTGTTTTAGACGAAAACAAAAATGAATTAGGCAAGGTAATAAATGTTGAAGAATTCCCTTCACAAATTACACTTAAAGTTGAAAAGAAAGATAAAAAATCTTTCTATGTACCATTTAATGATTTCTTCATAAAAGATATCAATATAAGTAATAATTACATAATTATAAATGTAATTGAAGGATTGCTTGGATGAAATTTATAATACTTACTTTATTTCCAGAAATGTTTACTTCATTCTTTGAAGCTTCAATTTTAAAACGTGCAATCGGCACAGGAAAAATTGAAATTAAATTAGTAAATATTAGAGACTATACAAAAGACAAATATAATAGAGTTGACACTGCACCTATTGGTGGAGGTGCTGGTTTAGTTATGAAAGCTCAACCAATTATTGATGCACTTAAAGATAATTCAACTTCTCATACTTATAAAATTATTTTATCACCTCGTGGAAATGTCTTTAATCAAGCTAAATCAATAAAAATGGCCTCAAATATGGATGAAATTTTAATTTTATGTGGTCATTACGAAGGATTTGATGAAAGAGTTTATAAATATTTTGATGAAATTATTTCTATTGGCGATTACATTTTAACAGGTGGAGAACCTGCTGCAATGTCAATTATTGATAGCGTTTCAAGACTAATACCTGGTGTAATTTCTGAAGAAAGTACCGAGGAAGAAAGCTTCAATAATGGCTTACTTGAATATCCTCAATACACTGAACCTTATAATTTTGAAGGTGATAAAGTACCTGATATTCTTTATTCTGGAAATCACGCAGCTATTGAAAAATGGAGAAAAAAACAATCACTTTCATTAACTAGAGAAAAAAGAAAAGATCTTTTTGATAATTATCAATTAAGTAAAAATGACATTAAGTTACTTAATGAACTTGATAGTGATGAAACACCTAAATGGGAAAGAGAAGCTTTAGAAAAAGGCAAAAAATTCATAAAAAAAGAGGATTAATAAATCCTCATCTGAACATGTTAGGATTGAATCCAGGACCGCCCTTCTTAGAGCGGTTTTTCATTTGCTTCATCATCTCCTTTGCGCTTTCATAACGCTTTAAGACTCTATTGATATCAGCATTTGTTTTTCCTGACCCTCTAGCAATCCTAGTTTTTCTAGAATTCTTCAAAATCTCAGGATGCATTCTTTCTTCATAAGTCATTGAATTAATAATAACTTCGAATTCCTTCATGTCTTTTTCAGCTTTTTCAAGTTGTTCTGGACTTACTTTAGGCATTCCAGGAATAAGTTTCATAAGTCCACCTAAGCTACCAAGTTTTTGAACTTGTTTCATCTGAGCAAGCATATCATCAAGGGTAAAAGTCCCCTCCATCATCTTGTTCATACTCTTCTTAGCTTCTTTTTCATCAATGTTTTGTTCAACTTTATCAATCAAAGTTAAAACATCACCCATTCCTAAAATTCTTTCAGCCATTCTATCAGGATAGAAAATGTCTAATTCATTAATTTTTTCACCAACACCAATGAATTTAATAGGAACTCCAGTAACGTGAGCAATACTTAAAGCTGCACCACCTCTTGAATCACCATCCATTTTAGACATGATTACACCAGTTAAGCCAAGTAATTCGTTGAATTTAGTTGCAACGTTAACAGAATCTTGGCCTGCCATAGCATCAGTTAAAAGCAAAATTTCTTCTGGACCAATTTCTCTTTTAATATTCTTTAATTCATCCATTAACTTTTCATCGATTTGTAAACGACCTGCAGTATCAATTAAAAGTACATCATAATGGTCATTATAAGCTTTTTCTTTTGCTTTCTTTGCAATTTCAACTGGGTCAACTTTAGTGCCCATATTGACAAGATCGACATTGATTTGATTTGCAAGTTGAGCTAATTGATCAACAGCAGCTGGACGATAAACGTCACAAGCAGCCATTAAAACTTTCTTTTTTAATTTATATTTCATTAAATTTGCAAGCTTAGCACAGGTCGTAGTTTTACCACTACCTTGTAAACCTACAAGTAAAATAATTGTTGGCTTATTTTTGTTGTAATTTAAAGTGCAGTTGTCACTGCCAAGTAATTCGACAAGTTCATCACGAACAATCTTGACAACCATTTCACTTGGATTTAATTTATCAAAAACTCTTTCACCAAGTGCTTTTTCTTTAACACTATTTATGAATTCTCTTACAACCTTGTAATTAACATCAGCTTCTAAAAGTGCAATTCTTACTTCCTTTAACATGTCATCCATGTTCTTTTCAGTAAGTTTCGATTGACCTTTTAATGATTTTATTACTCTGGAGAATTTTTCTTGTAAAGCTTCAAATGCCATTATAATAATTCCTCCATAATCTTTTGTTTTAATTCAGAATTTAAGTTGTTTTTGTCTAAAAAGTCTGCTAAACTCGAATATTTTTCTAATAAATGTAATTTATCTTCATAATTTTTTAAGTTCTTTTTTGCAAGTTCCAAATTATAAGAAACTGCCGAACGAGTAATATTTAACTCTTCAGCAAGTTCAGAAATTGAAAGATTATACAAATAATAACTGACAACAATATTTTTTTGAATATCAGTTAAAAGTTCTTTGTATAAATCAACTAATCTATTATAGTAATCAAATTCTTCTAAACTATTCATCTTTAATCAACCCACTACACAAACCATATAAATACTTGTCTAAATCAAATTCTTCTAAATCATCAAACCCTTCGCCAAGTCCAATAAATCTGACTGGAATACCAAGTTCTTCTCTAATTGCAAGAATGATTCCGCCTTTACTTGTACCATCCATTTTAGTAATTACAATACCAGTTACATTAATTAATTCTTTAAATGCAGCTGCTTGTAAAACTCCATTTTGACCAGTTGTTGCATCAATTACTAAGAAACATTCAGGTTCACGATTGATAAGCTTATTAATAACTTTAGAAACTTTTTTAAGCTCATCCATTAAGTTCTTCTTGTTTTGAAGTCTTCCTGCAGTATCAACAATAATTAAATCAGCTTTATCAGCTAATCCTTTTGAAACACCTTTATAAGCAACACTTGCTGGATCTTCATTATCATTTCCAGAAACAATATCAATTCCTAAACGACCAGCCCAAACAGTTAATTGTTCTTTTGCTCCTGCTCTAAATGTATCTGCGGCAACAAGTAAAACTTTTTTACCTTTTGAAATATAACGTTTTGCAAGTTTTGCGATTGTTGTAGTTTTTCCAACGCCATTTACACCAACCATCACAAGTACTTCTGGTAAATTTTCAAAAGAAAGCTCATTTTTAATATTACTTCCTTCTTTGACGTAATTTAAAAACATTCTATCAACTAAAGATTCATTAATTGCTTTTGGATCTTTAATATCTTTTTCATTAGAATAATCGAGTAAATCTTCAATAATTTTAAGTGTAAAATTAACGCCACAATCAGCTTCAATTAAGATTTCTTCTAAATCAGAAAAATAATCATCATTAACTTCTTTATAGCGCTTTGTTAGCTCTTCAAGTTTATTAGAAAAATTCTTACGACTCTTCTCCAAACCTTTGTCGTATTTATCTAAAGATTTTTGCTCTTTAGAAGCTTCTACACTTTGTTCTTCCTTTTTCTTTCCGAACTTTTCTTTTAAAAATTTAAATAAACCCATATTTATAACGTTGCTTTCTTATTTAATGCGTCTTGAGCAGCCATTTGTTCAGCAGCTTTTTTGCTTTTTCCAATTCCTCTTCCTAAAATTAAACCATTAAATCTAACTTCAATAGTAAACATTTTATTATGTGGAGGTCCTTTTTCTTCAATAACAACATATTCAACTGATTCTCGATATTCAGCTTGCATTGCTTCTTGGAGCATTGATTTATAATCTTTTAATTCGGTTAAAACGAAATTTTCAATTTCATCACCATATATTTTTTCAATAACTTTTCTAGCAAACTCAATGCCTTGATCAAGATAAATCGCACCCATTACAGCTTCAAAAATATCTTCAAGGATTGATTTATGGTTTCTAAAATCATCTTGAGTCATTGATTTTCCTGTTCTAATGTATTTATCAAATCCTTCTTTAAGAGCTAATTTAGATAAATATTCAGATTGAACAAGAAATGATCTAGCTTTTGTTAATTCGCCTTCGCGCATATCTTTATGAGTATTATATAATTTAGTTCCTACGACAAAACCAACGACAGAATCTCCAACAAATTCTAATCGTTCGTAGTCATGATGACTTGTTTTTGCATCCCAATTGTAAGAAGAATGTGTGAAAGCCATCTCATATAATTCAACATTTTTTGTCTTAATGTTGTATTTTTTAAAGAAACTATCTAATCTGCTCATTTTGAAATTTATAATCTAGATTTAATTTTTTCAATCATATTTTGTTTTGCTAAATTATAAGCTGATTCCATTGAACTTAAGAAACTTTTTGCTTCGCTAGAACCATGTGATTTAATAACAATTGCGTTAACACCTAATAGCAAAGCGCCACCAACATTCTTATAATCCATTTTTTTAATCATACCTTTGATGCCTTTTTTAGCAAATAAATAACCAATTTTTGTAAATAAATTCATCTTGAAAGCATCTTTCATCATGCTTCCCATAGCTTTTGCAGTACCTTCAAGAGTTTTTAAGAAAATATTTCCAGTAAAGCCATCACAAACTATGACATCAGCTTCGCCTTTCATAGCATATCTTCCTTCAATATTTCCCTTAAAATTAATATTTGGATTAACTTTTAATAATTGATATGTCTCTTTTGTTAAATCGTTACCTTTTTCTTCTTCAGTACCATTATTAAGTAAATAAACTTTTGGACTTTCTTCATTATAAAGAATTGAATAATAGATGCTACCCATAACAGCAAATTGATTTAAATCTTCTTTAGTACCGTTTGAATTTGCACCTAAATCACAAGCAACAAATCTTTTATTATCGACAACTGTTGGGAAAGATGTAATTAAACATGGTCTTTTAACTCCAGGAAGTCTCTTAATTTTAAAAATTGATGCAGTTAATAAAGCGCCTGTTGATCCTGCGCTAATTAAACCTTCACATTCATTATCTAAAAGCGTTTTAACACCAACCATTAAAGATGAATCTAAATCATGAAGAGCACTCATTGGATCACAATCCATTGGTAAAACTGTTTTTGAAGGAACAACATGAACTAAAGGCAAATCTTTAACTTCATTTAATTCTTCTTCATTTCCAACAGCGAATATTTCGCAATCTTTATGTAATGCAACAAATTGTTTAACGGCTTCAATTGTAGTTTTTGTACCATGATCTCCACCCATCATATCAATAACAAGTTTCATAAAAAATCTCCAATATTGCTATATATTTTACCATATTAAAAACATTCAATAAACTTTTTCTAATACTCAAAAATTTATATGAAAAAATAATGATTTATAAAGTAATTTTAATTTTAAAAAACAGGTTGAATTTCTTCTTTTTGCTTATTAACCAATTTATTTAAAAGCATCATTGAAATGATAATAAATGGCATGGTTATCATTAAAAAGTTATTTTGGAATGTAGTACTGAAACTAATATATTCACTATTTAAAGTTAATAGACCAATATAAACAAAAATTTGAGCTAAAAAGAAAGAGAATGATAAAACACCAAGATAAAAATCATATTCTAATTTAAGGAAAATTAATCCTATGCTTAATAATATTCCTACTAGTATAGTAATTGGAAATTGTAAACTATACCAGTCAACGCTTCCTCTAGCATAATAAACACCAGATCCAATTAAAATACCAACACTAATAAATGAACTAATAGCTAGCATTACAATTTGTAAAATCTTATATTTATTTTGAGTACCGATTCTATTTTTAAAGGCTGATGTAGGAATAATCAGCAACAAAGATGAAAAAACAAAACTAACAAAAGTTAGAATAACAAATAATTTGTTAACAATTTTAAATGGAACCGCAAAAATTATTAGAGGAATTGCAAATAATCTAATAAAATACAAAATTTGATTTCCGACTTTTGCAGCTTCTTTTTCTTTACTATAAAAAAGTATTGTTGTTACAGCACTAAAAAGTAAGGCTAAAAATCCACCAATAATTGCTGAAAAGGATAAAGATATTACAGAAAATATCATTGTTAAAACATCAATTAATATAATAAATACAAAACAGACTACCATAAAATTTATCTTTTTTAAAAGTAAACAATTTTAAAATTACCGAAATTAAAACAAACATTTAAAAGCATAATTTATTATGTTTACGCCTTTATTATAACATAGAACAAAAAAATAGTATTTTATTTTCAAAAAATGACAATTTATACAACTTTTTTTAAATGTAATTTCACAATAAAAAAACGCGATATTAATCGCGCTTTATTCAACTCCAACGATATAAGAATATACAGGTTGTTTGCCAAATCTTATATCGAAATCACAATCTTTAAATGTTTTTTCGATGAATTTTTCTACTTCAATTTTATCTTTTTCAGTAGCGACATCTTCACCAAGTAAAACTGTAATTACTGAGCTATCTTCATCAACCATATATTTTAAAAGTTGTTTTAATGCATCAATTTTCTTTTTATGGCATCCGATGATTTCTTTTGTATTGAAGATTGACATAAATTCATCTTTTTTAACTTTAACACCTTCAATTTCAGTATCTTTAATTGCATAAGTTACTTGACCAGATTTAACACTATCAATAGCTTCTGTCATAACTTGTGTATTATCTTCAACGCTTAAATCAGCATTGAAATTAATTGCACTAACTATACCTTGCATAATGGTTTTAGTAGGAATAACAACAACATTTACTTTTCCTTCTAAAACATCACGAGCTTGATTTGCAGCCATAATAATGTTGCCATTATTTGGGAAAATGAAGACGTTTTTAGCATTTGCCTTTTCTACCATTGATAAGAAATCATTTGTAGAAGGATTCATGGTTTGACCACCGCTAACGATGTATTCAACGCCAATTTCATTAAATAAAGCATCAACACCTTCTCCAGTTGAAGTAGCAATTAAAGCATATTCTTTTTGTTTTTCTTTAATTACTTCTTTTGGAGCAGCAAGTGGAGCTTCGTTTAATTCAGCAGCTGCCATATGCGGACCTTGTTTGTTAATTTCGTTAAATAAGATTTCGTTATGTTGCTCTGTCATGTTTTCACATTTAAGTTTTACAAATTCACCAAATTGTTGAGCGTAATTGAAGACGTTGCCTGGTTTTAATGTATGAACATGAACTTTAACAATGTCATCATCTTGAACAACAACAAGTGAATTTCCATGAGCACCTAAAACTGAAGTAAAACGTTGTTTGTTAAATGATTTTTTAACATCAGCTGGACCTAAACGCATGATAAATTCGGTACAATATCCAAATTCATCTGGTTGATCATTTGCAGCCATTTGAGCTTGTCCTTTGATATCAACTGATGTAGCTTCATTTCTTTCAACAGGTGAACCAACGACACTTCCTTGCATACCTTCTAAGATTTTAACAAGACCAGCGCCACCACTATCAACAACTCCAACTTCTTTTAAAACTGGTAATAAATTTGGAGTTCTTTCTAAACTATTACGAGCTTCATCAAGTAAAATTTCAAAAGCTTTTTCAATGGTCATTTTTTCATCAACTGCATTTGACAAAGCTTCACTTGATTCTCTAATGACAGTTAAAATTGTTCCTTCAACTGGTTTAATAACTGCTTTATAAGCAATTTTTGCACCATTTGCAAAAGCATCTGCTAAATCTGTAGCATAAATTTTAGATTTATTTTCTAAACTATCAGCAAATCCTCTAAAAATTTGGCTAGTAATAACACCACTATTACCTCTAGCACCCATTAAAAGACCTTTTGAAAAAGTTTTAGCAACAGTATATACATCATCATCGCTTCTATTAGCGATTTCTTTTGCACCACTTGTCATTGTTAAATTCATGTTCATACCTGTATCACCATCTGGAACAGGGAAAACATTAAGTGCATCTACTTCAGGATAATGGTTATATAAATGATTGGATGCACTAATAAACATGCTTTTAAGCATTTTAGCGTCAATAAATTTCATAAGTTCACCTCTTTTGAAGGTTAGATTTCTCTAATTTCTTCGACGTAAACGTTTACTTTCTTAAATAATTCGCCATATTTCTTTTTTAAAACATAAGTAACACGTTTACTTAATTCGCTAGCAATTTCTGTAATTTTTACGCCGCTAGCAACAACTACATGTATATCAACGTTAAATTTGCCAAGTTCTTTAGTAACATTGACACCTTTAACATAATTCTTCTTTGTTAAAATAATTACTTTTTCTTTAAGTGATTTAGATTCAGTTAAACCAATTACGCCATAACTTTCAGCGCAAGTTTCACCGATCAAATTAGCGATTTCTTCTAAGCTAATCTTAACATTAACACTTACAGATTTTTCTTGATTTTTAACTTCGTTTGCCATAATTTTAATTGCCTCACTAGGCTTTATAATTATACCATAAATAAATAGTTAGTGAAATAAAATAAAATGCGATAACAATCGATATTTTTTCACTTAACGATCCATCTAGTTATTAAAACTAAATTAATGCATAAAAAGAAAAAAAGCCCAGCGACGTGCTATTTTGACCCGGAGGCTATCTTTGCCACTACAGTGCTTAACTTCTCTGTTCGAGATGGGAAGAGGTGTGTCCACTGTGTCATAATCACCAGACTTTTTGTAAGAGAATTATATCATTAATAATGTTCTCTGAAAACTAGATATTCTTGAAATGTTCTTTCTTACCCAAATTTTATTTTGAATTTCTTAAAAATCTTATGAAATTAAGTCCTCGTGCTATTAGTAATACTCATCTAAATGCCTTACAACACTTACAACTGTATCCTATCAACCTCCTAACATTGGAGGGCACTTACTTCTTACGAATGGGAAGTCTCATCTTACGGTAGGCTTCGCGCTTAGATGCTTTCAGCGTTTATCCTTTCCATGGGCAGCTACTCAGCCATGCTCCTGGCGGAACAACTGATATACCGTTGCCATGTCCATCCCGGTCCTCTCGTACTAAGGACAGGTCCGTTCAAACTTCCTACGCCCACGACAGATAGGGACCAAACTGTCTCACGACGTTTTGAACCCAGCTCG
>CAMNHN010000021.1 GCA_946539555.1 uncultured Mollicutes bacterium | reverse complement strand
AGAATAATTCTCAAACCTATAATAAAAAGATGTGATGGTTTCCTCACATCTTTTATTTTGGTTCTGTTAATGAATAACTGTTATTTTGAAATCATCGAGTTTTGCTTGTTCGTTTTCGTTAAATTTAACAGGTGTAATCAAAACATCGATATCACTTAAAGTTGTTGATCTATATAAGATTTTCTTTTTATATTTTGATTCATCAGCAAGAACAATTGTTTTATCACTATTTAAACACATTGTTTTTTTAAGTTCTGCTGAATCAATTGTTGATTCAGAAAAACCATAATCTAAATCAAATCCGCCACAAGAAATTAATGCGAGATCTGCATGGAAATTTCTAATATCAGCGATTGCTTTAGGACCTAAAATTGAGTTTGTATTTGCTTGAACTTGACCTCCACAAAGAATCAAATTGCAAGAAGTATGAGTAATAATTTCATTAGCAATAAATAATCCATTTGTGATAACTGTCACGTTTTTATATCCGTTTAAAAATGGAACAATGTGAAGTAAAGTAGTTGAAGAATCTAAAAATATTGAAATATTATCGTTTAAAAATGAAACAGCTTTTTGGCATAATGCTCTTTTTTCTACAATATTAACTTTTTCTCTTAATTCAAATGCTGATTCTTTATTTGTTGGATTTGGATTTAACATAACTGCACCAAAAGTACGCGTGATAAACCCTTTTTGTTCCATTTTTGTTAAGTCACGTCTAATTGTTGCAGCAGAAGCATAAAGCAAATCAGAAAGTTCATAAACACTATGAGATTTATTATCTTTTAAAATTTCTAGAATCTTCCTTTGCCTTTCAATATCATACATAATTGTTGTCCATCCTTGATTGAATATGAAACATTTTAGCACTGAAAGATAGTAAATATCAATATTCAATCATAAATTTGATTAAATTATACTTTACAAGTATAATTTTGTTAATTATGAATAAAGTTTTATCGATCGATATAGGAGCTAGCTCAGGTAGATTCATTCTTATTGAATGCAATAATGGTACTTTTAATGCTCAAGAAATCTATAGATTTCCTAATGGTATGAAAACCATAAAAGGACATTTAAGATGGGATATTGATGAATTATTTAACAATATTTTAGAAGGCTTAAAAATCAGTTTGCAAAATCATAAAGATATTAAAACTGTTGGTATCGATACCTGGGGAGTTGATTATGCACTTTTAGATAAAGATGGAAATATAATCGATAAACCAATCGGTTATAGAGATTCAAGAAATAAAGAAGCTGCTCAAAGATTGCTAAGCAAAATTAGTTATGAAGAGATTTATAAAGAAAGTGGAATTCAATATTTAGATTTTAATACCGTATTCCAACTTTATGATGATATCGAAAGCGGAATTAAATTCGATACATTCTTATTAATTCCAGATTTATTAGTTTATTTATTAACTGGAGAAAAACGTACAGAAATCACAAATTTCTCTACAACAGGTTTATATAATCCAGTTGAAAGAAAAGCATCTAAAAAACTTTTAGATTTAATTGGATTAGATGAATCAAAAATTTCTCCATTTATTAATCCTTCTGAAAAGGTAGGAACTATTAAAGAATCAATTGTAAAAGAACTTGGAATTTATCCAATTGATGTTGTTAGTGTTGGAAGTCATGACACAGCAAGCTGCATTGCAAGTATCAAACTTAAGGATAATTCAGTCTATCTTTCAAGTGGAACATGGTCACTTTTAGGAATCGAACTAAATAAACCAAATAAATCAAAAGAAGCATTTGAAGCGAATTTTACAAACGAAATCGGATTAAATCATACAGTTAGATTCTTAAAAAATATTATGGGAATGTTTATAGTTCAAGAGCTTAAAAAAGATTTTGAACTTTCAAGCTTAAATCTTACATTCCAAGAGCTTCAAGATGAAGCTGCTCAGGTTGAAGATAATAAGATTTATATCGATGTTAATGATAAAGCATTCGCCCAACCTGGAAATATGTCACTTAAATACTATGCATATTTAAGGGAAAATGGTGAATTTAATGACTCATTAAGTAGAGGAGAAATTGTTAGATCAGTTTATGAATCAATGGCGTTTAAATATCGTGAAGAATTTGAACGTTTAGAGAAAATAACAAATAGAAAGCTTGATGAAATCGTTATTATCGGTGGTGGTAAAAACGCCAAATTACTAAACCAAATAATCGCTGACACACTTAATGTAACTGTAAAAACAGGACTTGGTGAAGCGACAATATATGGAAACGCATTAGCTCAATTAATTTATTTAAAAGAGTTTAAGAGTTTAGATGAGGCACGTGGTGCTTTATCGGCATCTTATGAAGAAGAAATATTTAAACCACTGAATGTAGGAAAATATGAAAGAAAATATTTTGATTACAAAAGACAAATAGAAAGACGAGGAAGAAATATGAAAGTTTTAGAAAGTAAGTTTGTCAGACAATTCATCAGATTATGTGATGAAGGATGGAAAAAAGGATGGCATGAAAGAAATGGTGGCAACCTTTCTTATAGAATGACTCCAGAAGAAGCAAAATCAGTTGAAGAAAATTTTGTTGAAACTAAATGGCAAGAAATTGGAACTGAAGTTCCAGATTTAGCAAACGAATATTTCCTTGTTACCGGCAGTGGAAGATACATGATGAATGTCAAAGAATTCCCTGAAGCAAATATTTGTATTATTAAAGTTGATAGAACTGGTAAAAAATTCATGGTTGTTTGGGGACTTGTTGAAGGGGGAAGACCTACAAGCGAACTTCCAAGCCACTTAATGAATCTTGAAGTTGTTAAAAAGAGAACAAATGGTAGATATAGAGTCGTTTATCATTGCCATGCTACAAACATCATCGCTTTAACATTTGTTTTACCTCTTAATAATGAAGTATTTACAAGAGAATTATGGGAAATGGCAACTGAATGTCCAGTAGTTTTCCCTGCAGGTGTTGGTGTTGTTCCTTGGATGGTTCCAGGTGGAAGAGATATCGCCGTTGCTACATCTAAATTAATGGAAAAATATGATTTAGCTATTTGGGCACATCATGGAATTTTTGGAACTGGTGAAGATTTTGATTCAACATTTGGTCTTGTTGATACAGTTGAAAAGAGTGCTGAAATTCTAGTGAAAGTTTTATCAATGACTCACGAAAAACGTCAAACAATTACGCGTAAAAACTTTGAAGATTTAGCTGTTGATTTCAAAGTCACTCTTGATCCAGAAACTTTAAAAATTTGTAAGTAATTATAGATTTCCTTTCCTTAAAAAGTATGTTCTTATAGAACGTGCTTTTTTTATGCGCTTTTATTGAATAATATTTAAATTTTAGTAAAATCATATTGAGGAAATGCAAAAATGAAAAGAAACAGACAATCAGAAGAAGATTATTTAGAGAAAATCTTGATGTTAGAAGAAACAAAAGGAAAAGTCAGATCTATTGATATAGCTAATTTAATGGGTTTTTCTAAACCATCAATTAGTATTGCAATGAAGAAATTAGAAGCAAAAAAACTAATTCAATTTAATAAAGACAATAATTATATTTGTTTAACTGAAGAAGGAAGACGAATTGCTGAATCAACATATAAAAGACATAAACTTTTAACAAAATTCTTCGAAAAAATAGGTGTTCCAGAAGATGTAGCTGAAGAAGATGCTTGCGAAATTGAGCACGATTTAAGCGATGTCACATTTGAAAAAATAGAAGATTATTTAAAATCAATTGATATCTATTAATAAATTAATTGTAAAATATGAAATCTAGACCTAATTTCGGTCTAGATTTTAATTTTTTGCTGAATTGTAGTATAATTTAAATATGGGAAATCAAGTAGTTAGATTTGAATATAAAGAATATGGATTAAAAGATAAAGTTAGATCATATTCGATAGTATTAGGTGATGATTCATTTATTTTTAGAAATAACAGAAATGGAAAACAATATGTTCTTGATAAAAATGAAATGAATAAGATTTTTGACAAATATGATTTTAAAAATTTAACAGTAAATAATGTTTATCCTTTTAAAGTAAAAGATCAAATCGATTACGAAATTAAAATTTATTATGAAGAAAATTTTGATAAATTAGAAATCAACGGATATTCTCATTTTCCTGATTTTTATAATGAATTTATTAATGATATTTCTAAGCTTATTCCAAATCACAATCTATCATCTTTAAAAGTAAAAGATGAGATGCTTGATAAAGATAAAAAATATATTACAAATTACATTGAAAAAGTTACTATCAATACCAAGCAAGGAATTGTCATCATTCCTAAAGATAGACTTGGTGAAAATGAATATGATATTGCAGTCGATGTATTTGATTTAAATAAATATTATAAAAAAGATGACCTCAATTTTGTGCTTCCAGTAAATGTACATTACTTCACTTATTTATTTAATAAGGTTTGTGGATTTGGAGAAATTGGAAATAAAAAAGATAATTTAAGTGATGAATTTGTAGAAATTAGATTGCATAATAAAAAACATAGATTTTTTGATTTAAAAAATGAAGAAAATCAAAAAAGCCTGCAAAAACTCATTATTTTTCTGAAAATGTATTCAAAACTTGAAGTTTTAGACGCTCTTCAAAACGAAAAATTTGCTGAAAATTTTGCAAAGACACATGCAATTCCAAAAACAAGATCAGATTTAAATAACGAATTTTTAAGTTTAATTAATGATAATAAAATGTTTTTTGTTGATGCACTTTTAAAACTTAAAAAAGAAAATCCTAGCTTCACACTTTTTGATTTAATTTCAATCGCTTACATGAATCAAGATTATTATTATGTATATATCATTGATAAAGATGGCAAAATTCATGAAGAAAAAATTGATTCCGACAACGATAAAAAGTTAAAGAAATTCTTCAAAGCAAAAGAGTTCGATGATTTAAAAATTGTTGCATTATCAGAAAATTACGATGCTTTAACTTATAAAGAAAATGATCAAATTCATATAAATGTTATTGCCTCAAATTTTGAAGATTTGGAATATTTAAGAATAGATAAAAAACTTTTGTCAGCAATTGAATAATTTTACTAAAAACAAGTTTTTGCGATATTAATTCAATCCCTATAATGATATAATTATAGGGATTTTTTAAAGTTGAACGCATGATATCTTAATAATTTGTTTAACTTATCTCGAGGAGGCTTGCTTATGAGTGAAAAATTGAGTTTTAACGATTATCAAAAACACGCTTTTAACTTAATCAGCGAAGAAGGAAAAAAGGACATGATTACAAATGGTGTCTTAGGTCTTGCTGGTGAAGCTGGAGAATGTTGCGATATTGTTAAAAAGTACAAATATCAAGGCCATGAACTTGACAAAGAACACTTAAAAGACGAATTAGGTGATGTTTTATGGTACATTGCCGAAACCGCAAGCGGATTAGGAATTACTCTTGAAGAAGTCGCTCAATATAACTTAGATAAACTTCACAAAAGATATCATGGAGAAACTTTCCATGCAGTTGATAGTATCAACAGAAAAGAAGGTAAATAATGAAAAAATTATATGATTCAATCATCATAGGTGGTGGTGTAATTGGATGCGCTGTTGCAAGATATTTATCTCGCTATAATGGTTCATTTTTAGTTCTTGAAAAGCATAACGATGTTGGAGATGAAACATCTAGTGCAAATAGCGCTATTGTTCATAGTGGTTACGATCCTAAACCAGGAACAAAAAAAGCAATTTTTAATGTAAAAGGTAATAAAATGATGCCTCAAGTTGCCGAAGAACTTGATGTACCATTTATTAAAAATGGATCATTAACAGTTTCTTTTTCGGATGAAGAAGACGAAACTTTAAATGAACTTTTAAAAAGAGCTGAAGAAAATGGTGTTAGAGCTGAATTAATCGAACATGATGAGCTCTTAAAGATGGAACCAAATTTAAATCCAGAAGCACATAAAGCGATTTTATGTCCTGATGCTGGAGTGATTTCTCCATTTAATCTTTGTGTTAATTTCATGGAAAACGCAATGGATAATGGAGTTGAATTACGTCTTAATACAAAGGTTGAAAAACTCGAACATGATGGCGATATTTTTAAAGTTATATGTTCAAACGGAGAAACATTTGAAGCTAAAACTATAGTCAATGCAGCTGGTTTATATAGCGATGAAATTGCTGCTCAACTTGATGAAATTGATTATCACGTCATCCCTAGAAAAGGCGAATATTATGTTTTAGATCACTTCAATGAAAATTGGGTAAAACATACATTATTTATGTGTCCAACTAAGGTTGGTAAAGGTGTTTTAGTTTCACCAACTTCAAGTTTAGATTATATTGTTGGACCAACAAATGAAGAATCAAGTAAAACCGACACAACTACAGAAGCTAGTGTTTTAGCAGGTTTAAAAGCAACAGCTGCAAAACTTGTCCCTCAAATTCCTTATTTTGAAAATATTAGACAATTTAGTGGGGTTAGAGCAAATTCATCAGTTGGTGATTTTGTTATTGAAGAAAGCAAGAAAAATCCTGGCATGTTTAATTTAGCATGTATTATGTCTCCAGGTTTAGCTTCATCTCCAGCAATTGGTGAATATGTTGCAGATTTAGTTAAAGAAAAATTGCATTTAGATGTAAATCCAAATTTCAATCCTAGAATTAGAAAACATATTAGATTTACAAAACTTGATAGAGATGAATACAACAAACTCGTCAAAGAAAATCCTAAATATGGAAAAGTAATTTGTAGATGTGAAACTGTTACTGAAGGCGAAATTGTTGATGCAATCCATAGAAATTGTGGTGCAAGAACAGTTAAAGGCGTCAAAAAGAGACTTAGACCCGGCTTTGGCAAATGCCAAGGAACATTCTGTCAAAATGATGTAATTAAAATTCTTGCTAGAGAACTTAAAGTTTCTCCAGATCAAATTAATTATAGTGACCTCAATACTGAGATTATGAAGTATGACGTTAAAGGAGGAAACTAGATTATGATTTATAGAGATTTAGTTATTATTGGTGGTGGTAGCGCTGGATTAGCTGCTGCTGTTAGTGCATATGATAATGGAGTTAGAAGTATTTTACTTTTAGAAAAATCCCCTGAACTTGGTGGAATTTTAAATCAATGTATTCATAATGGCTTTGGGTTACATAGATTTAAAGAAGAACTTACTGGGCCAGAATATGCCGCTAGATATATTAAAGAATTTAAGGCTAGAAATATTGAAGCAATGAACGAAACTCAAGTTTTAAAACTTCATGAAGATTTAAAAGTTGATGTTATGTCTTCAAAACTTGGCCTTGAAACAATCCAAGCAAAAGCTGTTATTTTAGCTATGGGATGTAACGAAAGAACTGGTGGGCAAATTTCAATTCCAGGAGATAGACCAAAAGGAGTTTATACAGCGGGACTTGCTCAAAAACACTTAAATATCGATGGTTATCTTGTTGGTAAACGTGTTTATATTTTAGGAAGTGGCGATATTGGCTTAATTATGGCAAGACGTATGACACTTGAAGGAGCAAAAGTTTTAGGTGTTTCAGAACTTATGCCATATTCAAATGGATTAAATAGAAATATTGTTCAATGTTTAAAAGACTTTGATATTCCTTTAAGACTTCACAATACAGTTACAAAAATTATTGGTAAGCCAAATTTAACAGCGATTGAAATTAGTGATGTTGATGATAATTTACGTCCAATTAAAGGAACGGAGCAAATTATTGAATGTGATACTTTGCTTTTAAGTGTTGGTCTTTATCCAATTAATACTGTTTTCACTGAAGGTGCTCACGGAAAACTTTATGCTAAAACAAAAGGTGCTTTCGTTGATCAAAATTTAGAGACTTCAGTCCCTGGAGTTTTCTCAGCTGGAAACGTTTTACACGTACACGATTTAGTTGACTTTGTTTCAATGGAAGGTGAAATTGCAGGTAAAAACGCTGCAAATCTCATATTAAATGGAAGAAAAGTAGTCAAAAAAGTTGTCGAAGTAACTGAATCAAATAATGTTGGTTATGTTTTACCAAACATTATTAAAGTTAGTGATTCAACCGATTCTGTTGAATTTAGTTTCAGAGTTAGAAAGCCAATGAAACGTGGTGAAATTATTATTAGAGATGGTGATAAAGTTGTAAAATCCATTAAAGCTATGGATTTATTACCATCAGAAATGAAAAAAGTTACATTAAAAACAAATGATTTTGAATCATACAATCATTTATTTGTTGAAGTTAAGGAGCTTTAGTTATGGATAGAGAATTTACTTGTATAGTTTGTCCAAAAGGATGCCATATTACTGCTCATGATGATGGCACAATTACTGGTTACACATGTTTAAGAGGTTTAAATTATGTTAAACAAGAACTTGTTGATCCAAGAAGAACTTTAACTTCTACAGTAAGAGTTAATGGTGGTCAATTAAGAGTTTGTCCAGTTAAATCACAAGACACTTTACCAAAAGATAGAGTGTTTGATGTTGTTGCTGAAATCGATAAAACCTCAATTAATGCTCCAGTTCATATTGGTGATGTAGTAATTGAAAATGTTTTAGGTTTAGGTGTAAATATCATCGCTTGCAAGAATATTGACGTTAAGTAGGTTTAAATATGGAAAAATATATTTTAACAATTGACCAAGGTACAACTAGCTCAAGAGCAATGCTTTTTGACCATTCTGGAAATGTTTTTTTCAAGGCTCAAGAAGAAGTTGAATGCTTATTTCCTCACGATGGTTGGGTCGAGCAAAATGCAATTGATTTATGGTTAAGTGTACTTTCTGTCATTAATGACGTTTTAGCTAGAACCAATTTAACATACGATAATATCGATTCAATTGGTATTACAAATCAAAGAGAAACAACTGTTATTTGGGAAAAATCTACAGGAATGCCAGTCCATAATGCAATTGTTTGGCAATCGAGACAATCTGCAAAAATTTGCGATAAATGGAATGTTTATAAAGATTTAGTTCATGAAAAAACAGGTCTTATTATCAATCCATATTTTAGCGCATCAAAAATTAGATTTATTTTAGATGCAATTCCAAATGGTCAAGAAAGAGCTGAAAAAGGTGAATTGATGTTTGGAACAATTGATACTTGGCTAATTTATAAATTAAGTGGTGGTAAAGTTTTTAGAACTGACATCACAAACGCATCAAGAACCATGTTATTTAATTTGCATACTCTTGATTATGATGATGAATTATTAAAATTATTTAATATTCCTAGATGCTTACTTCCTGAAGTTTGCCCATCATCATTTGATTTTGCAGAAGCAACAGTTTTAAAACCAGGTCTTAAAATTACAGGTGTAGCAGGCGACCAACAAGCAGCATTGTTTGGACAAAATTGTTTTAATGAAGGCGATTCAAAAAATACATATGGAACTGGTTGTTTCTTACTTATGAACGTTGGAAATAAACCTGTATTATCGTCAAAAGGCCTTGTTACAACAGTAGCTTGGCAAATTGGGGATGAGGTCGTTTATGCTCTTGAAGGTTCAGTTTTTATTGGTGGAGCTTGTATTCAATGGTTACGTGATGAAATGCGTATGATTAAGAAAGCAAGTGAATCTGAAGCTTATGCTATGAAAGTAGTAGGAGAACCTGGAGTTTATGTTGTTCCAGCTTTTGTTGGGCTTGGTGCCCCTTATTGGGATGATCAATGCAGAGGAGCAGTTTTTGGATTAACAAGAGCTACAACAAAAGAACAATTCATTAGAGCAACTTTAAATAGTATTGCGCTTCAATCAAAAGATTTAATTAGAGCAATGGAAACTGAATCCAAAACAAAGATTAAAGTTTTAAAAGTTGATGGTGGTGCAACAGCTAATGACTACCTAATGCAATATCAATCTGATATTATAGGTAGTAAGGTCGTTTTGCCTCATTGTTTAGAAACAACATCACTTGGGGCAGCTTATCTTGCAGGACTTCAAAGTGGGTATTGGAAAGATCTTGATGAAGTCAAAAATATTCACAGAATTCAAAAAGAGTTTACTCCTAAGATGAAAAAATCTTTAATTAAAGAAATCGATAGGAAGTGGAAAGCAGCAATTAAAGCTACAAGAACTTTTAAGTAATTTAAAAATAGTTTAGTTTTGCAGGGTTTTTGGAAATAAGTCGAAAAAGAAAAGGAAATTTTATGGCAATCGGAGCTAAATTAAATCGTGAAGATTTTGAACAACTCGTTAAATCTACTAATTATTCGTTTGATAATGATTTCGACTTTTTATATGACGTTTATTCTGTTGTAGTTGATGGAATTTACGAAGTCATGGAAAGTTTCCAAAGAAAATATAACCCTGTAAATCACTACATTGTCATAATGTACATTATTAATGAATATCTTTTTACAACAAGTATGTTAAAAAAAGATAAACTAAAAGATGTCAAAGAAAATGATGACTTCTTTAATTTATTAAGTTCAATTTGTGCTGATAAATATCTTACAAACGAACAACTTAACTACAAATCAAAATCATTCATTAATAAATTTAATCCACCTGTCTCAACTTTAGATCTTTATTTTAATTTTATTCTTCAATTTTTGCAGAACAATTCTCCAACAAATAGATATGACAATTTGATAAAAGATATGCTTACAAAAGCATTTCAAATGGCAAAGTGTATTTTGAATTTAGTTGTCAACGGATTTGAAACTGAAGCTTATTCTACTTGGAGAACTTTACATGAAAATGAGTGCATCATTATCACATTAATTAATAATGGAAAACCTGTTTTTGATGAATATTTTAAACACATAAAATATGCTTTTGCTTATAGAGGAGAGATCCCTTCAAAAGAACAAACAGATGCTATTTTTGTTGATATCAAAAACGAAATGAAAGAGCACAATTTAAAAAGTAAAGATATGAAGAAATTCATTGAATATGGTTACCTTTATAAGGTCAAGAATCTTAATGAATTAGAAAATTTTAAACTCAACTTTAGAGATGGCGTTGAAAATGCAGCCGGCTTAAAAGAGTATTCAAAAACTTATGAATACGCTAGTGAAATTGCTCACTCATCTCCATTATTACTTTATTCAAAAAAGACATATTATTTTGGTCAGACACTTATCAATTTATATGAGTCATTCTTTAGATTAGAAAGTATTTTTGGTTTCTATTATAAGAATGTTGTTCCTGCTGAATTATATGCTAAATATGAAGAATTAAAGAGAGTGTATTTGACTCAACTTCATTCAATTTATAGAGTTTATAAACGAAATTTCCCTGCAAAAGTTGAACAAAAATACGAAAAAGAGGAAAATGAAAAAGCATAATCGTAATGATTATGCTTTTCTTTATTCGCAATCTCTATAACAATTTCCACCAATAAATTCTTTAAGAAGCGAAGTACATGGAATCCATTTTTCTTCAATTGGTTTGAAATATTTGATCATATTAATGAGCCTAAAAGCGTCAGTGTAATATGGGCTATCATTTGGAATCTTTTTAAGAAGTGGAAGTGCATATTTTGCAAAAACATTAAGCTCATAATTTAAGAAACTATCGAAAACATAATTCGCGTCTTCTTGAGTTTGATAAATCCATTTAAATTCACCACGTCTAACGCTTGGCCACATTTTTAATGTTTCTTCAGCTGATGTTCCTCTATATTGATTGTCTCTAACAATTCTTCTAAGTAATCTAATATCGGTAAGTGAAATTGGGTTTTCATCATCGATATTAATTTGAGCTTGAGGCGAAATATAGATTTTGAATTTCAAATATTTAGGAATAGATGAAGTCATTTTTTCATTTAATGCATGAATTCCTTCAACAATAATAAGATCATTATCGCCAATTTTTACTTTTCTAGAGAAGTTTCTAGAATTAGTTTTAAAACTATATGTTGGAAGACTAACTTCATCTCCATTAAGAAGTGATAAGACATTTTCATTAAATAAATCAACATTTAATGCATCGATAGATTCAAAATCATATGAACCATCCTCATCTTTTGGAACGTCTTCTCTATTTTTATAATAGTCATCTAGAGAAATACGGATAGGATTTAAGCCGCGACTTTTAAGTTCAACAGTTAATCTATCAGCAAAAGTTGTTTTACCGCTGCTTGAAGGACCAGCAATACAAATAACACGAATGTTATTAATTTGTTGAGAAATCTTTTCACCAAGTTCACAAAGCATTCTGTTGTGTTTATCTTCACAAATATTTATAAGTTCAACTTGAGATAATTCACTCTTTTTAATCTTCTTATTAATAGAAGCGATGTAATTTAAGCCAACAAGTTGACCCCGTTTTTGTGAATTGATTAATGAATCTGAGAAGTTTGGTTCATCATGGAATTCAGGAATTTCGCCATTTGTTTCACTTCTAGGATATTGAATTAATAAACCTGGAGCATAAAACAATAGTTTGAAGTTTTTTAAATATCCAGTTGAAGGAACCATTTTTCCATACATATAGTTGTAATAACCATTGCAGTTATAGAAGTGGACAGTTTTTTCTGGTCGATATTCTAAAATTGCGGATTTATCAGCTAAATTGAAGTCTTCATAAATGAGTTTTGCTTCTTCGTTTGTCTTAATTAATCTGATAAATGGATAATCGGCTTCAACTATTTGATGCATCTTTTCTTCGATTTGATTGACAAGTTTTGGAGTTAAATAAAGTTCTTTGCTACTTCCTTTTTGAATAAGTTGAGCATAAATTGTTCTAGAAACACTATAAGTCATTCTGAATTTAATTCCTGGAATAACTTGGTTACTTGCCATAGTGAAAATAAAACGTAAACTACGTTCATAAATTCCCATTGCATCATGATCTTTAAGAGTTAAAAATTGAACGTTTGCATCATAATATACATCGTAGTCTAACTCTCTAAGTTGCCCGTTTACTAAGGCACAAATATAATTTTTATTTCCGTTTGTTAAATCCAAAAGTTTTACTTTCTTCTCAAAAGTCTCACTTTTGTTTTCGTAAGTGATTGTAAATGCCATAATCTTGTATGTCCTTTATGTAATTAAATTATATATTATTTTGACTTATTAATTAAATCAAAATACATTAGTGCAAGCATTATTAAAATACAAAATCTCAAATAAATCAAGAGCAAATTTAATGATTTTAATTGAGATTGGCAAAGTTTTTCATTTTTTTAATTTTATTTTTATATATTTAAGAAAAGTGAAGTTTCTTTATTTAATTATTAAATAAAGATGGTATAATATTCTCATGAAAATTCTAGATTATACATTTAATGATTTTTGGGCAAGTGTAGGCAATGCATTCGCAACTGGTTGGGATCAATTTATATCCTATTGGTTTTCATCTGAGAATGGACAAACACCATATATTGTTACTTTCTCTGTTGGATTAACTTTTTTAATTGTCGCTTATTTGCTTGTTAAATTAGTCTTGATGATAATTAAAAAAGCTTTAAAACTTGATAAAGATTTTGTTAAAGAAAAAACTATTAAAAGATTTTTCTTCAATACTTTAAAAATAATTCTTTATTTTGCAATTGTTATTATTTTCTTAATCATTTTAAAAGCTGATTTATCTGGACTTTCAACCATTATTTCTAGTGCAATTTTGGCGATAGGTATCGCTCTTCAAGATATCGTTGGTAATTTTGCTAGCGGTGTCATCATTGTTAATACTAAATTATTTGTTATTGGCGAATATATTGATGTAGGTGGACTTTGTGAAGGCACTGTTGAAGACGTTAATTTCTTGAATACTCAATTAAGAACAGTAGATGGCCAACAAATTACCGTTCCAAATTCAACAATTACAAAATCAGTTGTTAAAAATTATTCAAGAAATGCTGTTAGAAGAATTTGTATCAATTTAGGTGTTGATTATAATACTGACATTGAACTTGCTAAAAAAGTTCTAGTTGAAATTTGTCAAAACGACAAAAGAATTATGCAAGAACCTGCTCCTCAAGCAGTTTTGACAGCTTTTAATGAATATAGTTTAAATCTTTCCATTAGATGTTACGTTCCTACATCAGTTTACTGGACAGTTTTATTTGATTTAAATGAAAAAATTCTCTACGCATTTAGAGAAAATAATATTTCTATTGCCTTCCCTCGTGTTGCCTTATCTTCTCCAAACGGGAACGCAGTTCTTTTAAAGCAAGATGGAGTGAAAGACAATGAATAAGTTATTTAAAAGTGATTCTGGAATAATTTTACTTTATGGGTTAATTTCGCTTCTTTGTATTGGAGGGAGCTGTTTTGCTCTTTTTGCAGATACTCAATTCAATTATTATCCGATTGTTATCACAGGAATTGCTTTTGTTTTTGGCTTAGCTTATTTATTTTTTATGCTTAAAGTTGGAAATAATCAACTTAAACAAAGCAAAAAACAAGAACCAAGTGTCGCTTCATTAATGACAATGAATTTTTTAAGATTTTTTATTGTTATTGCTGCGGTTGCTGTTTCGATTTTATTTATATATTTTGGTCCTAGAGAAGGTGAAATTGAAAAACGGGTTTACATTTTGGTTGTAATTAATGGTTTACCACTTTTGATTGATATTTTCCTTTTCTACATGAGGAGTAGATATAGTGAATAGTGTTGTCTTAGATAGCATATTTGATGGGTTTTTATCTTTTGAATTTGATGACTGGTTTGTGCCAGAAATTTTTTCATCTTTGATTGTAATACTCATTATTATCGTACTTTCTTTTGTTATCCATTTCATGTTTAAGGATTCATATAAAGATCCTCTTCAAGAGCAAAAAGGCTTTAAAATGGTCATCGCAATGGGTGTTGAAAAAGTTGAAAATTTTGTTGTTGAACTCATGGGTGAAAATAATAGAAATTTTGCTGGATTAGCCTCTGCACTTTTTATTTATGTTTTCTTAGCATTTATTTTTGGTTTAACTGGTTTAGCAGCTCCTATGACATATTTCGGAGTTTGTTTATCACTTGGTTTAATTACGCTTTTTATGATTCATATTACAGCCGTAAGAAACCAAAAAATGAAATATTTTAAACGATATGTAGATCCTATTTTTGTATTTTTGCCAATTAATATAATCACAACATTTACCCCAGCATTATCATTAGCTCTACGTTTATTTGGCAATGCGCTTGGTGGATTTTGTATCATGGGTATCGTTTATTTTGGGTTGGAAAATGTTTCAAGTGCAATTTTTAATAATTTAGGTTTATTTGTTGGAAATTATTGGGCAAATGCTGGTGGTTTTTTTGTAAGTGGTGCAGAAGGTCCTGCTGGAATTTTTGTTGCTCCACTTGTTGCTCCAGTTTTGCATTTATATTTTGATTTGTTCTCTGGAGCAATTCAAACACTTGTTTTTGTTACTTTAACTATGATTCAAATTCTTCAAGAATTTCCTGAAGATGAGAGTACTAGCTTAAATACAGTATCACAAAATTTATAGAGGAGGTAGCGTATGGAATTACTTACAAATCTTGTGAACGTTTTAGCCTCAGATCCTACAGGTATGGTTTATATCGGTATCGGATTAATGGCAATTGCACTTGCTGGTTCAGGCGTTATGGAAGGTGCAATTTGTATGAAAACTGTTGAAAGTATGGCAAGAAATCCTGAGATGTATTCTAAATTAAGAACATCTATGATTATTGGTTGTGCTTTAACTGAAACAACAGCTATTTACGCCTTGGTTATCGCAATTTTGATGCTATTTGTAGGTTAAAAAAATGGAAACTAAAAATAGAAATAAGAAATTATTTTTATTAAGTTTAGTTTCATTATTTGCTTTAACTTCATGTGATGCCGACAAATTCGGCGATGATTTGTCAAAGAGTATTGAATCTAAATTGATCCCAAATTTATGGGCATTTTTGGTTCAACTTTTAGCTCTTATAGTAATGATTTTAATCGTTGTTAAGTTTGCTTATAAACCAGTTTCAAAATTCTTAAAAGCAAGAAGAGAAGCTTTAAAAAACGAAGTGAATGATACTTTTAAGAAAAATGAAGAAGCTCGACTTAATCTTGAAAATTCTGAAGCTCAACTTGCAGACACTCGTCGTAAAGCTGATGAGATTATTAATAATGCAACTTTAGAAGCTAACAAAACTAAAAATGAGATTATAGAAAAAGCAAATGAAGAAGCTTTAGAAACGAAAACTAAAGCACTTGAAGACATTGAAAGAGCAAAAGCGAAAGCAACTCGAGAAGTTCGTGATGAAATCGTTGATGTTGCGCTTGATGCAACTGGCAAAATTTTAGAGCGTGAAGTTAATTCAAAAGACAATACAAAAATAGTCGATGATTTTATTAAAGGTTTAGAAGATTCAGAAGAGTAAATAAATGGGTGACGAGAGTTTATTTAATAGATATGCAATAGCATTACTTAGTTTAGCAATTGAGAAAAAAGAAGTTGCTAATTTTCGTTATGAAGTAAAGCAAATTGCTGATATTTTAAAAAATAATCGTGAATTTGCAATGATTTTGAACGATTCTAACTACAATCTTGAAGAGAAATATAAAATTGTAGAGAAAGTTTTTGCTTCTATTAATCCAGATATTCTCTCCTTTACCAAAATCATTATTCGTAATGGTAGAGCATTTTACTTGTATGAAATTTTCAAAGAAACACTTTTTAGATTTGACGACTATTTGAATATTGAAGAAGGTGTGTTTTATTGCGTTTCATCGATGAAAGATGAAGATATCAAAAAAGCAATAGCAGCTGTTGAAAAGAAACTTAATAAAAGAGTTGAGTGTGAAATTATTCGTGATGACACCTTAATTGGTGGATTCAAGTTAGTTGTCAAAGACAATGTATTCGATGCAAGTTTAAAGAAAAAGCTCGAACGTTTAAAAGAAAGCGTTAAAAAATGAGGTGCTTATTATGCAAATAAAACCTAATGAAATCAGTTCTTTGATTAAAGAACAAATAAAAGAATTTAAATCTACGCCAGAATATACAAAAGATATTGGTACAGTTGTTTCTGTTGGAGACGGCATTGCAATTATTTATGGCTTAAGAAATGCAATTTTGGGTGAACTTTTAGAATTTTCATCTGATAGTTTTGGCATGGTTATGAACCTTGAAGAAGATAGTGTTGCATGTGTCTTATTAAGTAACAAAAATGATATCAAAGAAGGTGAAAAAGTTAAACGTACTGGTAAAGTTATTGAAGTTCCAGTTGGTGATCAAATGCTTGGAAGAGTTGTTGATTCACTTGGTAGAGCAATTGATGATGGAGATCCAATTGAGGTTAAAGAAACACGTCCAATTGAATGCAAAGCTCCAACAATTATGGAACGTCAATCAGTCAATTCCCCTTTAGAAACTGGAATTAAATGTATTGACTCAGTTATTCCTATTGGTAAGGGTCAAAGAGAACTTATTATCGGCGATAGACAAACAGGAAAAACTGCGATTGCTATCGATACAATTCTTAATCAAAAAGGAAAGAACGTTTATTGTGTTTATGTTGCAATCGGACAAAAAAATAGTAGTGTTGCAGCAATCGTAGAAAGACTTAAAAAGAATGATGCAATGAGTTATTCACTTGTCGTTAATGCATCTGCTAGTGAGATTTCACCATTACAATACATCGCTCCATACGCTGGTCTTGCAATGGCTGAATATTGGATGAGAAACGGAAAAGATGTTTTAATCGTCTTTGATGATTTAAGTAAACAAGCAGTGGCTTATCGTGCTTTATCATTACTTTTAAAACGTTCTCCAGGTAGAGAAGCTTATCCAGGAGATGTTTTCTATTTACATTCAAGACTACTTGAAAGATGTGCTAGATTAAATGATAAGTATGGTGGA
>CAMNHN010000020.1 GCA_946539555.1 uncultured Mollicutes bacterium | reverse complement strand
TGTAGGAATCGAAATAATAGATCCATATTTTATAAAACTTAAAAATGAAAATTTGATGTCGTGTTTATTTAATAAAGAAGAAAACATTATTCCCGCTAAAGCGCCTATAGGAGTAAATATCGCTCCGATATTACTACCAATAATTGAAGAATAAACTCCTTCTAAATAAGCTTTTCCAGTAAGTCCGCTAACAAGGTTAGAGAATAAAATCGACATTGGAATATTGTTGATGATATTCGCACTTATAAACGAAGAAATTCCATAAATCCAAATTGATGAGCCCTTATTTAAGAAACAAGATATATGTTCACTTATTCCTTGGTAGGATAAAGCAACAACAATTACAAACATCGATAGAATAAATGGAATTAATTGATAAGGAAGTCTCACAAGTGAGTCTCTTAAATAACTCCAATTCTTTTTAGTGAATAATCGAATGAATAATGAGATTAATAATAAAGCGACAGCACCAATTAAAGAAACTAAATACATCTCTAGATGAATATAATTTGAAATAATTAGTAACACTAAAACACTTATTAAAATCGTTAAACCAACGATTAAATCAAACTTGCTTTCAATTTTATATTCTTCATCTTCAGCGCTTATTGGCTCTTTTAGTTTTTTAAAGAAAATTAAGAAGATAATTCCTAGTTGGATGACTCCTGCAATAAGAGTAGGAATAGCCATAACTTTAAAATAATCAATAAAGGTAATACCCGCTGAGGTGCCTAAATATATGTTTGTTGGATTACCAATAATAAACATCATCGACCATGTATTTGCGGCAGCGAATTCCGCAATTAAATATGGTAGGGGATTAATCTTCGTTCTTTTTGCGAAGAAACAAATAAATGGAGTAAACGTTAGTATCACTACATCATTAGATGTAAAGATAGTTAAAACTGCAACAAGTAGATAAAGAATAAGGAATAACACAAATTGATTTGAACCGGCCTTTTTAGCAGCCTTACCAGCAAGATATTTAAATAATCCAAGTTCATCTAGATAAACCGAAATAATTGTCATTGAAAAAAACAAGACAAGTATCTTAAGTGGATTAATAGATGTATCACTTGTCAATGATGAAATAACTTCATTAATAGGCGCAAGAGATGTTGATAAAAGAATAATCGCGGCGACAAGTGGAAGTATCCAATATGTTTCAATAGTGATTTTTCCGATTTTAAAATGAGGAATGAATATTATTGAAGCGATCACTCCAACAAAGGCTAAAACTGAAATAACAATAGTTGCTACCATAAAAGATAATTATGTTCTTATTTTTATTTAAGTCAATATTCTCTTAATTTAATTAGAAAAAAAGTTAGTCATCCGACGGACGGCTAACTTTGAATTTTTTTATTTTGCTTTTGTCCAATTTTGAATAAGTGACTTTGAACAACGACAAATTTTTAGAATTAGTCTTGAATGTATGGAAGTAAAGCCATATATCTTGCGTTTTTAATAGCTTTTGCTAATTGACGTTGATATTTTGCACTTGTTCCTGTCATTCTTCTAGCACTAATTTTTCCACTAGGAGTGATGAATTTCTTTAATAATTCAACATCTTTATAATCAATATATTTGATTTTGTTCTTAGTGAAATAACATGCTTTTTTCTTTGGTCTTTTCTTAAAAGCTGGCATCTTTTTAAATCCTTTCTTGATTTTTACCTAAAATGGTACATCATCATCTGCAAAGTCATCTCCGCCTAATAAATCATCATCATTAGGTTCAACGTCTTGCACGTAACTGTTGTTAGCAGCATTTTCTTGAGTTTGTGATGTAGGTTTTGATCCTAACAAAGTGATGCTATCAACTTGGATTTCCATAGTGCTGGCGTTTGTGCCATCTCTTCTTTGGTATCTTCTTTCTTGTAAGCTTCCATCGACACCAACTTGAGTTCCTTTCTTGCAATATTTAGAAATAAACTCTGCTTGTTGTCTCCAAGCTGTACAGTTGATAAAGCTTGAACTTGTTGTTCCATCAGCATTTCTTGTCTTGTTATCAAATGCTAGCGAAAATGTGATAACGGAAACACCAGATGGTGTTGTTCTGAGTTCTGGATCTCTTGTTAATCTTCCTACGATTACTACTCTGTTAATCATTCTTCAATCTCCTTATTCGTGATCGACTGTTACTAATGTTCTAAGTACATTGTTGTCGAATTTTTGAACACGGTCAAATTCTTGAAGAGCAACATTTTCTGCTTCAACTTTAACAACGACATAATATCCCTTAATTTCTTTTTTAATAGGATATGCAAGATCTCTTAATCCCCATTCATTAACGTTGTTAATTTTTGCACCGTTATTTGTAAGGGCATCGTGGAGCTTTTTAATTTCTCCACTTCTTGCTGCGTCATCAAGGCTGGATTTTAAAATGTACATAATTTCGTACTTTTTCATACCTTTTACCTCCCTTTGGACATCTGGCTCCAATCATCGCTATTGTTGGAGCAGAGAAGAGCATTTATAAAAAATGCTTTAATATTCTATTAAAAATTCACAAGTAAGTAAAGCAGAAAGAAAAAATTCAAAAATTCCCTGTTCACTAAATATGACGCATTCAACAGGCAAATTCTTCCGGTTTTTTTATAAATTTTTATAAACCATTACAAAATCTTTATTAACCAAACCATTATTTAAATTGATTATTTCTTCTTTTTCAATCTCAAATCCAATAGCTAAATATGCTTTAATCGCATTTAAATTTTGTTGATTTACATTGAGTTTTAGAGGCTTTTTATAAAATTTATGGATAAAATCGATTATCTCTTTAGCGATTCCTTTTCTTCTAAAATCATTAAGAAAATATAATTTATCTATATAAATAAAAGATTTTTCATTGACGAAAGAAAAGAATCCGAAAAGTTTTTGTTCGCTACTTAACAAATAGTATTCGTACCCTTTATTAATATTTTCTATTATTGCTTCGCTAACAAAATATTTTTTTAGTAAGAAATCAATGTGATCTTTTTCTAAAATATCTTTATAAACCTCTGGCCATATTTCACGAGCTAATTTTGACACCAAAAATATTCCTTCATTATTATCAACTTTTTGAATTTTAATGTCTGTTTTTGCTTTTAACTCTATTTCTTTCATACAAGATATCTTATAATTAAATCAATTATATATTAAAATTCAAATAGGAATAAAAAGGAATTAACACTATGGAAACAAAAGAAGGAAGATATCAAAGAATATTGAACTTTATTGACCAATATCTTGAATCGGGTGATTTTTATAATGTAACTTTGATTTCACACACCTTAAATTTAATTAAAAACGAATTCAACTATATCGATTGGGCTGGAATCTATGAAAAGACACCTAAAGTAAAAACTCTTTTCTTAAGTTATTATGTCGGCGAATTGGGTTGTGATATTATTAGTTTTGATAAAGGTGTTTGTGGCAAATGCGCTACAACAAAAGAGACACAATTCTGTAACGATGTCTCAAAAGTTCCATATCACATAGCATGCTCTGACACCACAAAATCTGAAATCGTAGTTCCAATAATTTCAAATAAAAAACTTCTCGCGGTCTTAGATATTGACTCAGATATTTTGAACGCGTTTGATGAAATAGATCAAAAATATTTAGAAGAAATTTCTACAAGATTATCTCTTGTTTTATAAAAATACTTTAATTTTAAAGGGTTTTTGATGAAAAACGACGAAAATAAAATAATTAATATTGTAAAATTTAAAGGAAAATTTCTTTCTAAAAAATTATATGTAGCTTTAAATAATGCTCATTTAAACTCTTATGATTTTTTAATTTTTTCTGATTTATTTATAGCAAAAGATAACGAAGAAAACAAATTTAGTTCTTTCCAGTGCTCAACTATTGATAATGAATTCTTAAATGAAATAACAAATGTTACACGACTTGCAAGAGAAAAGAACATTAAAATTGGTTTTTCATTTGATTTAAATAAAAGTTTTACTCAAAAAGAAATACGAGATAACCGAGAATTTATTATTACATTTTTAAATTTCCTAAAATCACTTGGAGCAATCTGCTTCTACTTTGAAGAAGCTAATGTTTTGCCTAAAGAGTTTATCGCCGATTATTTTAGTAAAATCAATGGTGTAACTTCTTTTGGCTCTACAATAGAAACAAACGAGCTTTCTTTATCTGAATTTGATCTTTATCATTATGGATTTAACGCAATCAAATCTTCCTTTTTAGAACAAACAATTGATCTATATATTAAAAGAAAAAGGAAAAGAGATCTTGAGAACGTTAACCTTTTAATCAATTATGATCTCCACTACTTCCCTAATTATTATAGAATTTTTAACAAATTTAATAATAAAGAATTGCTTTCAATCTTAAGCAAAGAGAAATATTTCAAAATCGTTTTTAAAAACATCTAATTTTAAGTGATTTGCGATAACAATCGAATAAAATTGAATCAATTGAAATATGAAGAGTGTGATAGATGTCACGCTTTTTTATTTTTGTTTAATTGAAATTTCACTAAATAAATAATTACTATTGAAAAGTAAAATTAAGTTTGAAATAATATAGGAAACCCAAAAAAGAATTCGGGTTTCCTATAATGAAACAACCATCTATCACACGAGAAACAATTTTAGCAACCTTTATTGAGCTTTTTAACATTTATGGCTCTTCTTTGACTTTAGCTCAGCTTTCTTCGAGTCTTCACATCTCAAAGAAAACAATATATAAGTTTTTTACTTCAAAAAGCGAAATATATGAGGCAATTCTTGCCAATGCTGTGAACCAAATCTCAATAAAGCAAAAAGAGATTTACGATGATGCTTCGCTCACTTTAGAAGAAAAAATTCATCGTTTGCTAACAATTGAAACAAACGAAGAAAAAATCCTTAACATGGATAAAGTTCGTAGTTTATCAGAATCTGATCCACAATTCTTTAAAAGGTTAATGGATGAATATGAAGTTAGATGGGATTATTTCACTAAACTACTTCAAGAAGGTATTGATAAAGGCTTAATTAAAAAAGATACAAATGTTAATCTTGTAATTAGAGTCTTAGGAGCTTCGCTTCAATCTTTCTATAGAAAAGACTTCAATGAATTTACAGGTCTTACCTACACTGAAGCAGTAAAACACCTTGTAAATACGATTCTAGAAGGAATTAAAGTCTGATGGAACGGTATTACATCTTATTAATAATTGTTTCTTCTCTAATTGGAGCCTTCTTATTCTTCTCCTTACTTATTTCAATTTCCTTAGCTCTATTTATTGCTAACCCTATAAGAATAAGTAGAGAAAAGGGATACAAATGTGATAAGGATAAAGGTTGGATTGAAGGCATTGAAAAAATCAAATTTAACGAAGAAACACTAAAATTATCTGATGGTTATCAACTTCATTGGAATTATGCGCTAACAAATTCATCAAATAAATACGTCATTCTTGTTCATGGTTATGGTTGGACAAGAGAAGGAATGTATAAATACGAATTAGAATTTGTAAAACTTGGCTTCAACCTCATAACTTACGATTTAAGAGGTCACGGAGACAACAAAAGAGTCCCAATTACTATGGGAATAAAAGACAGTCAGGATCTTCACGAACTTATCTTGAAAGTTAAAGAAAAGTTTGGTCAAGATATATACCTTGGTGTTCAAGGTGAATCTATGGGGGCTGCAACAGCTCTTATGGAAATGAAATATGATGACAATTTAAAATTTGTTATCGAAGATTGTGGATATGCTACTTTAAAAGATGTAGTCTATCACAAAATCAAAAGATTATTCCATTTGCCAAAAAAATATGCGGATTTTGCAGGCTTTTTTCTAAAATTGTTCTACAAATACACATTAAATGATGTTGAGCCAATGGAAGAATCTAAAAATTCAAAGACACCTTTATTAATAATTCATGGTGACAAAGATGATTATGTTCCTGTCGAGTCCGCTTATAAAATTAAGGAATTAAGAAGGAATGACGCAATCACTGAAATGGTAATTGTTGAAGGTGCAGGCCATGCAAGAAGTTTAGTTCTTGATAGAGAGGCCTACTTAAATTATTTACAAAATTTTTTGAATAAGATAGCTTGAAAGGAGGTTATTTATGGATGGAGAAATTCAAGCAAACAATTCCAACCCTAAATTAGTTGAACCTAAGGTTAAAACTAGTGCTGCTGTCTGGCTTGGTGTTGCTAACGCATCAACTGGCTTACTTTGTGCTTTTGCAGAAGGTACTGCTCTCACTTATTTTTACCACAATTTCTTAGGTCTTAACGAACGGGCATCAGGATTTGTTTGGATCTTATTTGGTATTTGGAACGCTATTAACGATCCTATTTATGGTTTCTTAGCTGATAGAACAAAATCTAAATTAGGCAGAAGGAGACCATGGATTAGATATGGCGCGCCATTAATGGCTGTATTATTTGCTATTACATGGATATCATTCCCAGCAATGAAAGGAAATCAATGGTTCTTAGGTTTCCAAATGGGTATATCTTTATTCTTATATGACATCGTTTACACCGCTATTGCTTCAGCAATTTACGTCATGCCTTATGAAATGGCAGTTACAGATAAAGCAAGATCGCCAATTTTTGTTTGGAATGTTATTTTCTCTATCGTCTCATTTGGTGCACCAATGGTTTTAAACGGCATGTTAACAACGTTAATTGAAACACATGCAGATATCTTCCCATGGGCAATGGCTGCTGCTGGTCTTATTGCAGGTGCGTTGGTCTTTGCTTCTACCTTCTTCTATAAAGAAAACGGTTATCATAGAGATGAACCTCAACCAAAATTCTTAGAAGGTTTAAAACAATGTGTCAAAAACAAATCGTTCTTAATCTTTGAAGTTTTATCATGGACTGTCATTTTCGCTCAAAACGCATTAATGTTGGGCTTAACATATTATGGTGGTATGTGGCCAGATAATAATATGATAATTCTTTATGCTGCTCTTGTGGTTGGCGCTGTAGGCTCATTCCTCTTCTACATTTTCATGAGAAATAAGTTAGGAAATAAGGTTGAAACATTGATTATGTGTGGCGCATTTGGTGCTGGATGTTTACTTGCTTCTTTCTTAGGTCATATTTTCTGGGTGCTTGTTCTCTCGTTCTTCCTTGTTGGAATCGGATTCTCTGGAGGACTTTACCTTGTTCCTTTAGTTAATGGCGATGTTATCGATAAAGATGAAGTCGATAATGGATCACGTAGAGAAGGCGTCTATGCTGGTATTAACTCACTCATCACAAAACCAGCTGCTGCTATCGCACAAGCTATCTTCCCAATTTTCATGGGATGGGCAGGATTCGATCCAGATCTGAAAACAAAAGATAAAAATGGCAATCTAGTTACAGATTGGATTGGTCAAGCAGATTCAGCAAAAACAGGTTTATTCCCATCATGGTTCTTAGTTACTGCTATTTTACTTGTTTTATCATTCTTAGCAATGTGGTTCTTCCCACTTCATGGCAAAGCTTGGGAAGATACAAAGAAAGAACTTGCCATAGAACATCAAAGAAAACAAGAAGCTTACGAGCAAAAAATTCTTGCTGAAATGCAACAAGCCGAAGCTTCAAATCAAAACTAATTTAATTTAAAAGTAAATATAAACTCTCTAATCTTTGATTTTAGAGAGTTTTTTCTTTAATTTGGCTTCAAATTTCTTTAAAATTTGTTTTAGAGGTATTCCTATGGCTAAGCATAAATTAACGATGCAGGAAAAACTTGATAGAAGAAAATATAAAAAACCAAATCCAATTGTGTGGTGGATTTTTTATCATATTGTTATCAAGCCATTTCTTTCCCCAATGCATAAAGTTCATGTTGAAATTAAAGACAGTATTAAAAAATGCAAAGGCGCAGCTTTTATAATTTATAATCATCAGTCTCGTACTGATTTTATATGGCAAACACAGTGTGCAGAAGGCAGACCAATTAACTTTATGGTCGGCTATAATGAATTTTTTAGATCACACTTAAAGTTCATTGCAAAATTTATTCATTTCATTCCTAAAAAGAATTTTACTCTCGATATGGCATCAATGAGAGCTGTAAAACAAATCATAAATCAGGGTGGTGTCGTCTGTTTTGCTCCTGAAGGAATGTCTTCAATTAACGGACATAATCAACCAATTGTCGTAGGAACAGGCAAAATGATCAAAAAATATGGTGTTCCAGTATATTGTGCAAAGGGAAAAGGCGCATTTTTATCGAATACAAAAGTTTGTTTAGATGAAAGAAAAGGAAAAACAACCGCTACAATGTCTCTTTTATTTTCTCCTGAAGATTTAAAAAAATTAACTCCAGAAGAAATTGATAACAAAATCAATGAAGCAATTTGGCAAGATGACTATGTTTATAACAAAGAAGTACACGTAAAATACGATGGAAAGGGAAATATTTGCTCTCATTTACATGATTTACTTTATCGCTGCCCAAAATGCGGTCATGAATTTGAAATGATAGGCGAAGGTAATGTAATTAAATGTTTAAATTGTGGTAACGGAGCTGAAATGGATGATTATTATGATTTCCATCCATTTGAAGGTTCAATTATTCCTCGAGATCCAGCAAGATGGCACGACGAAGAAAGAAAACTCGTCTATCACGAAATAAAAGATAATCCTGATTTTGAATTTGTAGAAAAAATGAAGGTTGGCTATCTTCCTCCATATCATTCTCCCAAAAATAAAGCTACTTCTGAGCTTTGTGGAGAAGGTACAATGAAATTTAATCATGAGGGTATATTTTTTGAAGGGACTAAACTTGGAGAGCCTTTTAACTTTAAGTTAGATTATCAAACGGTTAACACTCTTGTTATTACAGTTGATTGCACTTATTTTGCTTTTTATATTAACGGGGAATATTTTGACTTCTTCCCTGAAAGACCAGTCGTAGGAAAGTTATTATTAATTGTTGAAGAAATGCATAGACTACACGGAGGAAAGCGGAAAAATCTTCCTCAACTCAATTGGGTTTATGAATAAATTAAAACACTTCAAAAATGAAGTGTTTTTTAAAATATTGATGTTTTGCAATGTTATTTTCTAATTTGAGGTGTTCCATCTAGTTTTTGTTGCCTCATCCAAACCTTCATAACCATCTTTTTTGGAAGTATTCTAACTAATAAGCGTTGCATATTATTTTTAAAGCCATAGCAAGAAATTTCTTTTTTCTTGTATAAATCTTTGATGGCTTTTTTCATAACTTTTTGAGAATCATACATTGCAGCATATTTTATAACTACTGGCTTTTTATCTTTATCTACTGCTCTATCAAAAAAGGCTGTTTTTGTCCAAAACGGAGTAACTGTTAAGACATGGATTTTACGATATTTTAATTCTTGGTTTAAAGCGCGCCCATAACTAATAACAAAAGCTTTTGTTGCTCCGTAACATGCTATATAAGGAATAGGTTGAAAGCCGGCACAGCTAGCAATATTTAAAATTTTGCCACCATCATTCATAAAAGGTAAGCACAAAGAAATCATATTTACATAGCTTGAACAATTTAAGTCAACCATGTTATTTAGCTCTTTGTAATCGATATTTTCTGTGTGGTCAAAAAGACCAAAACCAGCGCAGTTTGATAAGATTTGAATGCTAGGTTTTTCAGCATTTAAAATATCTTTTATTTCTTCAAAACTTTCTTTTTTGGATAAATCTAATGAAACAACTTTAATAGGTGTTTTTACTTCATTTTTTAGTTCTTCAAGTTTATTTTTGCTTCTAGCAATTGCCCAAATTTCATCTACTGTCTCTTTTTCTTCGATTTGTTTAATGAAGTCTTTCCCCATACCACTTGAGGCTCCAGTAACTACAATGATTTTTTTCATTTTCTTCTCCTAAAGTTTAATTTATTTAATTTTATAATTTAATTTAATTAAATTAATAGATAAAATATAAAAATATAGTTTAGAATATACTAAACCGGAGAAAACTATGGAACTTAAATTCGAAAAAACAAACGATACTCTTATTATATTCTTTCCAGATAGAGTAGACACACAAAATGCCGCTGATTTTGAAGCTTCAATTTTTAATATTTTAAACAATAATCCTGCTAAAGAAATTATATTGAATTTAGAGAATTTGACTTATATTTCTTCTGTTGGTTTAAGAGTTGTTTTAAAAATCAAAAAACAATTTAATAACGTTATTCTTGTTGAAACTTCTCCAGAGGTTTATGAAATTTTTTCAATGACTGGTTTTACCGATATTATCGATATAAAAAAGGCTTTAAGAGTTGTCTCAATTGAAGGTTGCAAGGTAATTGGTGAAGGGTTTTACGGCAAGGTTTATAGAATTTCTCCAGATACAATTTTAAAACATTATTATAAAGGTAATCCTGTTGACGATATTGAAAGAGAGAGACAAAACGCTAAAAACGCATTTGTTTTAGGTGTTCCTACTGCTATCTCTTATGATGTTGTTAGAGTCAAAGAGGGTGGATTTGGTGCAATTTACGAATTAATCGATGCAAAATCACTTAAAACTTATCTGCTTGATTTAGGCGATAACATTGAAGCAGCTATTAAGTTATCTGCTAAACTTCTTAAGAAATTAAACCAAACCGAATGCTTATCCACTGCCCTTCCTAGAGCTGTTGATATTGCTGAAAAACGGAGAAACAATATTACAAAATTCTTTAGTGAAGAAGAAAACGCTAAACTTAAAGCTTTACTTGATTCAATCCCAGATGATGATTATTTAATCCACGGCGATTGCCACGTTAAAAATGTCTTTATTCAAGATAATGAAGCCATTTTAATTGATATGGATTCAATGCAAATTGGTGCAAACATCTTCGAATATGCAAATCTTTATATTCCTTATGTCGCCTATGCACTTGATGATCCAACAAACCAAGAAAAATTCTTTGGAATTTCAACTAAAGTATGCTCAAATCTTTTCTATGGAATCCTTAATGAAGTTTATGGTGAAAGAGAAGATTACAATGAAGTTGTTAAAAAGATTCTCTTCCTTGGTGATGTCCACTTCTTAAGCAAGATTCAACTTACTGGTCAAAACTTCAAAGAAAGACAAGATAATGCAATTGCTCGTATTAAAAAAGGTCTTGAAGAATTAGATACATTAAAATATTAAAAGCTGTCAAATAAGACAGCTTTTTTAAAAAATATATAGGTTTTGCAGGCTTTTTAGTTTAATTTGAATTCTATCATCACTGGTTCATGATCTGAATAAGCAAAGCCATCATACCCTCTATTGCCGTTTTTTGTGACAATATTTTCATGTGAAACTATTTCAACATTATCAGAAACTAAAAATCCATCGACACAACAAACATATGTTTTTCCTGGAGTATATTCTATGTCATTATTTCTACAAGATGGGGAATTGTCACTAGCTACAATTTTAAAACCTTCTTCAAAAGGAGTTTTCCCTTCTTCGTTAAATATCAAGTTTACCCAATCAGGAGATTTTTTAGTTTCTCCAAATGGACGTTTATCAGTTTCGTTATAAGAATAATCTGGATTGAACGTCAATAAATCGTGATTCCAATCACCGCCTACAATAACATAATCTCCGGCTTTCTTTCGCTCAATTAAAAAGTTGTTCAATTCTTTTACTTGTTTTTCTCTAATGCCTTCAGTGTCATAAGCAGACATATGTGAGTTACATAAATAAAGGTTTTTACCATTTTCAACTTTAATAACTGTTGAAGCAAAGCATCTATCAAGGTCAATAAACTTTGATAGGGAGTCTGAAACCGTATATTCATGTCTTTTTGCTTCTTCTATTTTATATTTTGATAAAACCGTCAAACCAGAATTAACATACCCGTGCATATCATATAAAGGATAAGGCAAAAATGCCGTATGAAAATTCTTTGCGTGTACATGATCAAAACTAGGGAATTTATTTTGTATCTCCTCATCTTGATTTATGTGGTGACTTCTAGTTGAATCTGTGTCAACTTCTTGGAAACAAACAAAATCTGCATCTTGTGCAAGTACTGTATCAAAAGCACCGGTAATATTCGTTACAACTTCTTCTTTAGATTTTGCTTTTGAACTGTGCCCACAAGTTTCGTTTCCATCTTCGTCATATCCTGTATCTAAAAAGAAAGTAAAATCTTGAGAATATGCCCCAAAACCAATGTTGTAACTAAGTGCTTTATATGTTTCACCAGTTGTAACGGAATTTAAGTTTGATTTAGAGTCAACAATTAAATCACAATTGCCTATTCTATTATATGAAAGGATGACGTAGCCAACATAGCTGCCTGCGCCTAAAATTATAATACCAACAAAAGCTCCTACACCAACAAGAACTCGTTTTAAAATTTTGTTCATAAATTATTACTTTAATAAATAAGAATCATTTTATTAGACTCTTTTTGATATCGCTTCTTTTACATCAGCTTCTAGTTGCTCTCCTGCTTTTTCTTTCTCTTTTTCTAGTTTCTCGTTTTTTCTATCTTTGATTTCTTTTTTTAGCATGAAAACACAAAGCACAACTAGCCCTGATGCTAAAAGAGCAATAACAATATAAATAAATACACCCATGTAAATATTTTATCATAATTAAAATTTGAAATATACTAATTAAATTTAAAATTTAAATTAATAATATGAAGAGAAAAACCTTGCAAAACTCAACTATTTTAATCTATTTTCCATTTCAAAAAGAATTTTAAGAATTTAATATTTTTTCTTTGAAATAACTTGTTTATAATAATTTTATAAATTTTTTGAAATTTATACGGTGCAATTATGAAAAAAGATAAAGTAAAAGTTAAATTTTCTATTCGTTGGAAACTGTTTGCTGCAGTCATTGGTTTTGCAGTTATTATTACTACAGTCACTCTTACGACATCTTATTTTGTTTATAAATCTTCATCAGAAACCGTATTTGGAAATGTCGCTCTTAGTTTAGCTAAAACCGAATCTAAAGCAATCAACTCGACCGATTTAAAAACAGTCAAAGAGTTGATTTTGAATAAATTTAACGAAGTATACACAGCTAATGGAAATAAATTACCAAAAGTTGATACCGAAGAAGGCAAAAAAACTTACTTAGCAAATTTTGATTTTGTAAAAGAAAACTCTTCATTTAAAAATATACAATCATCACTAGATAATATCTTTAAAGACAACAATAATTCAGTTTCTTCATTATATTTAGGATTTATTGATCACGCTCATGATACTTTTATTTTCATAACAGACTCAACACTTTCGAATGAATATTGCAATCCAGGCTGGTTTGATTCAACTATGTTAACTAAAGAATCTAAAGAATTTGATACTCTTCCAGCAAAAAGCCAAATACTAGAACCATATTTTGATAATTCAACAACTTATGGATCGTTACTTATAGCTGCAGCTCCAGTTCTTGACACTGATGATTCTTTAATTTGCCATGCTTATGTTGATATTGATTTTGCCGTTATTAATCAACAAATTTCAAGATTCATCAATAACCTTGGCTGGTTTGTTATTCTTTTTGCTTTGGTATTAACAAGTGGAATTGTTATTGTCTTTAACTTTACCTTGGTTAAACCTTTAAGAAAATTAGACGATGCTACAACTTCTTATTTAAATAAAGAGGGCGATGAGCACACAACTGCTTCTGAAATTTCAAAATTAGAGATTAAAACATATGACGAGGTTGAGCATTTAACAAAATCAATCCAAGCAATGGAAAAGAACATCTCAGCTTATATAGAATCTATTAAAGCTATCTCAGCTGAAAAAGAACGTTATAGTACCGAATTAGATATTGCTGAAAAAATTCAATTAAGTTTATTGCCCCACGATTTCCAAAACAATGATAACTATGAGCTTTTTGCTTTTGTAAATCCCGCTAAAGAAGTTGGTGGAGATTTCTATGATTTCTATATGGTTGATGAAACTCATATCGCTTTAGTTATGGCTGATGTTTCTGGAAAGGGTATTCCTGCTGCTTTATTTATGGCAATTTCTAAAGTTCTTCTCAAAGATCACGTAATTAACTCAAATAATCTTTCTCAAACATTTACAAATGTAAATAACTTATTATCGACCGGTAACACTGCTGACATGTTCGTTACTGCTTATGAAGGAATTTTAGATTTAGAGACAGGCGAATATAAATTTGTTAATGCTGGCCATGAAATGCCATTTATATATAAAAAGAGCACAGATAGATTTGAACCTTATAGGTGTAAACCTGGTTTTGTTCTAGGTGGAATGCCTGGAGTAAAATATCAAGAAGGAATTATTAAATTAGAACCAGGCGATAAAATTTTCCTTTATACTGATGGTGTACCAGAAGCCTCTGACGATTCTAAAAACCAATTTGGTATGGAGTCTTTGCAACGTGCTTTAAGAGAATCCAAGGCTAAAAAGCCAGAAGACATAATTCAAGAAGTAAACGATCGAATTGAGAGTTTTGTTGGTGATGCTCCTCAATTTGATGACATCACAATGTTATGTTTTGAATTCAAGAGCAAGATTGAAGGCAAAACTAAGTCAATTGAATTAGGTGCAACTGTTTCTAATTTTGATAAAGCTCTTGATTTTGTAAACGGCCATTTAGAAGAACATGAAATTGATATGAGCACTATTAATAAAATAGATATTGCTCTTGATGAACTCTTCTCAAACGTTTGCAATTATGCCTACGATGATGGCCTAGGTAAAATTAGAATTGATTTATCAATTACTTCATCACAAATTAAAATTTCTCTTATTGATGATGGAAAGGAATATAATCCACTTCTTCATGAAGATCCAGATATTACACAATCTGTTAAAGAAAGACAAATTGGTGGTCTTGGAATTATGATGGTCAAAAAAATAATGGATGAAGTTAAATATGAATATAAACACAAACAAAATATTATAACAATTATTAAAAATATTTAGGTTTTGCGACGTTTTTGATTATTAAAGTGTGATATATATCACATAAAAAAGGCAATTAATAATAATCGCCTTTTTTTAGTTTCTTTATATTTTATAAAAGCTTTTCTTTTATCCTATCTTCTTCAGTTATTTTTCTTATTACTTTACAAGGATTGCCAACAGCTAAAGAGTTTTTAGGAATTGATCTTGTAACTATAGAGCCTGCTCCAATTACAGATCCACTTCCAATTGTTACTCCCCCGCAAATTGTTACATTTGAAGCTATCCAACAATTATCTTCGATTGTTATAGGACTTCCATATTCTTTATCGGTTACGTAGCCTTCTTCACTAACAAACGGATTTCTATCTTGATATCTTAGTGGGTGGAGAGGTGTAACAATGCTAACTCCTGTTCCCATAAACACATTCTTTCCAATTGTAACTGGGCAGGTATCAAGAATGGTTAAATTAAAATTTGCAAAACTGTTTTCTCCAATTGTCACAAAGCAACCGTAATCGATGTAAATAGGTCCGAGTAAAAATACATTCTTCCCTCTTTTAATACCCATTTCATCTAAGATTGCCTCACGTTTTTCTATCTCGCCATCTAGAGTAGCATTATATTCTTTACAAAGTTTATGAGCTTTAACTCTTAGCGACGCTAATTCTTCTGTATTAGGATCATAGATTTTACCTGCTAACATTTTTTCTTTGTTTGTCATATTTTCTTTCACTTCTTCTTAATTGGTTAATGAAGATATTATAAAATCAGCACCATTATATTTAAAGTTGTAATCCTCTATGCTTCTTGTAAATAAGTCGCGCTAAAACTTTTACTATTCTTCATTGTTTTCCTTTCTTCTTTATTATAAATATAAATAAGACGTAACTTAATCAAATTCAATTTTTTGTATATATTTATTAATAAAGAATAATAATTTTAAATCCCATACCTAAAACGTAAAATGTTTTTTTTAGTTTTTCTTTAAGATATAATTATTAAGTTCATTTTAAGGAAAAGAAAATGGAAAATAACGTAGACATCTATGAAAATTTAATTACTACAAAATTTCGTCAGCCACTATGGTCGAGATTTCTAAAAGCTATTCACGAGTTTCAATTAATTAAACCTGGAGACAAAATTTGTGTTTGTATTTCTGGCGGAAAAGACTCGATGATTATGGCAAAGCTTTTTATGTGCCTTAAAAAGTTCATGAAGTACGAATTTGAAGTAAAATATTTAGTAATGAATCCCGGTTATAGCGAAAAAACACTTAACATTATTAAAGAAAATATAGAAAAGTTAAATATACCAGCCGAAATTCATAACACTAATATTTTTGAAATAGCAAATTCTCAAGATAGAAGTCCTTGCTTTTTATGCGCAAAAATGAGACGAGGAGCTTTATATAATTTAGCAAAGTCTTTAGGGTGCAATAAAATTGCACTAGGTCATCATTATGACGATGTAATTGAGACCACCTTAATGAATCTTTTATCAAGCGGTTCTTTCCAAACCATGTTACCAAAACTTCATTCAACAAATTATGAAGGTATGGAATTAATTAGACCTATGTTTTTTATTAAAGAAAAAGACATTATAAGATTTAGAAAAGAAAACAATCTAACCTTTATTCAATGCGCATGTAAATTTACTGAAAATAACGCACACTCAGCTGATGGAATTGGAGATAGTAGACGCTTATTTATTAAGAAATTAATTAAAGATCTAAAAAAAGAGATTCCTGATATAGAAAAGAATCTATTTAGTGGAGCAAACAACGTAACTCTTGATATGATTCTCGGCTATAAAAAAGGAGGAAAATATCATTCCTTCCTTGATGAATACGATAAATAATATAAAAATATTTGCTTTTTGCAAGGTTTTTTATGTTTGATTAAAGCTTCTTCTTATAATATGTTTTAAACACCATATTCTTTTATGAAGGCTTAAAATCGTCTCAGTTGTTATCTTTGAAATTAATCAATTGCAAGAATATCGGTTTGATCGCTAGCAATGATGTTTCTAAGCAAAACACCATCTATCTTGCCATAATCAAGCAAGTCGTTTACGTCATCAAATATGCCTGAATACATGTCTTAAATTATTTCCATCAGCATTTGAATATCCGTTAGCAGGTATTTCAAATAGTTGAATATATGCCTTACTTGATTTATTGAATTTAACTCGGATTTCTTCTTCGCGTCCAATAGTATCTCTAGTAATTCTAAAGATTCTATTTTTATACTAAAATTCCCTCCCCCATATTACACCATCATAATTATAGTTTTCATGAGTAGGACCATTCCTAGTGTATCATTCAATAAATTCTTCAATGTTTCTAAATTCTTTATTTGCCATCTTTCATTATCTCCAATAGCCTGTTTTGTTGGGTCCTTTTCTTTTGATGAAACCAATTTCTTGCAGCATTTATAAATCTCGAGCAACCGTTGGCTCTGAAATGTTTAATGTCTGTGCTATTTCTTTTCTTGTTATTGAAGGAGTTATTTGAATTAGACCAATAATATCGCTTTGACGATTTTTTATTGTATCATTTTTTGTATCATTTATTGTATCATTAATAAATTTTTTTGATACAAAAAATCCTCAACACAAATTGCATCAAGGATTGTGTACTAAGATGCCAGTCTTGTACAATTTTGATACAAGTGAATTTTTTTGAGGTCAAGTGAATTATTTAGGTGCCAAAGTGAATTTATTCAAATCGAGAAATAATTTTCTTTCTTTTTAATAGCTTTTCATTTTGTGTTAAGAAGGATTTTTTACGACATTTTATGAGCGCTTCTCTTCCTTCATCTGTTCTTGTATAAACTACCTCGAATGGTCCAACTCTTCCTTTTAGATTATCAGAGAAAAGTTCCACCATTTCTTTTCTTTGACTAATG
>CAMNHN010000019.1 GCA_946539555.1 uncultured Mollicutes bacterium | reverse complement strand
ATCATTGACCATTAACATAGTTAATTTATGTTCTTGTTCGTTTTTATATTCTCTAGAATCATAATCATCAGTAATTTCTTTTCTCAAAGCATCAGTTGCTGCTTGTCTTTCGAGTTTATCAAAAATGGAGATTGCTTTAACCATTTTTTCACCAACTCTAGCATAAATATCTTCTTTAATAACTGGATCTGGTGCATATAAACTGACTTCTCTTTTTGCTTTTCCAATTTCTTTAACAATTGATTCTTGGAATTCACAAAGTTTTTTAATTGCTTCATGACCAAACATGATAGCATCAAGCATTTCATCTTCGCTTAATTCTTGAGCGCCTGCTTCAACCATGTTGATCGCTTCTTTTGTACCAGCAACAGCAAGGTTTAAAACACTTCTTTCTCTTTGTTCAACAGTTGGGTTAATAACGAGTTCGCCATCAACTTTTCCTACATAAACTCCTGCAATTGGTCCATCAAATGGAATATCTGAAATGCAAAGAGCAAGTGAAGATCCAAACATAGCTGTCATTTCTGGAGTTGCGTCTAAATCAACACTCATGACTTCGTTGACAATTTGGACTTCATTTCTAAAGCCATCAGAGAACATTGGTCTAATAGGTCTATCAATTAAACGTGCAGTTAATGTTGCATGTTCACCTGGTCTGCCTTCTCTTCTTAAAAATCCACCTGGAATTCTACCGATAGCATATTGCTTTTCTTCATATCCAACAGTTAATGGGAAGAAATCTCCCTCTTTTGGTTCATCACTGCAGCAAACTGTTGATAAAACTACAGTGTCATCAAATCTTACAAAAACAGCACCATCTGCTTGTTTTGCTATTTCTCCGGTCTCTACAACTAACTTCTTGCCGAAGAATTCTGTTTCAAATACTCTTTTTTCCATCTTTTCTTCTTTCTTAATTTTAAACATTTAATATCTTACACTTAAAAAAATCCGATTTCCACCTTAAAAACAAGTTTTTAAGAGAAATCGAAAATTTTAATACAATCTTATTGTTGATAATGCAATTTTAACTAGAAATAAGGTTGAATTACTCCGCTAAACAGTAACCCAAATAATAAAGCGCCTAATGCGATTCTATAATAACCAAATCCTATAAATGAGTGCTTACGAATAACTCTCATAAAGAACATGATAACTAACATTGAAATTACAAATGATACACCACTTCCAACAAAAATATAAATAAGCATATTTGTAGATAATTCAACAGGTGATCTTAAGAATGAAACTAATCTAATAATTGATGCACCAAGCATAACTGGAATTGAAAGATAAAAACTATATTGAGCAGCACATGTTTTAGAACAACCAAGAAGTAAAGCAGCTAAAATTGTTATACCACTTCTTGAAGTTCCAGGAATTAAACTTAAAATTTGTGCAACACCAATGACTAAAACAATTTTATAATCTAAATCGATAGCTTTGTCGTATTTATAAAGTCTTTGATGATGTGAATAAAAAGTCATTTCTCTTAAAACTAAGAAATCTTTTTCCTTTTTAAGTCTGATATGCTCAATAATTATGAAAGCTATACCATAAAATACAAGTGTTGCTGCAACAATATAAACATTATCAAGAACAGATTCATAACCTGCAATTTCCATTGCTACACCAATTATTCCTGCAGGTAAAACACCAATAATAATTTTTAGCCAAAGTTCAAAAACCTTTACTCTTTCTTTTTTTGTTAATTTGAAATTGAAAGGATTAAGATCCCAGAAGAAATGGAAAACAACAGCTAAAATTGCGCCAAGTTGAATAACTACTTCAAAAAATGACCAAAAATCGGCTCCGTACATTTCAGATGTGCCTAAAAATGAGTTACCGATTATTAAGTGACCAGTTGATGATATAGGAAGCCACTCTGTGATTCCCTCTATAAATCCATAAAAAATGGCTTTTAAAACTGCAATTAAATTACTTTCCATAAACTTTAATTAATATACCATAATTTATTTTTAATTTGAATATTGAGCATTATAAAGGCTTGCATAAAAACCATTCTTTTGTAGTAATTCTTTATGGTTTCCTATTTCGATAATAGAGCCTTTATTCATAACTATAATCAAATCACTATTTTTAATTGTAGATAATCTATGAGCGATAACAATCGATGTTTTCCCTTCCATCATCTTGTTAAATGCTTCTGAAATTTTAATCTCATTTCGCGTATCAATATTACTTGTAGCTTCATCTAAAATCATCATGTCTGGCTTCATAAGAGCAACTCTTGCAATACAAATTAATTGTTTTTCGCCAATACTTAATCCACTCTTATCGCTGATTTTTGTATCAAAACCATTTGGTAATCTCTTAATGAAGTTGTAGATATTAATCTCTTTTGCAATCGCTTCAACTTCTTCAATTGTTGCATCTTTTTTCCCATATGCAATGTTTTCAAAAACTGTTCCGTTAAAAATCCAAGTATCTTGAAGAACCATTCCAAAGCTTTCTCTTAAACTACTCTTTTTTATGTCGCTTAAACTCTTACCGTCAACTTTTATTTCACCATTTGCAGGATCATAAAATCTTAAAAGTAAATTAATGATTGTTGTTTTCCCACAACCAGTTGGACCAACTAATGACACTTTTTGTCCTTGCTTAATATCTAAATTAAAATCATTAATTATTAATTTTTCCTTATCATATCCAAAGAAAACCTTGCAAAACTCAATTATTTTTGCATTTTTAGAAATTTCTTCATTTCCATTATCTATATCAAAATCAGCATCAAAAATTTCTTTAATTCTTTCTAAAGAAGAAAGTCCAGTTTGGATTTCTGAGATACAACTTGATATTTCGTTAAATGGTTTTGCAAATTGATTTGAATATTGAATGAAAGCTAAAATTGTTCCTACAGTACAACTTGCACCAAGTAAAATATTTGATGAATCAGCACTAACAACACATAAAACAGAAGCAACAACACCAACAATTGCATAAGTAGAATTATTAACTAATCGTGTTGTTGGATTTGTAAATGAACTAACAAATTGTGCCTTTTGACCAACAATATTTAATTCATCATTTACTTTTGAGTAGTCGCCGAATATTTTCTCTCCGCTATTTAATGAATTAACTAAATCTAAATTCTTAAAAGTTTCAAGTGCTTTCCCGCTTAATAAACCATTAATATTAGCTTGCTTTTTAAAATTTTTATTTGAATTTTTTGCAACAAAATAGCTTAAAACAAAACCAAATGGAATTAATATAAGTACTACTGATGCTAAGATCCAATTATAAATAAACATGATAATTAAAGTTGCTAATAAAACTACAATTCCTTGGAACATTTGTCTAAATGATGAAATCAAAGCATTGTTAATATTTTCTGTATCTGTAACACATCTAGAAACTAAATCCCCGTGATTATGCGAATCAATATATTTAACACTAACTTTATTGATCTTTTCAAAGACATCATTTCGTAATTCAACATTTATTTTTTCTACTACTGTGTTAACCATAGTTTCAAAAAGGAAATTAAAAACTAAAACTAAGGCAACAAAAATTATCGAGATTATTAAATATTTAAAGAAATCAGTATCACTTAAACTATTTGATGTTCCAATAAGTGAAGTTATAGCATCTATCATTTTTGCATTTGTCAAAGGAAGCAAAACTAAAGAAACGTCGAATATTATCGCAAATATCAATGAAGCTATTAATGAGATTTTATGCTTACTCAAATATGGAAATAATAATTTTATATTCTTCATTATTTTTCCCTCGTTTGAGATTCATAAATCTCTTTATATAATTTAGATTTTTCTAAAAGTTCTTTATGTGTTCCAATTGAATCAATTTTTCCATGATACATTACAATAATTTTATCTGCATTCATTAAAGAAGAAATTCTTTGAGAAATTATAATTTTTGTAATATCTGTTTTTTTCTTTAAATTATTATTTATTTCTTTCTCAGTTAAATAATCCAAAGCACTATATGAATCATCAAGTATTAGAATCTCATTTGCTTTTAAAATTCCTCGAGCAATACACAATCTTTGTCTTTGACCACCTGAAAAATTCATTCCATCTTCTTCTACTATTTCATTTATTTTTCCAGTTTTATTCATTACAAATTCATAAGCTGATGCTTCTTTTAATGCGTTAATAATTTCTTCATCTGTTGCATCGTCTTTAGCAAGTTTTAAATTTGATTTAATTGTTCCTGATAATAAAACTGACTTTTGATTAACAATACTTATTTCTTTCTTGAGCTCTTTAAAATCATAATCAGAAATATCTTTTCCTTTATATATAATTTCTCCACTGCTAGGTGAATATAACCTATCAATAAGTTTAATAAGTGTAGATTTTCCTGATCCAGTTCCACCAATAATTCCAACAGTTTCACCCTTTAAAATTTCGAAATTTAAATCTTCTAAAGTATTGTTTATAGCTTCTTTATATTTGAAATCTACATTCTTAAATTCTAAAATTGGTTGGGTTTTTGCAAGGTTTTTACAAATATAAGTACCATTTTTAGAAATATCACTTTCTAATTTTAATAACATATCTACTCTGTGTTTACTTGCAAAAGCTCTTGTAAAAATTACAACCAAATTTGATACAACAACAAGTGCAGTAAGTATTTGAGTAAGATAAGAAATTAAACTAGTCAGTTCACCTTTTGTTAAGCCGCTTTGAGCAATTATCTCTGAACTTGAAAAATAAATTATCAAAATAATTGCAGCGTTAATAATTAGATAAGTCAAAGGATTGGTTAAAGCATTAATGATGTTTGAAATCTTAATTTCATCAAAGTATTTTTTTGTTTTATTTTTATATTTTTTTATTTCATCTTCTTCATTATTAAAAGTTCTAATAACACGTGTTCCATTTAATGAATCACTGGTTGTTTCAATGATTTCATCTAAGGTTTTTTGTACTTTTAAAACCTGTTTTGAAGAAAGATAAATAATAAAAAGCATGATAAAGGATATCAAAACAACAACTCCAAGAAAAATGAAAGCAATTTTCCAATTAATAATAAAAGCACAAATCAAAGATCCGACAACAATTGATGGAGCTCTCAAAACTAATCTAATTAACATTGCTACGCTAACTTGAAGTCGATTTACATCGGTAGTTATCATGTTTGTTAGTTTTCCGCTTCCGATTTTTTCAGCATCTTCAAGATCTAAATTAAGTACTTTATTAAAAATACTATTTCTTAATCTCGTGCCAAATCCTTGTGAAGCTACTGAAGCAAAGTATTGGCAAACTAAAGTTGAGAAAAATCCTAAAACACATAAACCTAAAATAATTAAACCAGGAACATATATAGCAGAATAATCTTTATAAGTTATAGCTTTCTCTATTCCATGATCAATTATAAAAGCCATCAAAAAAGGCATCGAAAGTTCAAAGACAACTTCGAGCATTTTAAATAAAGGGCCCAAAATGAGCTCTTTTTTATAGTATTTTAAATTTGAATAAGCTTTTTCCATAATAATAAAAGGTCATATTTATTATATGACCTTTTAGTTGGCTTCTCATCAATTATTTTCTTAAACCAAGTTCAGAAATTAATTTGAGATAGGCTTCTCTGTCTTCTCTTTCGAGATATCTTAATAAAGATTTTCTTTGACCAACGAGAACAAGTAAACTTCTTCTTGCGGTGTGATCTTTATCGTTAGCTTTTAAGTGAGCAGTTAAATGAGCAATTCTTTTTGTTAAGATAGCGACTTGGACTTGGACTGAACCAGTATCTTTTTCGTTCTTACCAAATTGTTTTACTAAATCTGCTTTTTCATTTTTACCAACAGCCATTTTCTTTTCCCCTTTCATTAATGATACGCTTTAATCTATGGCTAACGTTGGGAATTCGATAACCTTGGACTAAAGTAGCCTTAATATAATATCAAAATAGATTATTTGTGTAAATCTGATTTTGAAAAATATTTAATACAGTTTTCTTTATCGCTTTGAATTTGTTTCTTTAATTCTTCTAAATTTTTAAAATTTATTTCATCTCTTTCCTTTTTATATATATAAAGTTTTACATTTTTATTATATAAATCCTCATTTTCTCCAATAATATGAGCTTCAATGATAGGTTTATCAAGTTTACTAATTGATGGATGAACGCCAATATTTGTGACTGCAATGATTTTCTTATTCTCTAATTCAATTTTAGTAAAGTAAACTCCATTTTTAGGAAGAACATAATTTATATCAGGAGAAATATTTGCTGTAGGAAAACCTAGATCATGGCCATTATGTAGGCCAGAAACAACTTTTCCATCAATTTGAAATGGACGAGTTAAATAATTATTTGCTTTTTCGATTTCGCCATTAGAAATTAAATCTTTGATACTTCTAGAAGAAATCTTATTTCCATCATCATCTTCGACAAAATCAAAAACGTTTACGTTTGAAAAATGCTCTTTTAAATAAGCAACATCACCAAGTGCTTTATACCCAAAGCGAAAATCACTTCCACAAAAAATTGTACTTGGTTTTAACTTTTTTAAAACTAAATTCAAAAAAGTTTCATGGCTCATTCTCTTTAAATTTTCATCGCAAACTAAAATAAATAAATAATCAATAGGAAGTTTAGAAAGCTCAGTTTTCTTATCTTCTAAGCTCATCAAAGAACAACTTGTTTCTTTAAGAGCTTTATCAAATGTTAAAACACCAATCTTTTTATTCTTCGAATTTTTATAAGAATAATTAATCAATCCTTGATGACCTTTATGAACTCCATCAAAAAGTCCAAAAACAAGTGATAGATCTTGAATGTTTGTAGGAATGTCATCAAAATTCTTAATTAAAAAAGATTTCATATTAAAAATTATAATGAATTATGTTATTAAATTCAACTTTAATAAATGGTATAAAATACATAATTTTTGAGTAAAAACCTTGCAAAACCTCAATTAAATTAAAAAAGTGAGAATTTCTCACTTTTTAAAATTTTCTATTTCTGCGCTTTCTTTTGAAATTAATTCTTCAAGATGTTTTTGCTTTTCATAACTATCATCAAGAACAAATGTAATTTCTGGAACTCTTCTCATGTTTACTTTTTTAGCTAATGAACTTCTTACATATCCTTTAGCTCTGTTGAGAGTTTCGATACTATTTTTAGCATTATTTAAGAAAGACACATAAATCTTGCAATAAGAATGATCGCTGCTTACAAAAACATCTGTAACAGTCATAAAACCAATGTTTTCATTTTTGATTTCATAACTAACAATGTCTTTCACATTTCTAGCAATCAAGCTCTTGATTCTTTCGACATCTTTATTACTTTTTGCCATTATTCTTTTTCTACCTTTTCATAAGCTTCAATGATATCACCTTCATGAACATCATTGAAATTTTCAATTTTAATACCACATTCAAAGCCTTGTTTAACTTCTTTAGCATCATCTTTGAATCTCTTTAAAGAATCAATCTTGCCTTCATAAACAATAGCACCATCTCTTAAAACTCTACATAATGCTGTGTTTTTAATTAAGCCATCAGTAACCATACATCCAGCAATAGCACCAACTTTTGAAACTTTGAAAACGCTTCTTACTTCGGCTTGACCTAAATCTTTTTCGATTTCTTCTTTTTTCATTTTACCTTTAATAGCATCTTGCATTTCTTCAATCAAAGCATAAATGATTCTGTGTAATCTAATTTCAATTTTTTCTTCTTCGGCTTTCTTTTTAATAATTGCGCTTGGTCTAACATTAAATCCATAAATAATAGCTCCAGATGCACTAGCAAGTAAAATATCACTTTCTGTAATCGCACCAGCAGCTGATCTAATAATATTAACTTTTACTTGATCATTATTTAATTTCTCTAAACTTGCTTTAACAGCTTCAGCTGAACCAGTTGAATCTGTTTTCAAAACAATATTAATTTGAGTGAGTTGACCTTCATTAATCTTTGTATAAAGATCATCAAGTGATGTGACACCACTATTTTGAGCTCTTTCTTCGTTGACTTTCTTTAATCTTCTCTTTTCAGCAATATCTTTTGCATCTTTTTCAGTTGGGAAAGCCATAAATCTATCACCAGCAAGAGGAACTTCACTTAAGCCAATAACACTACATGGAGTGCCTGGTAAAGCTTCTTTCATGATTTGTCTATATTCATTTGTCATTCTTCTGACTTTACCATAAGTTGTACCAACAACCACGTAATCTCCATTAAAAAGTGTACCGTTTTGAACTAAAAGTGTAGCTTTTGGGCCTTCGCCTTTATCGAGTTCAGCTTCTAAAACTGTACCAATTGCATAACGTTTTGGGTTAGCCTTAAGTTCAAGCATTTCTGCTTGTAAAAGAATTGTATCAAGTAATTCATCGATTCCTTGTTTCTTTTTAGCTGAGATTTCAACACTTAAAACATCACCACCAAAATTTTCAGTAACGATGTTGTGTTCAAGTAATTGATTTAATACTCTTTCAGGATTTGCTCCTGGAACATCCATTTTATTAATTGCAACAATGATAGGAGCATTTGCAGCCTTAGCGTGATCAATGGCTTCAATTGTTTGAGGCATGACACCATCATCAGCAGCAACAATTAAAACAACAATATCAGTAACACTAGCACCACGACTTCTCATAGCAGAGAAAGCTTCGTGCCCTGGAGTATCAATGAATGTAATTTTATGTCCATTAATTGTCTTTTGATAAGCACCAATTTCTTGAGAAATGCCACCAACTTCAGAAGCAACAAGATTTGAATTTCTTATTGCATCAATTAAAGTCGTTTTACCATGGTCAACGTGACCCATAACAGTAACTACAGGAGGTCTTTCTACAAGGTCTTCTTCTTTATCATCGATAGTTACTTTTTCAAAATCTTCAGCGTTTACAATTTCTTCCTTTTTAAAATCGTAACCAAATTCAAGACAAAGTTCTCCGATTGTATCATCATCAAGATATTGGTTGATTGTTACTAATTTCTTTTGAAGGAATAATTTTTTAATAATATCGCTTGCGTTAACGTTTAATTCTTTTGCAAGTTCTCCGACAGTGAGTGATTTTGTGAAGACAAAAACACCATTATTAACCTTATTTAAGGATTTTGCATTATTCCCTTTTGTTTGAATATTTGTTGCTCTTTCCTTGTTATCAAAATTTTTGTTTTTACTTTTCATAAAATCCTCCTTCCTCGAACTATTTCATTTTTAAGAATAGAATCATTCTGTCGTAGATTTCGTTTGGAACTTCAATTTCCAAAGCTTTATCTAAAACTTTTTTCTTTCTAGCAAGTTCAATAGTTTCCTCTCTTTTTGAAACGTAAGCTCCCCTACCGTTAGCTTTACCAGTCATATCTAATATGACTTCACCACTAGGCGTTCTAACAACTCGAAATAATTCCTCTTTAGGAAATACTTCTTTAGTTACTACACATCTTCTAGTTGGAATTTTTTTCATTTTATTCATCGTAATAATCGTCTGAATCGTATTCGCTGTAATCTTCTTCTTCGTAATCGTCGTAGTTCTCTGATTCTTCATCAAGTTGTTGTAATTCTTCTTCGGTATAAATATCCATCTTTGTTACAGGTTTTCTTTCTTGATTTTCGGAAATTAAATCAGAATCTGCAGACTTTTTGTCTTCTTTCTTATATTTTTTCTTACTTGTAGATTTCTTTTCAGACATCTTCTTTTCTTCATCTAAAAGTTTTTCAAGTGATTCAAGAGTTGTAGTTGTTTTGACTGTTCTCTTTTCAACTTCTTCAACTGGTTTTGTTTCAACTTTTTCTTCTACAACAGGAGTTGGTTCTTCAACTTCTTCTTTTGTTTCTTCAACAACTGGAGTTTCAACTTTAACTTCTTCCACAACTGGAGCAACTGGAGTTTCTTCAACAACTGTTTCTTCAACTTCTTCAGAAACTTCTTCAACGCTTTCTTCTTCAGAAGCAGTTGGATTAAGTTGAGACATTCTAGCCATTAATTGTTGTTGTCTTTCTCTGAATCTACGTCTTTCTTCTTCTTTAGCTTCGATTTCAAATTCTTCAAGAGGTTTATAAGTAACGCCTTCTTCAAGAGCTTGAGATTCATCTAAAACTTTAACTTTATAATTAGTTAATTTTGAAGCAAGAACAACATTAGCACCTTTGAATCCGATAGCAAATGTGCCAGTTCCATCTTCACAAACTACTGTGGCGACTTTTTCATCTTCATTAATATTCATTCCTAAAACTTTTCCTGGTTTTAAGATTTCAGCAAGATAAAGTCCTAAATTTGGATTCCATGTGATAACATCAATCTTTTCTTTTTCTTTACCACCATTTCCAAGTTGAGAAACGATTGTTTGAATTCTGTTACCGTTTTGACCAATACATGCACCACTTGGATCAACGTTTGGATCGTTACTATAAACAGCAACTTTACTTCTTTTACCTGGTAAACGTTTAACATCTTTAATAATGACGGTACCATCGTAAATTTCATGAATTTCTTGTTCAAAAAGACATCTTAAGAAGTCATCACAACTTCTTGAAACTTTAATTGTGAGACCTTTCTTTTCATCTTTTTCAAAACCAACAACAAATACTTTGATTTTGTCTCCTTGTTGGAATTTTTCATCTCCAATTAAGTCACTCTTATAAAGTGAAGCGCTTGTTTTTCCAAGATTAACTACTAATACTTTCTTATCATCAAATTTTTCAACATCAGCGGTAACAATTTTACCAATTTTATTTTCAAATGAAGCAAGTAAAGCATCTTTTTCAGCTTTTGAAATCTTTTGTCTGAAGCATGAGACAAAACGATTAACATCGACTTTATTGAGATTATTGAAATCTAATTCTTCCTCATAATAATCGCCGACTTTTAATTTTGGATTCTTTGCTTTAGCATCTTCTAATCCGATTTCAAGGTAATCATCTTGAACATCATCATCATTAACAACTAACCATTGATGATAGACTTCAATTTTACCTTTCTTTAAGTCGATTTCAGTTCTAATTAAAGCATCAGGAAGTTTAACAGTTTCCTTAGCTTTTGATTTTCCAAATGGTTTTTCGACTCTGAATTCGTCTTCAATCTTTTTAGCAAAAGTAACTCTAAAACTTTCAACTAATGCTGCTAATAATGCTTCTTCTGAGACGCCTTTTTCTGAACCCATGGCTTGGGCTGCTTCAATAAATGCTGACTTTTTAAGTCCTGTTTGACTTTTTCTCATAAATTTCTCCTAAAATTTAATAGCTAATCTGGCTTTATCAATGTCTTTTCTTAATATCTCGCATTTTACTAAACGAGTTTTATCTTTATAGCTGATGCTGACATTATTTTCATCAACTAAATCTAAATTACCTTCAATCGTATTGAGTCCTTTATATGGGTTTATTAAATGCAAATTTACATATTGCCCTACATAAAGGTCTAATTTTTCTAAAGCAATTGGTTTTTCGATACCCAAACTTGAAACATCTAAAACATATGCATCATCAGTGAAATCGTGTTTGTCAAGCAAATCACTGATTAGATTTGAAACTTCAGTAATGTCGTCAAGATTAATAGGTTCTAATCTATCAACTATGATTTCTAAAGTCTTCTTCTTTGCAAGATATTTAAACGAATATAAATCAAAACCTTTTTTAGAAATTTCTTCTGAAATCAGAGTTCTAACTTGATCAAGTTCTTCCATCAAAGACCCCCTTCAAAAAAATATGAATGCCAATGGGCACTCAACGAATGTTAATTAATTTAACGTAATAAATATACATTTATTTAAATGTATCTGTCAACTAAAAACATTCAATATTTTGTTTATTCTTCGATTTTTCCATATCTCCTATCACGAGTTTCATATTCTTTTAAGCACTCAATAAGTTCGTTTTCTCTGAAATCAGGCCAATATGTTTTTGTAAATACAAATTCAGCGTAAGCAACTTGATAAAGAATAAAATTAGATAACCTTTCTTCTCCGCTAGTTCTAATCATTAAATCAACTTTTGGTAAATCTTTGCTATAAAGATAACTATTAAAAGTTTCTGGATTTAAATCATCTAAATTTAATTTTCCATCTTTATAATCTTGAGCAATTTCTTTTGCAGCTTTAACTATTTCTTGTTGTGAACCATAATTTAAACAAATATTAAAAACAAGTTGATCACAATCTTTTGTTAATTCTTTTGCTCTTTCGATTGTTTTAACTGTATCTTCAGGTAATCTAGACAAATCACCCATTGTTCTAACTCTGACTTTTGTATCAATAAATTCTTGAATATAATCGTCAAAAAACTCTTTTAAATATCTAAAAAGAAAATCAATTTCTGATTTTGGTCTATTCCAATTTTCAGTTGAAAAAGCATAAAGTGTAACGCATTTTACACCTAACTTTTTACAAAATCTGATGACTTCAACAATTCTTTTGCAACCTTCTTTATGCCCAGCAGTTCGAGGAAGCAATCTCTTTTTTGCCCATCTGCCATTTCCATCCATAATAAAAGCAATATGGTTAATTGGTTTTTTTAATTTGAATTCTTCTTTCATACTAAAGGTTCCTCAGATATTCTTCTATCTCGTTAATTATAACAAGAGGTGTACTAGTTCCACTAGTTAAAACAGCTGACTTAAATTCTTTTAAATCTATTTTTTTAAGTTCATCAAGATTTGCAACCATAATAGTTTTTGCTTTTTTGTTACACGAATTTGAAATTTCAAAAAGCTTAGTTGAATTGCTTGAATTTGAATCTCCAACAACAATTATGAGATCAAATTTGTCATGAATTTTTAAAATATTTTCTTGTCTAATTCTTGCCGCACCACATATTTCATCATAAATAGTGGCTTTTGGAAGGTTTTTTTGAATAATATTAAAAATGTCTGTTAATTCTAAAAAACTTAAAGTCGATTGATTTAATACTATTGGATTATCAGAATTCAATTGTGAAAAATCAAATTCTTTTCCATATTCATATAGATAAATCTTATCTGAATATGATAGAGAAGCAAATGTTTCAGGATGTCTTTTTTTCCCAATATAAATAATTTCTCTATTACTATTTTGAATGATGTTTAAAATTTGTTTAACTTTAACACAAGTTGTATCAAAATATTTTATTCCTTTTAATTTTAATAATTCTTCATATTTTTCATTATGTCCATGGGCACTAAAAATGACAATATCATCACTTTTAAATCTTTCTAATTGATTAAAAGCATTTTCTTCATTAAAAGGAATAACCTTAATTCCTTTTTCTTTAAAATAATCGATAACAAATTTATTATGTACTAGGTCACCAAAAAAATATACATCATTATCTTTGTATTCTTCTCTAATTTTTAATGCTGTATCTATAGCTTTAGTTACACCAAAGCAATAAGAAATAGGTTTTAGAACTTCTACTTTCATTGAGCAATAAATTCTTTAAAATCAGAAACAAAAGAATCTACATCAACAGAAATTCTCTTTTCTTGTTCTTCTTTTGTTCCTTTTGTGATGTATTGTAATGGAATGGCTCTAGTTTTAACTTTTCCTTTATAATTAATTCTATTTAATTCAAGTAAAACATTTGAGCAGAATCCTGTTTCAACGCCATAGGGGTCATAAATATAAACTTTTTTATATGAAGATAACTTTTCTATCTCTTCTTTATTATATTCTTTCATGAAAAGTGCATTAATTATTGTTACATTTTCATCATCTTTAAAAATACGATAAATATCGTTAATATGAGGTCCTATAGAAAGAATAACAGCTTTCTTATTTTTACCTTTTTTAACAACTTCCCATGAACCAAATTTAATATTTTTAGTTGAAGTAAAATCATCATTTTTAACTTTATAATTTGGCGTAAACCTTATTGCAAATGGATGATCATAAGTTGTTGCAAGTTTAAATAATTTTTTTGCATCTTCGATATCATGAGGCATTGCTAGTGCGATATTAGGAATAGAAAAAAAGAAAGAATCGTCATAAATTCCTTGATGTGTTTCTCCATCTGCTCCTACTAAACCAGCTCTATCAATCAAAATTGTACAAGGAACATTTAGACGAGTAATATCATGAATTATTTCATCATATGCTCTTTGTAAAAAAGTTGAATACATGAATAAATATGGGTGATAACCATTTACTCCAAGTGAAGCAGCAAAAACTGCACTATGTTCTTCACTAATTCCACAATCAAAAGTTCTAAGCGGATATTTAGAAAAGACTTCAGTTAATGCAGCACCAACCGTTGTTGAAGGGCAAATTGCAATCGCATTTTTATTATTTGCCATTTCTTCATCCATTAAACTAGCAAAAGTTTCAGAAAAACTAGCAATACCTAATTTGAAATTTGATTTAGGATGGCCAGTATCTTTTTCAAAAGGATTTACATAATGGAATTCACCTGTTTTATCTTCAGCAGCGTATTTATATCCAAGACCTTTTTTAGTTTTAACATGTACTAAAACAGATCTTTTTGTCTTTTTAGCCCTTTCAAAAGCTTTTGCCATTTCTTTAAAATTATCGCCATCAACTGGTCCGATATATTCGAAGTTTGCATCTTTAAAAACATAACTTGCAAAAGGATTATATTTGATGCCTTTTAATATACAAGATAGTCCTCCAATTGTTGGAGAAATTGACATCTCATTATCGTTTAAAATAATGATTATTTTCGTATTATCAACAATTAAATTATTAAGAGCTTCAAAGCAAAGACCATTAGCAATTCCACCATCTCCAACAACCGCTAAACAATGATAATTTTCACGTTTAAAATCTCTAGCTTTCGCAAACCCAACACATGCTGAAATCGATGTTGAAGAATGCCCTGCATCATAAAAATCGTATTTAGATTCGTTCATTCTTTGAAAACCATCTGTACCATTTTCAAGTCTTAAATTTCTAAGTGGTCTTCCTGTTAAAATTTTATATGGATATGTATAGTGACCAATATCAAAAATAACTTTGTCTTTATTAAAATCGAACGATCTAAAAAGAGCAATTGTCAAATTTACAATTCCTAAATTACTAGATAAGTGACCACCAAATTCACTACATCTATCGATGATTAATTCTCTAACATCGCTACTTAAAATATTTAATTGATCTAATGACAAGTCTTTTATTATTTTAAAATCAAACGACTCATCCAAAGTAAAATGTTCTTTTGTATCCATATGTATGTATTATATTAAATATAGCATTAAAATGCTATATTAATCTGCATTAACTACAAAATTTTAATTCAAAAACCTTGCAAATCTCAAATATTTTAAAGAAAAACGAGGTTTCCCTCGTTTCTCTTATTGCTTATTAAGTAATGAATTTTCTTTAATTACTTTATCTTTAAGTTGAGCAGGAACTTCTTCGTAAGCTTCAAATTCTCTTACAAAGTATCCACTACCTTGAGTTAAGACTTTAAGTTTTGTAACGTAATCAAGTGTTTCTGATTCAGGAATTAAAACTTCAATCATTGTTGAATCGTCTTCTTGATCAACGATATTTTGGATTCTTCCTCTTCTTGAATTGAGGTCATTTAATACATCGCCCATATAGACATTATCAACATAAATGAAGACTCTTAAAATAGGTTCAAGAATTGTTGGTTTTGCTTTCATGTATGCATCTTTGAAAGCAAGAATTGATGCCATCTTAAATGCTAATTCGTTTGAATCAACTGGGTGATATTTACCATCAAGTAAGACTGCCTTACAATTGATGACTGGGAAGCCAGCAAGTAAGCCTTCATTTAATGCTTCATAGAAGCCTTTTTCAATACTTGGGAAGTAATTTTTAGGAACTGCGCCACCAAAAACTTCTTCAGAGAATGAAATTTCATCACTTGGAGCAAATTTCATTTCGACGACACCATAGAAACCTGAACCACCAGATTGTTTAATGTAACGTCCATTACCATTTGCTTCAGCTTTAATGGTTTCACGATAACAAATCTTTGGATCATCTGTTGTAATAGCGACATTAAATTGAGATTTAATCTTGCTTAAAACATAATTGACGTGAGATTCTGAAACACCACCAATTAATAATTGCTTTGTTTCAGCATTTCTTTTAATTTCAAGAGTTGGATCTTCTTTTGAAATCTTAGAAAGTGCTGCACCAAGTTTTTCTTCTTCTTTTTTATTTTCAGCAGCAACTGCTCTATAGAAAACAGCTGTTGGGAAGTTAATAGGCTTAAATTGAACTATATTGTTCTTGTCACAAAGTGTAAAACCAGTGTCAAGTTCTGGAAGTTTTGTTAAACAAACGATATCTCCTGCAACTGCATAATCCATTGTTTGCATATCTTTTCCACATGGTTGAGCAAGTGAAACTTTAACATATGATTTGTTGTTTGGACAATAGACTTCATCACCATTTTTGACTGTTCCACTAGTAACTTTAATATAGTTAATTGTTCCTAAATATGGGTCAACTGATGTTTTGAAAATAAATGATGAGAATGGAGCTTTTTCATCTGTGTTGACTTCAACTTCTTTACCATTTAAGTCTTTAGCAATATATGGTTTTAAATCTGCTGGACTTGGTAAGTAGTCGATCATCATATTAAGTAAGGTATTTATTGTTATATTATTTAAAGCACTTCCGAATAGGACTGGATATAAGTCACCATTTAAAACACCTTTTCTTAAACCTTCATGAATTTCTGCATTTGTTAATGGTTCACCTGAGAAGAATTTATCAAGTAAAGCATCATCAGTAACAGCAACTGCTTCACAAATTGAATTATGAAGTTCAAAAACTTTTGCTTTTTTATCTTCATAAATTTCATCATCGACACATTCTTTTCCATTATATCTTCTAGCTTTTAAATCGACGACATTAATAATTCCATCAAATTTATCAGCATGACCAAGTGGTAATGTGAATGGAATACATGATTTTCCTAATTTTGCATGAATATCATTTAAAATATCTTCATAATCTGGATAATCTTTATCCATTTTATTGACATAGACAATAAAAGGAATGCCTTTTTTTCTTAAAGTTTTATAAGCTTTAACAGCTCCAACTTCAACTTTTGCACCAGCATTGATGACAAGAATTGCGCCTTTGACTGCATTTGATGCAGCAATTCTTTCATAAACAAAGTCATCATTACCAGGAATATCAAGCAAATTAACTTTGTGATCTCTATAAATTAATGGGACGACACTTGTAGAGATGCTCATTAATCTTTTCTTTTCTTCTGGTGTAAAATCAGAAACTGTTGTTCCTTTTTCTACTGATCCTTTTTCTTTTTTGTAAACGGTAGCATAAAGTGATTCAACTAAACTAGTTTTACCACTGCCTTGATGGCCAAAGATGGCCACATTTCGAATGCTTTTGGCATTGTAGTCCATAAATTATTCCTCCTATGAAAGCGCTTTCAACACTCAAATAAAATAATAAATCAAAATGAGCGAAAAATAAAGAATAAATACATCTTTTTTACTAAAGTAAAACAAATAAATTAAATACTTTTTGTAAAAGTTTCTTTTTCACTTTGCACAAATATATCTTGTAATTTTAATACATCATCAACAATTTCTTGAGGTAAAAATTCTTTAATTTTGTTTATATTATTTTCTCTAATATCTTTTCTTAATTTAGTAGCTGAAATCACAATTTTACTTCTAGAAATTTTAATAATTTTCATTTCTTTTAAAATTTCTTTTCTAAACCAAGATTCTCTTCTTTCTTCTTCGCCAGTAACAAAAAATGTAGGTTCACAATCATATTTTTTTAATGTATCTAAAAGAAAATCTCCCCATTTTTCGTTGTTTCCGATACCCATATCTGGAACAGGTATTATGATAGCTTTAGGATATATTTTTTTAATTAATTCTTTTCTTTCTTCATATGAAAGAGGGTTTTGGCGCGTTCTACTTTCTTGAGATGAGCAAATTAAAATGGCTACATTCTTTTCTAGCTTAAAAGCTTCATCAATTAATAGTTGATGTCCTTTATGGATTGGTTCAAATCTCCCTGAAACAAATGCAACTTTCATATTACCCTCTTTATTATATTTTATTATCCAATAACTGGAATTTCATTATTAATTATTTTAATAAACTCATCAAAGTCATAAGATGGTAAAGCAAAGAAAAATTCTTCATCGTTATGGACAAAACGAATCTCATAATAATTTAAACAACTATATGTACTTTTTTCTCTATAAATCTTATATTTTTTATATTTTTCATCATTAAATCGAACATCTTTATTCCGATTGGGAATTATAATTCTTCTTTTAATTTTAGTTGCTTCTTTTAAATCACTTAAAGGAATAGCAATAACCGAATGCAAATTTGAAAAACAAAGATTATTGTCTTCAATAAAAAGACTCATATTTATATTTATGAAGTTACCTCCGAAGTATGTATATTGAACTTCTTCTCCTCTTTTATTAATTTTAAAATAACTT
>CAMNHN010000018.1 GCA_946539555.1 uncultured Mollicutes bacterium | reverse complement strand
TGCAGGTGTAGTTTAATGGTAGAGCATCAGCCCTCCAAGCTGATTACGCGGGTTCGATTCCCGTCACCTGCTCCAGTTGAATGAAATTGTCTCCATTTATTGGAGATTTTTATTTGCTTGCAACTCAAATTATTATTTATTTTTCTTTTATAAATGGTTTAAAATTCTCATATGTTAAAAATTGTTGTTGCTACAAATAATGCTCATAAAGTTGAAGAATTGAGTGCAATGTTTGAAGGAAAAGTTGAACTCCTTTCTTTAAAAGATGTAGGAATTCAGATTGACCCTGAAGAAAATGGTAAAACTTACGCTGAAAATGCTTTTATAAAAGCTGAAGCTGTAACTCATTTCACTTCTCTTCCTGTAATGAGCGATGATTCTGGAATTGAGATTGATGAGCTTGGAGATCATTTTCCTGGAATTTATTCACATCGATATGCTTTAGAAAATGGTGGCCAAGAAAAACTAAATAAATTTCTTTCTTTAAATCACGCAAATTCAAAAGCTAGATTCACATGTCACATTGTTTTATTAAATTTAAATTTTAAAGGTGAGCGACTTGATTTTGAAGGAATCATGGAAGGCTATATAAATTCAAAAGTTGAAGGTGAACATGGCTTTGGATATGATCCAATCTTTGTTCCTAATGGTTATAAACATAGCGTAGCGACACTTCCTCCTGATGAAAAAAATCAAATTTCTCATAGATTTAACGCTTCAAAAAAAGTTTTAAAATATTTAAAAGAAAATGGAAATATATAAAAAATCTGCTAGTTTGGCAGGTTTTTTAATTAAAGTCCATTCTTTTTTCTAAATTTTGTGATAATAAAGAATAAGAATGCTGCAGGTAAAATTAAACCAAAATAGAAGTAATTAATTTTTGTAATTGCGGCAACAATAATAATTGCAATTGAAAGAAGTAAGGAGATACCAAGAGCAATATAAACTTTCTTTGCCATTGATCTTTGCTCTTCTGTAATTTCTACAAGTGTTAAGTCCTCAAGTTCAACTTCTTCTTCGATTACTTCATAAACTTCTTTTTGCTTTTGTTGAGCTATATTAATTTCTTTTTCAATCTTAGAAGGGATGTCATTTGAAGAGATGAAATCTTTAAATTCTTCTTCATCACAAATTTCAAAATTAGATTTTAAATATTCAAGAGCATCAACAACATCAGTTAATCCGTTGCGATACATTCTTATATATTTTGAATTTAAAAATTTTCCATTCTTCATGAACTTATTATTTATAGAAGAATAAAATTTATGAACATCTTTAATAATGTCGTCAACTAAATTCAAATAAAGGAATGTATTTTCTCCATTAAGAGCAATATCATAAGAATCGATTATTGTCTTTATTTTTGAGAAATTCAACTCATCTAATTTATTCTTAGAAAGTGTACAAAGAACTATTCCTAAAACACATGTAAAATCATTTGGTTTAATCTTTAAAGCTTCGTTATATTCTGCAATAGCTTTATCATAATCATAAAGTTGATAAGTAAATCTATTTGCTCTATCGATATAAGCTTTGTATTGTCTATTTAATAAATTTAAACCTTCTTCTGTTGGAAAGTTATTACCGCATTCATTGCAAAAAACATTTTTATCTGTATCGTAACAAACAATTACTTTTCCACATTTAGTACACATTACTCTCATAAATTTTTACCACTTCTTAATTATGAATATTCTATCATTGTTTGATTATAAAACGAATAGTAATTTGAAATTATTAAAATTAATAAAAAGAGATGAAAATCTTTTCACCATTTCATCATCTTTCTATAAAGTTTATATAAACATTAGTTGAAGATTATTTTTAAAATTTTAAGCAAAATATTCTACTTTTGATAGTTTTTTAATCATTCTTCTATATTTTGAACAATTCTCAATGAATTTATATTTGTCGTTTATATAACTAAAACATTTCATGTACTTTAATGCTCTATCATATTCCCGTTTTTCAAATTTAACTAAATCAAGAAGGTCTAAGTTGTCTTGAAGATCAAGCATTTTTACCATTGATGCAATTGGATTTTGTAAAGCATTAATGACATAAATTTCGTAATCTTCTTTTTTGTTGTGAGTTATATACTTCATAGGAATTTTAATATATTTATTAAAGAATTCTCCAAAACCACAAGCTTCAAATGCAGCTTCTAAATCATCAAGAGTAATGTTTGTATCTTCAACTACATCATGAAGTAAGCAAACTTCTTTAACTCCAGTGTAAGGAATTTTTAAATAACTAAGAGCTTCTTCATCGACATTTTTAATTTGATCTTCACCTATTAATTTTTCGTATTTGCTAACAAGTCTAATTGGATGATTTGAATAAGGTTCGCCATTTTCTCTACTTTGACTTCTATGAGCATATTTACAAATTTCTAAAGATAATCCATCTGTAGTTTTATCTAATTCACTAATTTTTTCAGGGCTATAACCAACTTTTTTTAGATATTCATGCACATCGCTTAACTTTAATGACATAACCATTCCTCCCAAACGAGCAAATACATTTTAATATCATTAAAAGTACTTAAGGTAAAACGTGATTTGACATTTAAGAAAAAGCGTAAATGTAAAATAGAATTTGACAATTAAAAGAAATATAATGATTATGTAAATATGGAAAAAGAAAAAATTGATAAATATATCGAAGAACATCGTGTATTAGATAAAAAGTCATCAACCTTTGTTGAATATCTTTATCAACTAATGGATGCTAGAGGTGTAGATAATCCAACACTTTATAATAAGGCGAACATTTCTCGTCAACTTTTTTCATCTATAATTTCAGAAAAATCACACCCCTCTTTAAATGTTTGTATCAAAATAGTTTTTGCTCTTGAACTCACAAATTCAGAATGCAAATATTTACTTAAAAAAGCAGGCTATACATTAGCCTCATCTTCAAAGTATGCACTTATAATTAGATACTTTATTGAAAACGGGATTTATGATTTATCAGAATTAAATAAAACTCTTATTGAATACGGTTTTAAAGATTCTGTAATTTCTTAAAAATTATCTACTAAATAATTACTAGAAATCTACTATTTTCATAAAAATAGTTTAGATTTGCAAGGTTATTAAAAAAAGCAACGGAATTCCGTTGCTTTTTAAATTACCATACAACAATACGTTTTGTTGGTGCAATATACATTTTATCTTTACTTGTTACATTAAATGTTTCATACCATTCAGGGAAATTTCTTGGTTGCATATTAGCTCTTAAAATTGCTGGAGCATGGACATCAACATTAAGTAAAAGTGCTTGATATTCTGGTTTAGCTTTTATACACCAAATTCTTGCCCAGTTAATGAAATATTCTTCATAATTTGCGTTAGGAGTATCTTTCATAATATTTAATGTAACAGCCATACCACCATTATCAGCAATGTTTTCACTAACAATTAAATTACCATTTACTTTTCCCCATGGAAGTTCAATTCCGTCGAATTGTTTAATCATTGCTTTAGTACTTTGTTTGAATTTTTTGTGGTCTTCTTTTGTCCACCAGTTATTTAAATTACCATTTTCATCACAGTTTGCACCATTGTTATCGAATGCATGAGAAATTTCATGTCCAATAACTGCACCAATTCCACCAAGATTTTCACTTCTAGATTGTTTTATTGAATAGAATGGAGGTTGTAAAATTGCAGCTGGGAAAGTAATATCGTTACAAGTTGGATTATAACATGCGTTAACTAAATGACCTGGCATTGCCCATTTTCCACGATCAGGAACTTCTTTAAAATGAGCATAACTATCTTCTATTCTTGCTTTTGTAATAGCTATAGCGATATTTAATACCGAGTCATTTGGATCAAAGACGAATTTGTCATAAATTTCATCAACTTTGTCTGGATAACCCATCTTAATAACCATTTTGTTAAGTTTTAAAATAGCTTTTTCTTGAGTTTCTTTGCTCAAGACAGGACTATTAGCAACTCTTTCTTTATATTTAGCGATGATTTCTTTAACCATTTCGATGATATCTTTTTTAGCTTCTTCGCCAAAATATTTTTCACCATAATATAAACCAACTGGTTCAGAGAATAATGCTGATGACATTTGATATGCAAATTTAGTTACATCTGTCATTTTTGCAATTCCTGAAAGTGCTCTTCTATAGCTTCCACCGATTTCACGTAAATCTTCACTTAAGAATTTTGTTAAATCGACTAATTCTCTTACATAAGCCCAGTGTTTATAAAGTAAGAAGTTTTCTTCATTAAATAATGTAGCAAATCCTTGTAAGAATCTTGGTTCAGCAACAATAATAGTTTCTGGAACTTCACCAATTAAATCTAAAAGGAGTTTTTTGAATTTTACTGGTTTTAATAGTGAACAGACTTTTCTTACTTTTTTTGGATTATAAGCTTTTGTATATTCACTCCATTCCTCACTACTCTTTACAAGTGTTGCGATGATTTCATCGAATTTTAATGTATCTTGTAAATATTCTGCTTGTTCTTCTGGAGTAAGTTTAGTTTTTGCTAATACAGCTTGTGCCATATTTGACCATAAACCAATTAATGCTGCCTTTTGACCAGCCATTTCTTCTTTATAATATGTAGTATCAGGTAAAATTGTGTCAGGACCTTGGACACTAATACAATGTTTACTTGTATCCTTCATATCAGCATCACAATATACTCTAAAAGGTAAAGAGAAATTGCATAAAACCAAATCTTTTAAATTACGATTAAATTGAGAAATATTATTAATCTTTTGGAATTTAGATAAATATTTTAAAGCAGGTTTAATGCCTTCTTTGTTTCTTCTTTTAACGTTATTGATTGCTCTATAAACATCGATTGCTCTTTTTAAATAATTGTTAGGAAATGAATTTGATTCGTCCATTTCTTTGAAATCTTTCATTAAGTTTTCTTCAACTTCGATTGCAAGATTTGCAAAACCTCCGGTTGTTGGTTTGTCATCTGGAATAACAGCTGTTTCAATCCATTCACCATTAACATAATTAAATAAATCGTCTTGTATTCTTACTTTTGGCATGATTTTTCCTCCGTCACTATGTTTTTAATTTTAACATATATAAAATTTTTAACGATAATAAAGATAATTTTTTCAAAATTATTTAAATTTATTTTTATTGCTACGTTATAATAAACTCGAGGTTATAAATTATGATTTATGAAACTTATCCTTTTTTAAATAAGAAAATATCTCGTTTCATTTTAGGTTGTTCATCTCATTACATGAGAAAAGGCCATAGCAATAATGAATTTCTTGATTCAATTTATGAATTAGGTATTAACACTTTTGATACTGCTCGTAGTTATGGTAATAGCGAAGAAATTATTGGCAATTGGCTAAAAACAAAAAATAGAGAAGATATCGTAATTATCTCTAAATGTTGCTTACCTGCTCTAGGTTTTATTGATCGCCTTAGTCCTAAAAATATTCGAAAAGATGTTGAAACATCTATTTCAAAACTTGGAACTTATATTGATATTTTATATCTTCATAGAGATAACTTAAAAAGACCAGTTGGTCCATTAATGGAAGAATTAAATAAACTAATTAAAGAAGGAAAAGTTAAAGCATTAGGCGTTTCAAATTGGAGAGCTGATAGAATTGATGAAGCAAATAAATATGCAAAAGAGCACGGTTTAGAAGGCTTTTCAGTAAATTCTCCAGCATATTCACTTGCTGATATGGTTTTTGATTCATGGAAAGGCGGAGCTGGTTGTGTATCTTTACAAGGCGAAAAAATGGATGGTGACAGAAAATATTGCTTAGAAAATAATATTCCAGTTTTCCCATATTCTTCTTTAGGAAGAGGTTTCTTTGCAGGTAGATTTCTTCATGATGATCCAGAATTTAAAAAGAACCTCGACCCAAATGCAAGAAAGCAATATTACTACGATATAAATTTAGCTAGACTTGAAAGAGCTGAAAAAATGGCTAAAGAAAAAGGTTGCACAGTTGCTCAAATAAACTTTGCTTACCTTTTAAATCAAAAAATTAAAGTTCATCCAGTTGTTGCTGCTAGCACCGCAAAGCGAATGAAGGAAAATATAGATTCATTAAATTTAAAACTTACTGAAGAAGAAATTAAATATCTTCAAGGATTCTAAAATAAAAATGCCATCGGTTAAGATGGCATTTTTTCATTATCTAATTTTGTTAAATTATTTTAATAGTTTTCTAAATAAAGCAACGACTTGTTCGTGAGTAGCTTCTCTTGGGTTTCCTGGATAACATGCATCGTTAAGAGCATCTTTTGCAAGATTATCAAGATCTTCTTCTCTAATTTCTTCACAAACTAGTGGGATGCCAACATCTTGTGAAAGTTGTTTGACAGCATTAATTGCTGCATCTCTATATTCTTCTTGAGACATTTCATCAACGCCTTTAACTCCGAATACTCTAGCGATTTCTCTATATTTTTCACCAGTGAAATCTCTATTAAATTCCATTGAGATAGGAAGTAACATAGCGCATGCTTTCCCATGTGGGACATCATAATAAGCACTTAATGTGTGTGCCATTGCGTGGTCAATACCTAAACCAACATTTGAGAAACCCATACCTGCGATATATTGAGCAAGAGCCATATTTTCGCCACCTTTATCAACACCAGCAACTGAATCTCTTAAATTTTTAGCGATTAATTCAATTGCTTTGATGTGAAACATATCACTCATTTCCCAAGCAGCACGTGTTGTATAACCTTCAATTGCGTGAGTTAAAGCATCCATACCAGTGAAAGCTTTTAAACTCTTTGGCATACTTGCCATCATGTCTGGATCAACAATTGCGATAATTGGCATATCGTGAACGTCTACACAGACAAATTTTCTCTTCTTTTCAACATCTGTAATGACGTAGTTAATAGTAACTTCTGCTGCTGTACCAGCTGTTGTTGCAACAGCAATAATTGGTAAACATGGGTGTTTTGTTGGAGCAACACCTTCTAAACTTCTAACATCAGCAAATTCTGGGTTTGTGATAATAATACCGATAGCTTTTGCTGTATCCATTGATGAACCACCACCAATAGCAACGATACAATCAGCTTTTGCTTCTTTTGCAGCTTTAACACCAGCTAAAACGTTTTCAATTGTTGGGTTTGGTTTAATATCGCTGAAAAGTGTGTAATTAATTTTTGCTGCATCAAGTAAATCTGTAACTTTTGCAGAAACTCCAAATTTGACAAGTGAAGCATCACTACAAACTAAAACATTTTTGAAACCTCTTGCTTGAATTTCAGGAACGATGTTTAAAATAGCACCATGTCCATGATATGAAGTTTCATTTAACATAAATCTGTTAGACATATAAATACTCCTTTAATATTTTAATTTTACCAATTTAAAAAACGTAAAAATATAAATTTAATACTAAATTTAAATTTGTGATTTAAATATGATTAATTTTCATAATTATGTCCAAATTTAGTCAAATTAGAGCAACAATACAGATATAAATTCACATCCAATCAAAATAAAACAATATTTTGAATTATATATTTTATTCTCTTGATAAATAAATTATTTAAATCAAATTTAAATATAAGAATAAATACGGAGGAAATAATTATGGCATCTGAACACAATTCCTATTTTGATGGTGGCTTATTGCAACTCATAGGTTGGAACATTTTAGGGATTTTATTAACGTTAATTACTTTAGGAATTGGTTTTCCATGGGCTATTTGTATGAAATACAGATGGCAGCAAAAACATACTGTTATTGAAGGCAGACGTTTAGGTTTTGATGGAACTGGTGGCCAACTTTTTGGTAACTACATTAAATGGATCCTTTTAACAATCATTACACTTGGCATTTACGCATTCTGGCTTGGCATAAAACTTAAAAAGTGGATTGTCAAACATACTTATTTTGAAAACTAATTATTAAAAGAATCAAATTGAATCAGCCTACATTAAAGTAGGCTTTTAATATCGAGATTTTATTTTTTTCAGCAAAAAAATGTATTCTTTCTTGATTACCATTGATGGGTATGTTATATTTTGTCAGTGCTTCGCCTCAATAGTTAAGTGGTATAACCCATCAATGGTAATGATGTATTCGTAGTTCGATTCTGCGTTGAGGCACCATAATCGTATACATACTTTGATACAAAGGTTTACGATAAAAAAGCACGAGAAATGGGGAGAAATCCTCATTTTTTGTTTATTTTGCGTAGTTTCCATGTTTGCTAGTTCGATTCTGAATGCGAAAATAAGTAATTCTTTTGTACCTATGGTGAACCGCCTCAGGACCTATGGATACCCCACCTCATACCTATAGGAACCTCATATCAATTTCTAAGTCAGATAAAATAATACAAGTTAACAAATATTGAAACTAGTTTAATCCCTGTCTATAAGAAAAGCGTTTTTTGTAGTCATATGTGATATTTGTTTGATATAATATCAAATCGAATAATTTAAAATGCTTGGAGATTAGTTATGAATAAATTTGCGAAAGTATTCTTATTTCCAATTCTTGCTCTAGCTTTATCTGGATGTTCCTTCTTTGAATTTATCAATAACGAACAATATAATGTCGATTTGGGCGATGGTAATACCTATGTCAAGTGGAATCTTGTAGAGAATAGCAATGAATATCGTCCTGTTGAATCAGCCTATTTTGAATTCTCTAAAGAAAACTTTAGATATTATGAAGATGGCATCCTTAAAAAAGAAGGCAAAAGCAGTATTAAATATTTTGGCTTAGAAAATGCGATAAGCCAACTGACAATTGTTATTAATACCACGAACACAAATCTTGATGATGGCCGTATCTATTGTTTTACGGAAGACGCCAAAGACGATCTTCATCAATTTACGATGATGTCAATGGGTTATGAAATTAAACCCTTAAGAACTGGTGGTGTTCCAGTGAGAGATTATCATTTATCTGAAATGCCATTTGCTTTCGGTACTTATGTTAAGGAAGAAAGTGAGAGATACACATATCAGCATGAAAGACTACTTACCAAATATAATGGTTCTTTTGTCGATGAAAATGATAACAAATTTTATTTGTTGACCAACCTCTATGCAAACGATAGTGGCTCTACAGTTACATATAGGACAACCTATTTCCGTTATGAAAATAATTTAAATCACACTTTCATTGAAGGAACTTTACGCCAAAGTGGTTATGATGATTGGAAACTTGGTTATTATCGTACAACCGCTTTACTTTATATCATGCACGGAGAAAGCGAACCCGCAAAAGAAAAAGGTGTTTATGCCGCTCCTGATTATCATTTACTTGATTTTACGTTTGATCAAACTGAAACTGTCATTACCTTCACAAGCGGGGAATATTTCGATGACAATAATAAGGAATGCGACTATGATCCTTCTAATTTCGTTCCTGGATCATATACAAAAGTGCAATGATTTTTATCATTGATTGCACTTGCAATTTTGCCGCTTGCAGTACGCATTGTATTCAAATTGGACAAGGAACTCATTTTGTAGGTTAAAGGTTGATACTTGCTATCAATCTTTTTTGTTTGATTTCATCAATCTTTTTTGTTTGTTGTATTATTTCTTAACAGTTGTTTGATGAAATTTATGATATGGATGATTATTTACAATAAAAAATGTCATTATTGCATTTAAATATGGTTAACTTTGCAATTAAATGTATTGATTCTTTGCCCCCCTTAGAGTGATTGATGTAATAAAGGAGAGACGAATCAATTATGGATATAGAAAGATATTTGGATTACAGAAAAAGAGTTCAACGTTATGTGCTTTCTATGACAATATTTAAAAGCCATTATTTAAATGGGGCTTTGAGCGAAGAACTTTATGAAATAATCGAATTAGTGTTGACAAATAAATATAACTTGCACCGTATGAGCGCTATTAGACATACTTTTCAGCTTAATCAATACAAAAAAGATTTTTATAAGTAATTGCAAACTTTAAAAATCAATATGGAGTAATTTATTTTTGAAACAAGGCATTGATCATTGATTTAACAGCGTCTTTTTCTTTATCATTTAATGCTCTGTATTTATTGAGCAATTCTAGTTCTTCTTTAGAAACATGTGCCCTTCTGTTATCGCTTTCAAAAAATTCAGCAAGCGAAATACCAAAAGCTTCACATATTTTTTCAAGCGTATCGACTGTTGGGCATGTTCCTCTAGCAAACATATTCGATAAAGTTGACTGAGTTAAACCAGCTTCATAAGCGAGTTTATATGTTGACCAGCCTCTTTCTTCCTGTAATTTTTTAACTTTTTCTAATACGTTCATGTGAGCATTTTAATACACAAATGCGTTGCACATAAAACCCATCTGAAATATAATTAATATACATTTGGGTTGGAAAAAGAAACGTAAATGGGTATTAAGGAAAATTGCAAATTAAACATCAAATTAAATTACAAGAATAGAATCGATGGCATTTTGCTTTTAAAAAACATTAATGACAATTCTATAAAGTGTTTGTTTTTTGATCCTCAATATAGAGGTATTTTAGACAAACTTTCCTATGGAAATGAAGGCGTTTCAAGAGGAAAAGGACGTAGTTCATTAACTCAAATGGATGAAAAAACAATTCAAAAATTTATTAAAGAAATAAATAGATGCCTAACTCCTAGCGGATATTTGTTTTTATGGGTAGATAAATTTCATTTAGTCGAAGGTGTTAATCCATGGTTTAAAAATACTGACCTTAGATGTGTGGATATGATTGTTTGGGATAAGACAAAAATAGGTATGGGCTATAGAACAAGAAGAAAATCGGAATATTTAGTAATAGTTCAAAAGCTCCCACTTAAAGCAAAAAGCACTTGGACTAATCACGCTATTCCTGATGTTTGGTCAGAAAAGGCTGTTAAAAATCACCCTCATTCAAAACCAATAGATCTACAAAGTGAATTAATTAAATCAGTAACAAATAAAGGCGATATAGTTGTTGATCCTGCTTCTGGCGGATATTCGGTGTTTGAGGCATGTAAACTAACTGGACGCACTTTTCTTGGTGGCGATATTGAATTTGGAGAGGATTAAATATGGCTAAAATATGCAACGCTAAAGTTAATACCTCAAGTGGTGGATATAATCGTGTTTTTGACAACGATGAAATGGGTAGATTGATAGCGAAAGTCCAATCAACTGTAATTTCTAATGGAAATGAGTTAGAAAAAATCATTCTCTCTAAAACTAAAAATATTACGGATTTAGATGTTTATATAGAAGCGGTTACCAACGGGGAAATTTCTAATGGAACTTATGTTTGTACAAAAAGGATTCTGAAAAAAAGTTCGTATAAACTTGATGGCAATGAACCTGATTTGCTTGTTTTCGTCGTTCAACAAAGAAGAGTTTGTAAGATTATCGAATTGAAAGATGGAGATTCTTTTGACACGAAAAAGGCTTGGGGAGAGCAAGAACATCTTGAAAGATTTAATTTACACATTGGCGCTAAAATACCATTCGTTTCAGATTATTATGTTTGTTGTTTTAATCAAACAAGTAAAGAAGAAATAGTAAAAGGTTTCAAAAATGCGTTTGAAATAGAACATGTAATGACTGGTAGAGAACTTTGTGAAATATTAGGCATCTCTTATGATGAAATAATTGAAGAACGTAAAAAGGATGCAAAAGCAAATATGGAATATTTTTATCAACAGCTTATGGCTATCCCTGCTATCAAAGAAATGTTTGAAGATGATATTAACAAAATTGATTAACAAATATTCATGTATCGATATGATGCGTGTATTCTACACTAAGTGCGGGGTGGACCGGAACAACTATAAATAAGGTGTTCAAAAAATAAAACTAAACAAGAGATGGTCTCGTTTTCTTTTTAAATAAATAGGATGGTTTTTCTTGGCAGATACATATTGGCCAAATGATAATATAAGTGTCAAGAGGGAAACCTAATGATAGACAATGAGTGTTCACAATGTCACTTAATACATTGTATGATACAAAAGATCTTCACGATGTGATCTAAATAACATCGTTTGAGACAAAAGACCTTCGCAATGTGGCCCAAACAACATTGCTTTTTTTGACAAAAGAGGACATTAAATGATTAAGAATTCTATGAATTTTGCAAAAAGAGAGATATATGATTTAATTTGTTCTCTTGGTGGTCAATAGAACGATTCTAAAGAAAGACCGATAGTGTGTATCTTTGAATCTAATGAACATAAAGGTCTTTATTATGCAGTTCCTGTTAGTAATTATGAACATCGCGATAATAATGCAAAAGAAAGAATTCAAAGATATTTAGATTTGCCAGAAGATAGAATCGAATCTTGTTTTTATCACATTGGCAATACCACTGTGAAATCAATTTTCTTTTTTATCAGATGTTGTTCCAATAATCGATAAATACATTGATAGGGAATACAAAAACTATTATTCAAATAAAATTCACGAAATTAAGAATAAAGAGCTTATTGCGGAATTGGAAAGAAAACTTAAACGAATATTAGCTTGAGAAAAAGGGAAGCCGAATTATTTTAGACAACATGTCACCGACGCTAAAAACGAGCTTATAAAAGAATTTGACAAAATATGATTGATGATTACTGTGTAACACTAAATATTAAAAAGAACATATGTTCAAAAAAACTCAAATGTTCAAAATTTGACCTCTCAGTGTTCAAAAATTCTGCCTTACTGTTTAATTGTGTCAAAATGGAGCAAGAGGCACCAATTAACATGTTAAGATTGATATTCGCTTCAATCTTTTTTAATTTCCCTATTGCAATTAAAAAGAGCTTAAGTTAATATAATTTTGCAGTTAGGAAACTAAGCTGTATACCTATGCAACCGAATTAACGTTTAAACGACATTTGATGTCGTCGGACATAGGGCTTTTTTATTTTATGGAACTTTATATTTACTCAGATGAATCGGGTGTATTCGATTATAAACATAACAACTACTTCATATTTGCAGGTCTCATCTGCTTTGGAAAAGTAGAAAAAAACATTATCACTAGAAAATATATTCATGTTGAAAACACTTTAAGACAAAAACCACAATATAGTAAAGGCGTTGAACTAAAAGCAGCACGAATTACTAATCAAGAAAAAAGTAAAATTTTTAGATCTTTAAATCAGGTTTTTAAATTTTGTGTTGCAATTAAGCAAAAGGAAATTGAAAAGAAAATTTTTGAAAACAAAAAACATAAACAACGTTATTTAGACTATGCTTATAAAATCGTTTTAAAGAAATGTTTCGAACAAATGATTTCAAAAAAGCTACTAAATCCAAATATAATTGGAAAAATTATTGTAAATGTTGATGAACACAAAACTGCAACTGATGGCAAATATGAGCTTAGAGAGAACCTATTAAATGAATTTAAATATGGTACTTTTAACTTCGCATGGGACACATTTTTCCAACCAATTTTTGCTAAACTTAAAGATGTCGAATTAAATTTTTGTGACTCTAAAACCGTAACACTTATTAGAGCTGCAGATATAATTGCAAATCATTGTTATCATTCAGCATTATCTAACAAAGGTGATGTCATCCCTAAATCAAATTTATTCATTTATAATCTTCCTAGCAATTCAATTACGGCATATGGATTTGAATATTTCGAAAATAAAAAATTCAATTAAAACTAGATGCACAAAAAGAGCTATTAAAAGCTCTACTCTCATTAATTAATCATTCAAAAATTAATTTAGGAATCGAAATCTCTCTTTAAGTTTGATTTAGAAGATTTTAAACTTCCATGTTTTTAGATTTCTTAAATTTGTTTTTACTATTTTGATTTCTCCTTCTAATCTCTTCTAAGCCATAACGCAAAATGTTTTTTGCAGCATTAATATCTCTATCTTCTTTATAGCCACATTCACAAACCATCATTTTCATATCTCGATAATCTTTCATTTCTCTATGAATAACGCCACACTCAGAACAAATTTGACTCGAAGGGAATAAACGAGGAGTTTTAATAAAATACTTTCCATATTTTTGACACTTATTTTTAACATAATCAAAAAATCTTCCAAAAGATGCTTTGCTAATTTCATAGCGTTTGACATTTCCCTTATATATGTCTTCGATTTCTAAATCTTCAACAACAATTAGATCATACTTTAAAGCAAGTGCTTCAGATACAAGATTGAATTCATGATTCCTTATATTAGTAATTCGTTCATAAGTTCTTGCTAATTTATTAATCACTTTTTGATAGTTTTTAGATTTTAAATAATCTTTATTCTTTTCTTCAAGATGTTCGATAGTTTTCTTATAAAATTCAACTTGTTTAAATAACCTATCAACCTTAACGTTTTGAAATTTATATTCTTCTACCGCTCCATCTGTATTATAAAGAACAAGACCATTTCTAAATCCTACGTCTATCCCACAACCTTTACCCGTTTTCCTAGCTTTAATTTCTTCAACAAAAGAGACTGCTGTTAAATAATACTTATCTCTATTTTTAGTAATAGTATAAAAAGATACTCCTGATAATGTTTCAACCTTTGGTCTAATTTTAATTTTTTCCGTATTTTTAAAATAAAGATGATTTAACATAACGTAGCACGAAGGATCATCAATTTTTATAGTTGTTTTATTTAAACGATATCTTTTTAATCCTTTCTTTCGGGGATATTTAAAAGCGTTCATCATATTATCAGAGGCAAATTTAATGTGGCATCTGTAATAATACTTTTTAAAGTCAAAATCCAAACTTAAAATCTTTTCTTTAGTCGATTTTAAAACATCTAAAATGTCTTGTTCTACTAATGGTAATAATGATTCATCCCTCTTTTTTGCTATAGCCAATTTTAAAGCGTTAAAATAATGCCTATAGAATTTAAATTCTCGATCTAGCAAGCATTTTTGTTCTTTTGTGGGGTATAACCTAAAATTTCTTGTTGTTAATAATTTTTTCATAATCAAAATCCAGAATCGTGTATTTTCATACTTAGTTTATTCAACCTTGAGGCGCCGATTGAGCCCAAAAAACTTCCTTTCACTAATACAAGTGTTGCCAACCTCGATTTCTTCCGGAAAAAATAAAAATTTTCCCAAAAAAATGGGAAAATCTTAATACTATCTTAATATTTAACTTATTTATAGCTCACTTGCGATGAGATCGTAAACAAATGCTTTTTCAATTTTGATTTTGACTAAATCGCCAACTTGATGAACTTTATCTGTTTTTAAAATCACATTTCCATCAATATCATCTGGAGCATTATAATCGCATCTAACACTGTAATCATTATTATTTATTTTGTGGATAAAAGCGTTAAATTCTTTTCCGACTAATGCTTTGTTTTGCTCATATGAAATCCTTGCTTGAATTTGCATAATTTCTTCTTTACGTCTTATTTTTTCTTCTTCAGGAATATGATTTGGAAATTTAGCTGATTTGGTCTCTTCTTCTTTACTGTAAGTAAAAACACCTAAATGATTAAATTTATATTTATTAATAAATTCTTTAAGTTCGTTGAAATCATCTAGTGTTTCACCAGGGAAACCAACAATAAGCGTTGTTCTTAATATTACATCAGGAATTTCTTTTTTAATTTTATTTAAAACCTCTTCTGTAGAAGCTTTCGTATCTCTTCTATTCATAAGTTTTAATATGCGATCTGAGCAATGTTGAACAGGGATATCAAAATATCTACTCATCTTTTTATGTGTTTTAACAAATTCAATCAATTCATCAGTAATTCCATCAGGATAAAGATAAAGCATTCTTATTTTTTCTAATCCTTCAATAGGTTCAATTCTTTTTAATAAGTGAACTAGATTTATATTTTCATCTTTTAAATCTTTTCCATAACTTGTTGGATCTTGCCCTATAAGAACAATTTCTTTTCCACCTTCAGCGACCACTTTTTTAGCATAAGCTACAATATCATCTTCAGGAAGAGAAACAAATCTACCTCTAATAAAAGGAATAGTGCAAAAAGAACAGAAATTATCACATCCTTCAGAAATCTTAATATATGAAAAATAATTAGATTCTGAAGGGATTCTATCAAAAATATCAAATTTTGGAGCAACTTTTTCGCCACTAAATAAAGCTTGAATCATTTGTGGTAAATATTTATATTCGTCCTTAAATCTAACCCATAAATCAACATGTGGGAAAGCAGGATCATCAAGTTCTTTATAAAATCTTTCAACGAAACATCCAACAACAACTAAAATCTTATTATACTCAGCAGCTTCATAAATCGTATCAATTGCTTCTCTAACTGCAGGCTCAATAAAACCACACGTGTTGATGATAATTGCATCACTATCTTCTAAATTATCGACAATTTTAAAATCTGGTTCTTTAAAAAGAGCTAATATTGCTTCACTATCAACTTGATTTTTAACGCATCCTAAAGATATTAATGCTATTTTTTTCATCTTTTATATTTAATGTTTAGTTCCTTAATTGTTGGAACAACTTTTTCAAAATTATCAAAATTTGTAAGTCTAAATTTCCAGTTTAATCCACCAGAAATACCAGGAGTATTCATTCTATATTCTGTAGGTAATTTTAAGTAATCTTGAACTGGAATTATTGCGTAATCATCGATAGAACTAAAAACATAATTGATAAGCTTTTCATACATACTTCTGCCACTTACTTTTAATGTTTTAAGTTTGATTTTTAGCGCTTCTTTAGTCTCGTCATCTAAACTCTTTAACCAACCCATTAATGTGTCATTATCATGAGTTCCTGTATAAATAATTTGATTCTCTTTTTGCTCTGCAGCAGGATCTAAAAGAGTAAATTGAATAACATTCATTCCTGGAAGATTAAATTTATCTCTTAGTTTATGAACAGATGGGAACAAATCGCCTAAATCTTCTGCTAAGATTTTTAAATTTGGCATTTCAACTTTTAATTTAGAGAAAAATTCATTTCCATATCCAATTTCCCATACTCCATCAACAGCAGTTTCACATGCAGGATTAATTGACCAATATGTATCGAAAGCTCTAAAATGGTCGATTCTTATACAATCATATAATAATGAAGCATTTTTGATTCGTGACATCCAAAAAGTAAATCCATCACTTAACATGTAGTCCCAATCATAGATAGGATTTCCCCATCTTTGACCAGTTTCTGAAAAATAATCAGGTGGACAACCTGCGATTCTATATGGTTTATCATCATCATCGAGTAAAAATTCGTCTTGATTTGCCCAAACATCACTACTGTTTCCACCAAGATAAAATGGAATATCACCCATCAATTCAACATTTTTTGAATTTGCATATTTTTTAAGTTTAGCAAATTGCTTAAATGCAATATATTGACACCATTTTATAAAATTAATTTCATTTTCGTCTTCAGAAAAATCAATTACATGATTATATGCTTCATTTTTTTCTTCGTTTGACCAATTCCACCAATCTGTATAATTATTTTTAACCAATAAAACACAAAACTTAGCATAATTATCAAGCCATTCATGTTCATTAACAAATTTATTAAAATCAGCCTTTGATAAATCGTTTTGATTTTTAAAAGCTTCTCTTAACTTTTTATTCTTATATTCTCTAACTTCGCCATATTCAACATATTTGCTTTTAGCATTGAATGAAGGCAAACTTTTTATTAATCCAGCTTCATGCAATTCCTCAAGATCAATATAAATTTCATCGATAGCATTCCCACATTTTGATGAATATGGACTATCACCACTTCCAATAGGATTAATAGGTAAAAGTTGCCAAATTTTAATTCCTGCTTCAGAAATTAAATCAACAAATTTAAGGGCATATTTACCAAAATCCCCTATTCCATAATTACTTGGCAATGACGAAATTGCCATTAAAATTCCATTAGTTCTCATACGCACAAAATTATGACAAAAAAAGTTTATATATTCAATATAAACTTAAACATTAAAAACAGTTTCTTAAGTTAATTTTAATGTATAAAAATCAAAAATTTGAATTAATTATTTCGTTTCCAAACGTGATAGATATCACGCTTTTAATATAGTAATCATTCTTATTGACAGTTGAATAGTTGTTCAACTATAATATTTAAAGAGGAATAAATTATGAACTGCGATACACCTGCAACCAACCTTGAACTTGTTAAAAAAGTTAAACAACAAATGATTGAAGAAAGTGAAATCTATGAAATTAGCGATTTCTTTAAAATATTTGGAGATTCAACTAGACTCCAAATTTTATGGGTTTTAGATAATAATTCTTTGACTGTCGGCGACATTTGTAATGTATTAAATATTTCAAAAAGTGCATGCTCACATCAATTAAATATTCTTAGAACCAATAAGCTCGTTAAATATCAAAAGATTGGCAAAAACGTAATTTATTCACTCGATGATGATCACGTTTCAACAATTATTGAAACAGCTAGAGAACATTTAAAGGAGAAATAAAATGAAGCAAATATACAAAGCAACAGGAATAGATTGCGCTAATTGTGCAAATACTTTAGAAAGCAAAATTCAAAAAATTCATGGCGTCACTTATGCTCAAATTGACTTTATTGCTGAAAGATTAACTATTGAAGCAACCGATGATGCCTTAATCAAAGTAAAAGAGATTTGTTTAAATTTTGAAGATGGAGTCACATTAAAGAGGATTAAGTAAATGAAACTTAACAAGAGATTTGATTTCTTTAGTATTCTTATTTCTGCACTTGTTACACTTGCACTTGTTTTTGTGCAGATTTTTTA
>CAMNHN010000017.1 GCA_946539555.1 uncultured Mollicutes bacterium | reverse complement strand
AAGAATTTATTGGTTGTTCAAATTTCCCAAAATGTAAATATATTGAAGGAACAAATCCTGATACAGGTGATGAATTAAGAAATTGCCCAAAATGTGGAGCTAAACTTGTTTTAAGAAGAAGCAGACGTGGTACATTTTATGGATGTTCAAATTATCCAGGATGTGACTATGCTGAACCTTTAAATAAAAAGGATGAATAAAGCAAAAATTAATATCATTGGTGCTGGACTTGCAGGAAGTGAAGCTGCAAATTTTTTAGCTAATAAAGGATATGAAGTTCATCTTTATGAAAAACGACCTGTTGCTAAATCTCCAGCTCATCATACAGATCTTTTTGGTGAACTTGTTTGTTCAAATTCACTTAAAAATAAAAAACTTGATAATGCTTGCGGTTTATTAAAAGAAGAAATTAGACACCTTGGATCTTTAATGATGGAAGCAGCTGATAAAAGTGCTGTTCCAGGAGGAGATAGTTTAGCAGTAGATAGAACACTTTTTGCAGAATATATAACTTCAAAAATTAAAAATAATCCGAATATAATCATACATTATGAAGATGTAAAAGAGATAAAGGAAGGGTATACAATTATTGCTACTGGGCCACTTTCTGATGAAAATATTTTAAATTTAATTGGTGAAATTAGTGGAGAAAAATCATATGGATTTTATGATGCTAGCGCTCCAATTATTGAAAAAAGTTCAATAGATTTTTCAAAAGTTTTCATGAAATCTCGCTACAATCAAGGAGATGATTCTTACATTGATTGTCCAATGAATAAAGAAGAATATCTTACTTTTTATAATGAATTAATTAACGCTAAAAGAGCTGATTTACATTCCTTTGATACAGAATATTTTGAAGGTTGTTTACCTATTGAAATTATTGCTTCAAGAGGAGTAGATACATTGCGTTATGGACCACTTAAGCCAAAAGGACTTGAATATAATGGAGAAGAATTTTACGCAGTTGTTCAACTTAGACAAGATGATTTTGCTGGCAATTTATATAACCTTGTTGGTTTTCAAACTAATCTAACTTATGGTGAGCAAAAAAGAGTTTTCTCACTTATTCCGGGTTTAGAAAATGCTAAATATTATCGTTTTGGTTTAATGCATAGAAATTCTTATATTTATGCTCCAAAAGTTTTGGACGATTATTTAAGACTTAAAAACAATAAAAATGTTTTTATTGCTGGTCAACTTAGTGGTGTAGAAGGTTATGTTGAAAGTGCTGCAACAGGATTACTTGTTGGTTATTATCTTGATGCAATAATTAAAGAAAAACCTATCAAAACCCTATCTTTTTATTCGGTTTTAGGAGCCTTAGTGCGCTATATTACGCACACGGGCATAAATAATTTTTCGCCAATGAACGCAAATTTTGGTATTGTTTATAAAGGAACAAAGGGTCCAAAAGAAGAAGTTATAGAACGTGCTTTAAAAGCAATTGAAGATTTCAAAAATCAATAATATGGAAGATTTAAAAGAACAATTTGAATTATATTTACGTTATGAACTTAAATATAGCGAATTCACTGTCAAGAATTATTGCCTTGACGTTCAAAATTTTTTAGATTTTCTTCAAGAAGTAAAAGTTGACTATAAAGATGTCAACAAAAATATAATTCGTAATTATATGGAAAATAGGGCTCGTCACATCACGTATCGAGGCTCTCCAGAATCAACTAGATCAATTAGAAGAGCAATGTCTTCTTTAAAGAAATTTTATTCATTTTTAAAGTTTAGAAAATATGTTGATTCTAATCCTTTTGAATTAGTTGTTTCGCCAAAAAAACACGATAAAATGCCTGAAGTACTTTATGAATCCCAGATTTTAAAATTGATTGAATTAAACGCTGAAAGACAAGATGAACTTAAAGATAGAGATCAAGCTCTTTTACTTTTAATGTATACAAGCGGATTAAGATGTAGCGAAGTAGTAAATTTAAAAATTTCGGACATTGATTTTAATCAAAGAATCATGAATATTATCGGAAAAGGTAATAAACAACGCCTTGTTCCTTTTTCTCCATCTGCTAGAGATTCGATGATAAATTATGCAAGAGATTTAAGAAAAAAACTTAAAGCAGAAGCAGATAAACCTAGCGAACATTTCTTCTTGAATGCAAAAGGAAACAAATTAACAACAAGAGGGCTTGAATATATCATGAATCAAATCGTTAAAAAGACAGGTTTATCTTTGGGTATTAATTTGCATCCTCACGTTTTGCGTCATACATTTGCTACCCACTTACTTGAAAATGGAGCAGATTTAAGAGTAATTCAAGAACTCTTAGGACACGAATCAATAAATACAACTCAAATTTATACTCACGTTTCAAAAGAAGCGATGAAAAATCAATACGATTTATATTTTCCAAAATCAGAAAAAGACGATAATTAACGTTATTTTTTAATTATTGAATTCTATAAATAAAAATATTGAAGTAAGCATATCAAAAGTGATATAATTTTCAAGACTTTTAAGTTTACTTAAAAGAATACACACACTATGGATTCACCCGCCTAGTCTGGAAGTAATCCTTCCAGGGATGGTGTTAGAAATAGTGGAGGTTAAACAAATAGGAGGCCTTAATTATGGCAGAAGAAAAAGTAGTCGTTGAAGCTAGCGAAGAAAAAGAAGTAGCTGAACAAAATATCATGGAAACAGTAGTCCGTGATGAAAATACCCCATTAATTTCACTTAAGAAATTACTTGAAGCAGGAGTCCACTATGGTCATCAAACCAAGAGATGGAACCCAAAAATGAAACCATACATCTACTGTGCAAGAAATGGTTACTATTTAATCGATTTAAACAAAACAAGAGATGCTTTAGTTGAAGCATATAAAGCACTTGAAGCTATTGTTTTAGATGGTGGTAAAGTTTTACTTGTTGGCACAAAAGATAGTGCAAAAGAAATCATTAAAACAGAAGCAGAAAGATCAGGTTCATTCTATATCACAAATAGATGGCTTGGTGGTACATTAACAAACTTCAAAACAATTCAATTAAGAACAAGAAAATTAAAAGACCTTGAAGCAGCTGAAGAAGATGGTTCATGGGATAAACTTCCTAAAAAAGAAGTAATTGCTCTTAAAAAAGAACAAGTTAAATTAGCAAAGAACCTTGAAGGTATCAAAGAAATGAGAAAACTTCCTAATGCTGTCGTTGTTCTCGACCCAACCGTTGAATACAACGCAATTAGAGAAGCTAAAAAATTAAATATTCCTGTTTTTGCTGTTTGTGATACAAATTCAGATCCAGATGGAATCGACTATGTTATTCCAGGAAATGATGATGCAACAAAAGCAATCACATTACTTGTTGGCGTTTTAAATGATGCTGTTGTTGAAGCAAAAGGTGGTATCGCTGAATTTGCTTATACAAAAGACGAAGGCGAAGAAGTCACAATGAAAGATGCTGTCAGACAAGCAGATAGAGAAAACGCTTTAAGACTTGCTGCAAGAAGAGAAATGCAACGTGAAAGACTTGAAAAAGAAAAAGCTAGAAGAGAAGCTTTCTTAGCAAGACAAAACTCTGCTCAACAAACTCAAGCTGCAGAAGGTGAAGAAGCAAAACCAGCAAAAGCAAAAAGAACAAGAAAAGCAGCTGCTGAAAAACCAGCTGAAGAACAACCAGAAGAAAAAGCTGAATAATTAGGAGATAAAAATGGCTACAAATATCGAATTAATCAAGATTTTAAGAGAAAGAACCGGTGCAGGAATCATGGATTGTAAAAATGCTCTTGCTGCTACTGGTGATGACGTTGATAAAGCAAGCGATTGGCTAAGAGAAAAAGGTATTGCTAAGCAAGCTAAAAAAGCTGATAGAATTGCAGCTGAAGGTTTAGTTACAATTGCTCAAAACGGTTTAAAAGCTGTTCTTGTTGAAGTCAACTGTGAAACAGACTTTGTTGCTAATTCAGATCCATTCAAAGAATTAGTTGCTAAAATTGCTGATACAGTTTTAAACGGTAATTTCCCATCATTTGAAGCCGCAAATGAAGCAGTTGCTCCACTTTTCACAGATGCAACAGTTAAATTAGGTGAAAAATTAACATTTAGAAGATTCGAAGTCGTCGAAGCTGCTGAAGGTCATAGTTTAACAGGTTACATCCACGGTAAAGGCAAAATCGGTGTCTTAGTCGATGTTGAAAAAGCAGATGAAGAATTAGGAAAAGGTATTGCAATGACAGTTGCTGCTTATTCTCCAAAATATAAATCATATGCTGACATTCCTTCAGACGTCATCGAAGCAGAAAAGAAAGTTCAACTTGAAGCTTGCAAAAATGATGAAAAACTTAAAAATAAACCTGAACAAGCTCTTGTCAAGATTGTTGAAGGTAAAGTTAACAAATACTTCAGTGAATCAGTTCTTGAACAAATTGGTTACATTTATGAACCAGAAAAAACTGTTGGCCAAGTTTTAAAAGAAAAAGGTAACAACGTTACAAGATTTGTTAGATTCCAAACAGGGGAAGGTATTGAAAAGAGAGTCGATAACTTTGCTGAAGAAGTTGCAAAACAAGCAGGAAATTAAAAAAAGTTTTATTAATTTAATAAAAAGGCGCAAAAGTTTGTGCCTTTTTTGATATAATTATTTTTGGTGATTTAAAATGTTTAAAAAAGTTATTTTAAAGTTAAGTGGCGAAGCTCTCCAAGACGATATTAATGGGCTTATTTTAAGTGGTGAAAAGCTTAAAAAAATTGGTAATTTGATTAAAGAATTAGTAGAAAATAAGGTCAATGTTGGAGTTGTTACAGGTGCTGGAAATATCTTCAGAGGAAGAATTGCTAGCGATGCTGGAATTGATGTTGAAGATGGAGACTATATGGGAATGACTGGCACAATTATCAATTGTAAAGCCATTTCTAGTGTTCTTAACAAATTAGGAGTAAAAAATGTCCTATTTAGTGCTCTTGAACTTGAAGATGTTGCTATTAAATATGATTCTAAAAAAGCAAAAGAATTTTTAGAAAAAGGATATGTTTGTTTATTTGCTGGAGGAATTGGTAAGCCTCAATATACGACTGATACTTGCGCAGCAACTAGAGCAATCGAAATGGGAGCTGATGCAATTTTAGCAGGTAAAAATGGGGTTGATGGAGTTTATACTTCTGACCCAAATAAAGATAAAAATGCTAAATTTATTAAAAATACAACATATCAAAATGTTCTTGATATGGATTTAAAAGTTATGGATAGATCAGCTATTGAGCTGTTAAAAAATACAAATATTATCACAAGAGTTTTCTCTATGGAGAACATTGATAATTTTATAAAAGTATCTCTTGGTGATGATATGGGTACAACTATAAAGGAGTAGTTATGGATATTTTAGACGAAACAAAATTAAGTATGGGAAAAACCATTGAGAATTTAAGAGGTTCACTTAATACGCTTAGAACTGGAAGAGCTAGCGCAGCTTTACTTGATAATTTATATTGCGAATATTATGGCGATATGATGAAAGTAAATCAAATTGCTGCTGTTAAAGTTCCTGAACCAAGACAACTTTTAATTGTTCCTTACGATGCAAATGATATTAGATCAATCGTTGCCGCAATTAATAAGAGTGATATTGGAATTAATCCAATTGTTGATGGCAAGCAAATTAGATTAAATATGCCTCCTCTAACTGAAGATAGAAGAAAAGAACTTGCTAAAAAAGCAAAAGTTTATGGCGAAGAAGCCAAAGTTGCTATCAGAAACATCAGAAGAGATTCAATGGATTTCATTAAAGAAGATGACTCTTATACAGAAGATACACGTAAAAGAGAAGAAGCTGATTTGCAAAAACTTACTGATGAATTCATCAAAAATATTGATTCTATCGTAAAAGAAAAAGAAACAGAAATAATGGCTGTGTAAAAATGGAAGAAAAGAATCAAGAATTTATAGACGTTGAAATCGACAAAGAAAAGCAAAATAAAAAACATCAGAAATATTTAAACCATTTAAACGTTGATGCTAAGCACACAATGAAAGAGCGCATCATTGTAGGTTTAATATTAACTGCAATTGTTGTTCCTTGCTTTATTTTAGGTGACTATGTTTTTGCTACTCTTGTTTTAGCTGCAGCAATAATTAGTTGCCATGAAATCATCAATACACCTCAATCAATGGAAAAAAGATTTAATAGAATTCTATATTTCTTTGCTTATTTGATGATGGTTTTGATGATCTTTTATATTGTTTTCAAAAACAATATGATCGATTTAAAAGCCTTAGTAAATAAAGGAGAAGCATCGAACTTTTATTTTGATTTGACACGTCGTTTTACTGGCATTCAATTCTCATTGCCTTGGTTCTTTTTATGTATTTCTTTCTTTTTACTCGTTGTTCTATTTGATAAAAAATTTACGATTGCTGACGCATTTTATTTCACAATGATGCTAACAATTGTATCTATTGGATTTCAAAGTGTTTTGTATATCAGATATGCTCCATTCACTTATTCGAATTTAATAGAAAGCAATAGTGGAGTTGCTTGGACTTATGCAACAGCTCCAAATTATTTTAGATATGGACATTCTACATTACCTCTTTTCTATTTCTTAATTGGAGTTTGTTTGAATGATATATATGCATATTTTGTCGGTGTATTCTTTGGAAAACATAAAATGAGCCCAAGAATTTCACCAAAAAAATCTTGGGAAGGCTTTATTGGTGGAGCAATTCTTTCATTTGCAACAAGCTTTGGATTTGCATGTATTTTAGAAGCTACTGGATTCCCAATTTTAGTTGGAATTTTAGATTTAGCACACTGGTATAATTTAGTTATTTTATCGATATTAATGCCTATAATTGCAGTTTTTGGAGATTTAATTTTCTCTGCTATAAAAAGATATTATGGCATTAAAGATTTTGGAAAAGTTTTAAGAGCGCATGGAGGAATTTTAGATAGACTTGATTCAATTTTAACAACCGGAATTGCATTTGCATTCTTGGTTTCAATAATGGCAAATAATTGGATAGTATTCTAAAATGATGAAAAAACTATTAATTTTAGGAGCAAGTGGATCAATTGGAACACAAACTCTTGATGTAATAATTACATATAAATTATATGATCTTGTAGCGATTACCGTTGGTAATCGTTTTGATATTGTAGATGAGATTATCGCTAAATTTCCTACAGTAAAATACGTTACAATAAAAGAAAAAAATGTAGCAGATAAATACCAAGAAAAATACCCTAATTTACAATTTTATTCAGGAAATGAAGGGTTATTGAAAATAATTGAAGATTCAAAAGCTGATGTTGTTGTAAATGCCTTAACAGGATTTGCAGGACTTTTGCCTTCTATTAAATCTTTGGAATTAAATAAAATTCTTTGTCTTGCTAATAAAGAAAGTTTAGTAGTTGGTGGAGAATTTATTAAAAAATTACTTAAAGAAGGTAAAGGTAAACTTTATCCAATTGATAGTGAACATGTAGCTATTGCTAAGTGTTTATATAATAAAAATATAAATGATGTAGATAAAATTTTAATTACAGCTAGTGGCGGACCTTTTTTCGATTTAGATAAAAATGAATTTAAGAATATAAAAGTTGAAGATGCATTAAAACATCCAAATTGGTCAATGGGTAAAAAAATTACAATAGACAGCTCAACAATGATGAACAAAGCTTTTGAAATCGTTGAAGCTTATTATTTATTTGATGTTCCTCCTAATAAAATTTTTCCACTTGTTGATAGAAAAAGTCACGTTCATAGTTTAGTAAAATTTAATAACGGAGAATATCGCCTTCAAGTTGGTCCAAGCGATATGAGGATACCAATTTATTATGCTTTGACATTTGGAAAATGCGATAACAATGATAAATTTGATGATGTAGAAATTAACACATTTGATAATTATGAATTTAAAGAAATGAATTATGAAAAATTTCCTTTAATTAATTATGGAAAGTTCATAATCGAGAAAAAAGGGAATATGGGTGCAATAATTAATGCTGCTAACGAAGAATGTGTTTATGAGTTCTTAAATTTTAATATCAATTATGTTGATATTAAAAATATTATTGATAAAATTGTAGATGTTTATCCCTACATTAAGAATCCTACACTTGATGAAATCATTAAAACTGATCATGAAGTGAGAAATCTAGTGCATGAATTGATTTAAAATTAATTAATATTATGGTTTTACTTTCGTTTAATTGGACAACAGTTTTATCAATTGTCTTATTCGTTATTTCCTTAGGCGTACTTATTGGTTTACATGAATTTGGACATTTGATTGTGGCAAAGACGTTTAAAGTTTATTGCCCTGTTTTTTCGATTGGTTTCGGTTATAAATTTTTAAAGTTTAAACGTAAAAACGGGGAAACGTCCTATACTTTTGGAATTTTGCCATTTGGTGGATACGTTCAAATGTATAGTGGTGAAAATGTCGAAGAACTCCCAGAAGGAGTAAGTGTTCCCTACGAAAGAAGTCTTGAAGGTATTAAAAGATGGAAAAGAATATGCATAATGTTTGCTGGAATCTTTACTAATTTTATACTTGCATATATTATTTTCTTTATTTCTGTTTCTTGTTTCCCTCAAATTGCTCCAACAGCATATATGGATATAAACCATAATATTGCTGATACGCATTTGGTTTGTGAAGATGCTACCCACGCTTTTAATACAAACGATCAAATTGAAGTTTTTCCTTTAGTTTATGAAAACGGAACTTTTAGAGATTACAATAAAGAAAAAGATGCTGAAAATCCTAACGTAATCCGATTAATGAATAAAGGCTATGTTACCGATATTAACAATTCAACTGAAGCAAAATTTGTAGCAGTATTATCGTATTATTTTGATAATGGCGTTAACAATACCGATATAACTCGTAACATTTCTTTATATAAAGTTGCTGATTCATCATCTTTAGATTCTTATAATTATCCGGTAATTGAAGACGGAACATTGGTTCCTTTCCCATATTCAGAAAATGCAACTTTTAACCTTCCTTTCACTTATTATAGTGCTTTAGATAGAAGTGAAGTCACAAAAGAAAACGCTGGTTCAATTACATATGAAAAAGATAGTGATGATAAATATGTATCTTATAAAGGTACATTGACCTTAAAATTAAAAGATAATAAATGGGAAGAAGTTGGAATTTCTTTCCATAAATATTCATATTGGTATGGATGGCAATCTTTCCAAGTAGCAGGTGAATATTGGGTAAGATCAACTGGATTAATCTCCGATGCTTTATTTAGCTTATTTTCAGGAAGGAATTGGGATCAAGTAGGTGGTCCACTTGCTATATTTGCACAAACAACAACAATTTTAGAATCTAATCCATTCTATTTATATTTACAAACATGGGGAATTATCTCTGTTAACCTTGCGATATTTAATTTCCTTCCTTTCCCTGGCCTTGATGGCTGGCAAATGCTAACTGAAATTATTGAAGGTGCAGTAAATGGAGTTAAGAAAGCTAGATTCGAAAGAAAGAGAAGAAGTAAAAAAGTTGTTTTTGAAGAAACCGACACAAATATTTATGCAAATCAAGTATCGATTTCAAACGATTCTACTTTATCTATAGGCAAGAATCAAAATGAGGTTTATCAAAAATGGAAGATTCCTTCAAAAGTTAAAGGAATAGTTTCTTATGTTGGATTAGGGTTGCTTCTTGTTCTTGCAGTATTAATATTTATTTTAGATTTTATTAAAATGTTTTAGAAATTATGGCTGAGAAATTAACTGAAAGATTTTTGAATTCGATTGGATTAAATCAAGACGATTATGATCTTGATCTTTTGTCTTGCACAAAATCTACTATGGATAGAAATCTTTTTGTTTTTCAATTTAGCAAAGAAACTCCTTGGGAAGCAAAAGAGCTTTCTCTTTTTCTCGATGCATTAAATGAAATCAGAACTTATAAATATGAAATGAATTTTTCATATAAAACTGAAATTACTGGTGAAGATGCAATAGAAATAATTAAAGATAAATACTTTTCTTTAGCTTCAAATTATTTAAATGTTGATTTTGAAATTAATTTTTCTGATATTATTTTTAAATTTAAAAATATTGAAGAAAAAGAAGAGTTTGATAAAAATATTCAAGATTTGCAGGGTTTTTTGAAATTTATAAATTATAATTTCTTTTTAAAATCTGAATTTTTTGATGAAATTAAATTAGAAAAAAATGAAGAACTTGATTTAAAAAACGAAATTAAAGAATCAGATAGTAAAGGCACTGAGATAGCTGTTGATGATTACATTAAAAATCTTGAATTAATGAAAGAAGAAAGAATGCACAAAGACGCTTTCATTAGAGGAGACTATAATTTCATTGAAATTAAAGACATAGATACAAATTCTGGTAGCGTTGATTTTAATGGTTATGTATTTGAAAAAACCGAAAGAGACACTAGAAAAGGTGGCAAAAGTGTAAGACTTGGAGTTGCTGACGAAAATACAACAGCAGCAATTTATGTTTCAATTTATTCGAACAAAAGCACTCTTTCGATTGATAAATTAAACGAGATTAAACTCGGATCAAATATTCGTATTAAAGGTAAAATTGACTTAGATAGAAATGCAAAAAAAGATCCGATTGTTGTCTGTCATTATTTCTATTTGTTACCTCCAAATCCATTAAGAGAAGATACTTCTGAAGAGAAGAGAGTAGAGTTACATTTACATACAAAAATGAGTGAAATGGATGGTGTAGCTACTATTGATGATTATTGTAAACTTGCAAAACATATGGGTCATAAAGCAATTGCTGTTACTGATCATGGTTGCGTTCAAGCTTTCCCAGAAGCTCAAGCAGCAGCTAAAAAATATGGTTTAAAAATGCTTTATGGCTGCGAAATTTATTTAATTGATGATTATTTACGTGTTGCTAAAAATCCTACAAACCGTAATTTAACTGATTGCACCTATGTTTGTTTCGACCTTGAAACAACTGGTTTAAGCATCAAATATGACCGTATTACAGAATTTGGTGCTGTAAAAATTAAAAACGGATTTGTTATTGATAGATTAGATATTTTAATTAATCCTGAAAAAGAAATTCCTCATGATATTGAAGTTAAAACAAATATTACAAATGAAATGGTCAAAGATAAACCAACGATCAATGAAGTTTTACCAGAGATTCTTGAATTTTTTGGTGATGCAATTATCGTTTCACATAATATTGAATTCGACTATGGAATGTTAAAAGAAGCAATTAAAAGAAGAGGGTTTGGCACTTTTGAATATCCAGCAATCGACACCCTTGCTTTAAGTAGATATGTTTATCCAGAAAATGTTTCACACTCTTTAGGGAGTTTATGCAAACGTCTTGAAGTTGCATATGATGAAGATAGTGCACATAGAGCAGATTATGATGCTCAAGTTTTGGCTAGCTGTTGGATTTCTCTTCTAGGAATGCTACTTAAAAAAGATAAAAACTTAACTCACAGTAGTTTAGCAGAGCTAGAAATTGATAAACTTTCTTTAAAACATATGAGAGGAAATCATGCGATTGTTCTCGCAAGAAATGCTGCCGGATTAAAAGATTTATATAAGATAGTTTCATATTCTCACGTTGATTACATGGGAGCACATCCTTTTGTTCCAAAACACGTATTAAACGAATTAAGAAGTAATTTACTTGTTGGAACAGCTTGCTTTAATAGTGAGGTTTTCTATGCTTCAACAAATAGAAGTATGGAAGATTTAGAAGAAGTAATGAAAATGTATGATTATGTCGAGATTCAACCTCTTGAAAATTATAGATGGCTTCTTGATATGAAGCAAATTCCAAGTGAAGATTTTCTTAAACAATATATTATGGATATTATTTCAGTTGCTGAAAAACAGGAAAAATTAATAGTTGCTACAGGTGATTGCCATTATTTAGACCCTAAAGATAAAAAGTTTAGAGATGTTTATATTGCAAATAAAGCAGTTGGAAATATTAACCATCCATTGATGACTTATGCAAGAATTCGTATGCAAGAAGATAAAGATATTTTCTTTGATAACCCTGATCAACACTTTAGATCAACTGATGAAATGTTGAAGTGTTTCGAGTGGTTAGGTAAAAGAAAATCATATGAGTATGTAATTACAAATACAAACAAAATAGCGAACTTCTGCGAGGTTATTCAACCAATTCCTGATGGTTTATTCAATCCAAAAATTGAAAATTCAGATAAACTTTTACGTGAATTATGTTATAAAAATACTGAAAAAATTTATGGTGATGTTTTCAATTCAACTGATCCAGCAAAAATATTTATTAAAGAAAGATTAGAAAAAGAACTCGATGGTATTATTTCAAACGGATATGCTGTCATTTATTATATTGCTCATAAACTTGTCAAGAAGAGTAATGAAGACGGTTATTTAGTTGGATCTAGAGGAAGTGTTGGATCTTCATTTGCCGCAACAATGGCAGAAATTACTGAGGTTAATCCTTTACCACCTCATTATCATTGTCCAAAATGTAAACATGTAGAATTTTCAACTGATGAAAATATAAAAAGTGGCTATGATTTACCAGTAAAGAAATGTCCTGATTGTGGTGAAATCATGATTTCTGATGGTCAAAACATTCCTTTCCAAACATTCTTAGGATTCCAAGCTGAAAAAGTTCCAGATATCGACCTTAACTTCCCAACTGATTATCAAGCAACGGCACATCAATATACAAAAGTATTGTTAGGTGAGAACAACGTTTATAGAGCAGGAACTATTTCAACAGTTCAATTTAAAACTGCTTATGGTTATGCTCGTAAATATTTTGAAATGCAAAAAATTAATCCTGATTCAGTCAAAGGATCTCTTTTAGCTGCGATTGCCTATAATTGTCAAGAAGTTAAACGTACAACTGGTCAACATCCAGGAGGAATTGTTGTTATTCCAAATGATCATGATGTTTATGATTTTACTCCTGTTCAATATCCTGCGGGAGATGTTGATGCGGCATGGAAAACAACTCACTTTGATTTCCATTCTATTCACGATACAGTTTTAAAGCTTGATATGTTAGGTCATGTTGACCCTCAAGCTTTAAAAATGATGGGTGATTTAACTGGTATCGATTGTAGGACTTTACCATTTAATGATAAAAAGGTTCTTTCACTTTTCTCAAGTGATGATGCATTAAAGCTTCAACATAAATATATGGAACCTGATAATGGTGCGATAGCTATGCCAGAATTTGGTACTAACTTTGTTAGACAAATGTTACGTGAAACTAATCCAAAATCATTTAGTGACTTACTTATAATTTCAGGTTTATCTCATGGAACAAACGTTTGGACAAATAACGCTCAAGATTTAGTAAGTAGTGGAACAACAGATTTAAGAGGTGTTATTGGCTGTCGTGATGATATTATGTCGTTCTTAATTTCAAAAGGACTTGAAGGACATGATGCTTTCGTTATCATGGAAGCTGTTAGAAAAGGTAAAAAGCTAAAAGATGAACAAGTTCAACTTATGAGAGAACATGATGTTCCAGAATATTACATTCAAAGTTGTAATAAAATTGCTTATCTTTTCCCTAAAGGACACGCATGCGCATATGTTATGATGGCTTTAAGAGTTGGTTATTATAAAGTTTATTATCCACTTGAATTTTATGCTACATTCTTTACTTTGCGTGCTGATCAATATGATATTAAATCGATGGTTGGTGGAATTGATGCAATTCATAAAAAGTTAGTCGAATTTGATGAAAGAAGAAAAACAAATAATCCTGAATTTGCATTATCTAAAAAAGAAGAAGATCAAGAAGCAACACTTATCGTTGCTTTAGAAATGTGTGAAAGAGGCTTTAAATTTGAAAATATCGATATTGAAAAGAGCGATGGAATTAATTTTATTGTCGACAAAGAAAACAACGCTCTTATTCCACCTTTTAAAGTTATCGATGGTTTCGGAGAAAAAGCTGCTGAAGTATTAATCGAAGCAAGAAAAGAAAGAAAATTTATTTCAAAAGAAGATTTATCAACTAGAGGAAAAGTCAGTGCTACACAAATGAAGATACTTGAAGATCTTCACGTTTTAGATGGCTTAAGAGACAATAATCAAATGTCTTTATTTGATTTTAGTTTCTAATAAATTTTGCCCCATTAGCTCAGCTGGATAGAGCATCAGTTTCCTAAACTGAGGGTCGTAAGTTCAAGTCTTATATGGGGCTCCAAAGAAAAAGAAAGGCATTCTGATAACACAGGATGTCTTTTTAAATATCTTTTTGAAAATATTGTTTTAAATATATAACTAACTTGTTATAATAATTTTACTTATATATTTAAATAACAAAAATGAGGTGATTTTTAACAAAAAGTCTGCTAATTATATGTAAATTGTGAAAAATGAATATATAAGTTATCACACTACGTGTTAGGGTGTGGTAATAGGGAAAGTATTGCCCAGAAGTGATATGAGATCTAAGGAAGGAGGTCGTTAATAAAAGACATCTTTAGATACAAGAAGATCACCGCGCTCCCTACAATTATTAATCTAATTGAGCATGTGGCCATCACAAGGATGATGTAACACCAGTAGTTACGGGACTTAGTCGATAACTGCAAAAAGGTGTTTTCATTAGTGATGGTTTTTATTTATCTCCTTTTGAAGACACACATTGTCTAACTAACGAAAGGAGATTTTATTTTATGGTTAAAGTGGTAGCAAAGTTTGGATTGATGAACATATCGATGATATCTGCAAAATTCATGGTAGCTGTGTTGGGTATGCTTTATTCTTGGCATTGATAAATTTTAATTAGTGGAGAAATAAGAAATGGAAAAAGAAACGATTGAAATTGTAAAACTGGTTGAAGATATTAAAAAAGATATTTTAAAAACAAGAGTTAAGATATTAAGTGATGCTAATAAAGAATTGATTTATTTATATTTTCGTATTGGAAAAGTAATTAGTGAAAATAAAAAATATGGTTCAAATTTTATAAATACTTTGTCTGCATCATTAAAAATTGATTTTCCAAACGCTACTGGTTTTTCTCCAAGGAATCTTGCTAGAATGAGAAAATTTTATGATACTTATCGTGATTTATCAAATTTGCCAATGCCGTTGGCAAAATTGCCTTGGTCATTTAATTGCCTATTATTAGATAAAATTGAAGATATCGCTAAAAGAATATGGTATGCAAAAGAATGCTTGAATAATGGGTGGTCCTATATAGTTTTGAAACATCAGATAGATTTTCAACTATACGAAAGACAAGCAGATAATTCAGTTAAGCATAATAATTTCACAAATAATTTGCCAAATATACAAGGTGAGTTAGCAATAGACATGATGAAAGATCCATACATTTTTGAAATAGCAGGTTTGTCTAAAAAATATAGTGAAGAAGAAGTTGAAAGAGCAATTATAGAAAAAATAAAAACAATACTTCTTGAATTAGGCAAAGGATTTTCTTTTGTGGGCAATCAATATCGCATAAGTACTCCAAATAAAGATTACTACATAGATTTGCTTTTTTATCATCTTGTTCTTAATTGTTTTGTTGTGGTCGAATTAAAAAATACAGATTTTGACCCATCATACATTGGACAATTGCAGTTTTATGTGACTGCTGTTGATGAAACAGTCAAAAGGGAAAGCGATAATCCTACTATTGGCTTATTGTTATGCAAAGATAAAGATAAGTATTCCGTCGATTGGTCATTAAAATCTTCAAATGCTCCAATAGGGGTTACTTCATATCAAATTGCTGAATTTTTACCTAGCGAAGAAGAAATTAATAAATACTTAAAGTAATTAATTTAAAAAGTTCTTTCAAGCTGCATCAAAATGGTCAACTTTTCCAAATAAAAAAGAAAGGCATTCTGATAACACAGGATATCTTTTTAGATTTTTGAAATATTGATTTGAAATATATAATTAACTTGTTATAATAATTTTACTTATTTATTTAAATAACAAAAATTAGGATATTTTTACAAAAAGTCTGCTAATTCGGATTAAATTGTGAAAAATGAATATATAAGTTACCACACTACGTGTTAGGGTGTGGTAATAGGGAAAGTATTGCCCAGAAGTGATATGAGATCTAAGGAAGGAGGTCGTTAATAAAAGACATCTTTAGATACAAGAAGATCACCGCGCTCCCTACAATTATTAATCTAATTGAGCATGTGGCCATCACAAGGATGATGTAACACCAGTAGTTACGGGACTTAGTCGATAACTGCAAAAGGTGTTTTCATTAGTGATGGTTTTATTTATCTCCTTTTGAAGACACACATTGTCTATTAATGAAAGGAGTTTTTATTTTATGGTTAAAGCTGATAGCAAAAATAGAATCATCCAAATGGATGGTGAGCCTCTTTATAGTGACAAAGTTTGGATTGATGAACATATCGATGGTATTGGAAAAATTCATGTTAGTTGTAACGCAACACTCTGATTTTGAATGTTGATATTTTGTATTAGTGGAGGAATAAAAAATGGAAAAGGAATTAGAATTTAAGGAAATCATAAATATTATTCAAAGTCATCGTCAAAATGCTTATCGAAAAATCAATGAAGAGTTGGTGACGATGCATTATGAGATAGGTTGCTATTTATCTAAAAAAGTAAATGCTGGTGAATATGGTGATGGTATAATTTCAAAAATTGCAACTAAAATTAAAGAACAATATCCAACTCTTACTGGGTTTAGCAAAAGAGGGTTGTATCAGATGATACAATTTTATGAAATTTATAAAGAAAATGAAAAAGTGCAACCACTGGTGACACAATTGAGCTGGACTAATAATTTATTAATCTTACAAGGCGCTAAAACAATTGAAGAAAGAGAATTTTATATCCGCCTATGTATTAAAAATAATTATTCAAAAAGAGAATTAAATAGACAAATTCAAAGCAATTACTATGAAAGATATTTATTATCTAATGGTAATGCCTTAGAAAGTATAGAACCTCTTGTTGGAGAAGAAGATGCTCCAAATACTAAATTATTAGATGTTTATTCACTTGAATTTCTTGATCTGCCAAATAATTATAAAGAAAAAGATTTAAAAAGTGCAATTATGAGCAATCTTAAGGACTTTATTCTTGAAATTGGTAAGGACTTCTCTTTTGTTGGCAAAGAATATCGCATTCAGGTAGGAAATCGTGATTTTTATATAGATCTTTTATTTTATAATAGAGCGTATTCTTGTTTAGTTGCATTTGAATTAAAAATTGGTGAATTTGAACCAGAATATCTATCTAAAATGAATTTTTATCTTGAGGCATTAGATAGGCAAGAAAGAAAAGAAGGAGAAAATCCAAGTGTAGGAATTATTTTATGCTCTTCAAAAAATGAAACAGTTGTTGAATATGCCCAGGCAAGAAGCAATTCGCCTACAGCTATAAGCACATATAAAACAAAATTAATTGATAAAAAGCTATTGCAAAACAAACTTATTGAATATCAAAAAACATTTGATCAAAAGTAAAAAATAAACATTATAATCGTCAATTTTAAATGCTTAGCAAGCAAGTCACTGTATTAAAACGATATATAGATGAATTAGCGATTGATATAAGGAAAGCCCTATATATTTTGAAATTGTTGGATTGTTTAATAAAGCCAGCAAAGAGAAACTAATAACTCGTAGAAAAATAATGTTAATTTTCAAGATTGTATGCAAAAGAAGTAAATGAAAAAATTGAATTAATATTTAATCAAATATTAATTTGATTTAATTTACAAAAATTGTAGAAATTGAAATCCATTTGTATTAATATATTTAAGCGAGTTGGGGCTTTAGCTCAGTTGGGAGAGCGCTTCCATGGCATGGAAGAGGTCACCGGTTCGATCCCGGCAAGCTCCACCATTAGGTCGAATTTTTCTCCATTTATTGGACTAAATTTATAAGAATTTAGCACATTAATAATATGGAGATTTTTTTAAAAGAAAAGCAAGTTGACAAATATAGAACGCTATAATTGAGACTATAAGGGTCGTCATATTATAGAATCTAAAATACTGTCAAAGATTAGATGAGACGGCATAATAGAGTTTATATATTGTTAAGCTAGTTTTTTCTCCTTTGAACTTTTAAAATACTTTTTATTTATCGCGTATTTTAAAGCAACTAAAAAACTGCTTTATCTTAATTTAATAAAGTCTAAAGTTATAAATTGAATATGAAATATATATTGCTATCGTTATTTTCTTTACTAATTATATTAGGATTATTAATCCTAATTGTTTTCTTAATAAACAAAGTTAAAAAGTTAAAGTGGTGGATCAATACGATTGGTGTTTTTCTTTTAACTATTATAATTTCTATTTCAAGTGCCTTAATTTATTTTGCTATCAATTATAATGCGACTGAAAATGCAAAAAGCTACTTGAAAAGTGATGAATTAATCGAAGTAATCGATGATAAATCATATATTAAATTTGATAATATTGAATATAATGAATCAGCAATACTTTTTTATGGAGGAGCTAAAGTTGAAGAAGCATCATATGCTCAATTATGTAATCAAATTGCTCATGAAGGAATAGATGTTTTCCTTGTTAAATTTCCTTTATATTTTCCTCTTATAAATATTAATGCTGCAGATAAAATTGTTAGTACGAACGATTATAAAAATCTATATCTTATGGGGCATTCTTTAGGTGGAACTTGTTGCTCATTATATTTAACTAATACTCAATATTCGTATAAAGGAATAATCTTTTTAGCTTCTTATTCTAAACAAAAACTAAATGATTCTTTAAAGTGTCTATCAATCTATGGATCATGTGATACTGTGTTAGATAAAGATGAATATAATCGAAATATTGTTAATTTTCTTAAAGATTATAAGGAAGTAATAATTGACAGAGGTAATCATTCTAATTTTGGAGATTATGGCTTTCAAAAAGGAGATGAAGCTTCTTCAATTAGTAAAGATAAGCAAATTGAAATTACTATCTCAGAAATTGTTTCTTTTATAATTTAATGTCTGAAAAAAGAATTTCAAATAATGATAATTTCAACATTTTTATTATAATCTAACTAAAGAATTTTCGAGCAATAATATCTTTGAAGGCCTAATCGAAGAACAAATTTCTAAAATTAAAGCATGTTAAGATAATAAAGAATTGTTAATCCATCTAACGAAGAAGGCGTTGAATTAACTAGTGAACAATTAGAAACAGTTTCTGGAGGAAGCTGTCTTTCTGCTATTACAAAATGCCATAAATGT
>CAMNHN010000016.1 GCA_946539555.1 uncultured Mollicutes bacterium | reverse complement strand
TCATTTAGATAATGGCTGATTAGTTGTTAAAATAATTGGCCTTTTTTCATATCTATTAATCCTTTCGTATATGTCTTTTCTCATGATTCAACTTCCATATATTTGAAGTTTAGCAAAAGAAAAGAATAATGTTGTAGAAAACAAACATTTTCAATCGTCTTTTTCCTACAAAACTATTCTCTCAAATACATAAATAATTTTAAAAAAACTATTTTTTTAAAAAAATATATTAATTTTGAGAAGTTTTAATAACAATTTATCCTGAATTTCAAATTACTGAAAATGTAAAATAAAATTATTGACAGCGTTGTTTTTATTATATAATATGTGTAATTGTCAATTAGAAAATGTAGTTTTATGGCGGTCGAAAATGTAGGTATTTAGCGGCTTCTTACATCTCTTTCCTCATCGTAAGAAGTTTGCCTTTTATTCGATATGATTGCCCAGTTAGAGATTCGAAAGAAAAAACAACAAAGCAGAAAAAGATTTTCATTTATTGATTTCGAAATTTTCTCCTAAAGAAAAGAAAAAGTTAGTACAAAACTTGAGAAAGGCTTTAAATATAAAAGATGAAGTTTTTGATCTTATTGTTCTAGCAAAATCTAAAGAGGAAATAGAATTTATCAAACAAGAAGTCGAAAAAATAAAGTAAATAGTATAAAAATTATTAAACCGTGTAAAATTATTGCACAGTTTTAAAAATATAGTATAATTTAAGCAAGTAAAGGAATTTATTATATGATTTGTAATTTTAGTGTCAAAAATTTTAAAGCTTTTGCTGATGAAGTAAAAATCGATTTTTTTGCAAATAAAAACATTAAAAGGTTTGATTATAATTATTTAAACCTTAAAGAAAAAGATTTATTAAAAACGATTGGTTTTTATGGACCAAATAATACAGGTAAGACCTGCATATTATTTGCTTTAGTTTCTTTAAGAAATTTAATGATTAATGAAAATCACGATAGTTTCCACAATGTTTTTGCAGATTTAGGTACAGTGACATCATTTAAAGTTGAATATTATATTAACGATAGTTTTTATGTATATAAAGTTGATTTTGATAATGCAACAAAAGAATATCTTTACGAAAGCCTTTCTCTTAAATATTATGACGGGAATTCATCTAAATTTGAAAAGATTTTTGAAAGAAGTGTTAACAAGATGACATGGAACGGAATAACAAATTCGCTCAAAAACGCCAATTTAATCAAAGTGTTTTCATTAACATTACCATTCATGGTTCTTTTTAATGACGTAGGAAACGAAGTAATGATGAAAGCTAAAAATGATTATATTGATTTTGCTAACTCAATTTCATATCTAAAAATGGATGGACCAGTGGATATCACAAAGACAATATCATTAATTCAAAATGACCAGAAAGCAAGAAATTTTATAAAAGAGTTTGTAAAGAACTGTGATTTACACATTGATGATTTTGGTTTTGATGAAGAAGTAGTAAGCGATGCTGATATTAATGATAAATTATCTAAAATTAATTCTAATTCTGCTTTTGTTAAAGAAAGTTTGAAATTTTTTAGTAAACATAACGGATATAGGGTACCTTCAATATTCTTTGATTCGGTTGGAACACTAAAGCTTGTTGCATTATCAGGTTATATTTATGAGGCTTTAAAAAAAGGGAAAACATTAATAATTGATGAAATTGATAGTTCGCTTCATCATATTTTAACTAAATCTATTGTTGCTATGTTCAATAACATGTTGAATAAAGAAGCTCAACTTGTCTTTACAACTCATGATGCGCTTTTATTAGACCTTAAGAATATGTTTAGAAAAGATCAAATCTATCTTGTTGACATTAAAAATTCATATTCTAGTAAAATCACTAGACTTTCTGAATTTACATCTAGAGACAGTAACGGAATTAGAGGTGATGAAAATATTATTGAGTATTATCTAAAAGGACAATTTGGCTCCATTCCAACCCCTGATTTATTTTCCTCTTTAGAGGAGGTTGCTTCTAATGAATGAATTATGGAGAAGAAGAAATATATTAATAATAGCTGAAGGATATGAAGAAAAGCCTTATATAGATAAAATCCTTTCTTTTCCTAACATCAATAAAGAATTATATTATTTTGCTGAAACAATTAATGCTAAAGGAAACGGAAGCATTCCTGCAAGATTTCAATATGAACTTCAACGAGGCTATTATGATATAGTTTTAATTTTTTGTGATGCGGATAAAGGGAGCGATCAATTTTTGAAGCTTGTCTATAAAATAGGAGAGGAATTTTTTCAAAAGAAGGAAGATGGTTTTGATGTGTTTATATTTGCTAATCCTGTTACACTTCAAGTTGTACTTTCACATTTTGGCGATACAAAACTAAACAAAGTTTCAAAGAAATCTAATGCAAAAATAGTCGAAGATTTAACTGGGATAAAAGAATATGATGCGAACGAGGATCAAATAGAAGAGATTATAAAAAAGATACATTATAGTTCAATTGACTCTTTTAAAGAAAGATTAAGCAAGATCTCTACAAATTTTTATGATATTCCAAGTACTAACTTTTTAACTTTTTTAGAAAGATTTGAAAGCAATAATCCACAACGGATTGATGATATTAATGGCAAAAGGAAATAATAACTACTTTTTTAGGTTTAATTTATCCAAAACAATGTCAAATGTTAACGCGTGTATATGAAAATCACTTAATCCTATTATTTTTAGGATTTAAAAAATATTTAGTTGTTGAAAATCAAATTATTGATACAGCTATATTTAATAGAATGCTAGAAGGCAAAACTAAAGATAAGCTATTGATTAAAGGGCATTTACATAATTTATCCGGAGCTATTGATATTGAAGTAAATAGGCTACCTTAATTCAAGAGAAGTAGCAAAATTATAAATATTTAAAATTAAAACTTGAGCACTTGTTATAGTGTCCTTTTTTGTTACCCTCTTTAAAAATACTCCCCCTATATAATAAGAGTGTTTTATATACCTAATTATTCCGAAAAAGTCGCAAGTTTTAATGAAAAACTTGCAAATCTAAAATATTTTTAAAAATTTTAAAATTTTTGTTGACAATTATTTTAGCTTAGATTTATTATGATTTTGCCATTAAGGAAAACGGTAAGAAAGAAAAAGGGCTTTAGTCCTTTAACTAAAGTGAATTATTAAATTTTATAAATTGGTGTAAGTTAGCCTACTTCAATCAAAGGGCATTATTGTAACAGGTGGCCAAGTCATGCTTGATGTTCATATTTTTTCTTATTGCGTTTTGAACTAGGGTATGATGAGGAGTCCTCTAGCCTTAGAAAAGTTACAGTGAAGCGATCTTTGACATATTTTACTTAGGATGGTCTTTAAAAAAGTGCTTTAATATATAAAGTATGACTAAAAATAAAAAAGAAGAATATTTTGATCCAAAACCAACAAAATATCCTTTTCCAGAAAATACGGATGAACACTATTTAAAGATTAAAAAAGATAATGGTGCTATTTTTGATGAGAACTATCATTTTATTGATAAATCAAGAGGATTCCGTTTTCAAGATAGAATCGTAAGAATTCTTTTATCTATTATTGGTTATTTAATTGCCCGTATAGCAATGGGATTAAAAGTTAAAGGTAAAAAATATATAAAAGAACATAAAGCTGAGCTTAAAAACGGAGTAGTTTCAGTATCTAACCACATTAATTTATTTGATTATATGTCTATTTTATTTATTGCTAAACCTATAAAGCCTAGAACATTAGTTTGGGCAAAAAATATTAAAGGTGAAAGCAGTTGGTTTATAAGGCATGTTGGAGGAATTCCAATTCCTGAAGATAATGTAGGTGGCGCTCTAGCTTACTATAAAACAGTTAATAACTTTTTAAGTGAAGAAAAAGGATGGCTTCATATTTATGCTGAAGGCTCAATGTGGGAATATTATAAACCTATTAGACCATTTAAAAGAGGCGCAGCTTATTTTGCTATTAAAAATAATAAACCAGTTTTACCAATTGCATTTAGTTATAGAAAATGCGGATGGCTAAGAAAATTGCTTTTTAAAACAAATGCAAGTATCACGCTTCATGTTGGAGAGTTAATTTACCCTAATTTAGAATTAGGCGAAAAAGAAGCAATTAAAGATTTAACGATTAAAACACATGACGCTGTATGTCGCTTAGCAGGAATTGAACCTAGCAAAAATATATATGGCGCGATATATAATAACGACAAAAGAGTTGACTATTATTAAGCGACTAAAAAGCTGCAATTTCTTAAAAATAAAGGAGATTTGCTATGTTTTAATTTAAACAAATAATTTTTAGATTTATTTATTCATCTTTTTTAGCTACGAAAACAACTGTATCTGGTAATTTAACAAATGTTCTAACAACTTGGAAGATTGCAACTAAAACAACGATAATACTAAAGACAATAAGCTGAGCACCAAATTTAATAACTGGATCATTACCAACACTTAAAGCAACAAGTCCGATTGCGATAATAGCAACAAGATCACCAATAATTAATCAGATACATTCTTTGAAGCATCAGCACATTAGATTTAATGAAACTGATGTAAATCTTATTAAAATCTAAAAAAATTAAAGCTAGAATTCAGAAATTCTATTTTTAAATATTTTGGTTTACGAAAAGGTTGACAAATCTTATTTACTTAGTTTACGGAAAGGTTTATAGTGAATATATGAAACTAGATAAATTTGAAGAAATTTTATTGAAGCAACTAAATGAAAAATATCACACACAAAAAGAACTAGAATATAGTAAGAGTGTTGGTACTTTTTTAGAGCCATTTGAATATAATTTGTTTCTTGATTATCTTGATAAAATTATTTCAGAAGGCGATAAACGCTTATTTTTAACTCCTTTAAAAGTTTTTAATCATAAATTTATTTATGGAGTAATTGGTAAAGATCTTTCCTCACTTATTAAAGATTATTTAAATTTAATTGTTGATGATTTTAATCAAAATAGAAGCTTTATATCAGATAGATATTTTTTAGAAATTAAAAAATCTCGAATTTATTCGGAAATTGAAGGAACGCTAAATGTAGAAAATGTTCCTACAACAAGGAAAAGATTAAAAGAAATATTAGAAGATAATATAGAAGTAGAAGATAAAAACGATATAATCATCAAAAACATGGGTAGAGCAATAAAATTTGTTGAAACGTTACCTGAATTTACTCCTGAGAATTTATTTAAATTATATTCTTTATTAAGCAACGATTCTTTAAGTGAAGAAAATAAACTTAAGGAAGGCGAATATTATCGTTATGACTCGGTAATAGTAGATAAATATGAAGGTTGTCCAGCTAAAAACATTGAAGAATGCATGAATAGTCTTTTTAGTTATGTAAATGATGTTATAAATAAAAAAGATAATAGTTTAGAGACAATACTCTTACCTCATATTTGTCATTACTATATTTTATATATCCATCCATATTTTGATTATAACGGACGAACTGCACGTATGATTTCTTATTGGGTTTATTTATTAACAGAAAGTAAATATTATCCACCAATTATTTCAGAAGCAATTAACGAAACAAAAGCAGAATATTATAGAGCAATTGAAGAATCTAGAAATTCACATAATGATATAACTTATTTTCTTAAATATATTTTTGAATTATCAATTGACTATATCTTATGTTACATGAATATTGATGAAATAATTAAACATTCAAAAAATAGAAATATTGTCTTGACTAACACCGAGATAAATTATATTAAACATATCTTAATCGGATATGAAAGCAAATTCACTTATCTTGATTTTTTAAAGATGTGTAAAATTGATATGAGTAAGCAAGGGGTCTTTAAAATTTTAAACAAGTTTGTTGAATGTGGATTTTTAATATCAGTTCCAACGAATAGTAAATATAAATTATTTGCTATTAATGATGAAGTAGTTACTTATAGAATGCATAATTTTAATTAAGAAAATAGCATGTATTTGAATAAAAAACTTGCAAAAACAAAATATTTTTTAAAAAATTGCAAATAATTGTTGACAAATATAAATACATGGATTTATTATTAAATCACTAAAGGGGCAGAAAGGAGATGCAACAGCTATCTTTATAACCCTTTTTATTTTAAATAATTAACGGTGCGGGTTAGCCTACTCCAAATAAAAGGCATTATTCAAGCGAACGTGAAATCTTTTAATGTTCATATTCTTTTCTTATTCGTTTTTGGACTTAGAAAGACTAGCGCAACTTCTAACCATAGAAAAGTTAGAAGACTTGTTCTTTGACATATTTTTATTTATTTTGCGTAGTGTTATTTTATAGACATTAGGCATTTTAATTATTAAAATTAAACTGATTAAAAATGAGGTGACATTATGGCAGCTGACATTACTTTAAAAGAAGTTGAAAAAGCTATTTCAGAATTTGATTTCGATAGCAAGATTTTAGGATACAAACTCATAAGATCTGGAAACATCAACGATACATTGGATTTAAGCATGGAAAGTGGCCACTTTATACTCCAACGTCTTAATACTTATGTATATAGAAAACCAAAAGAAGTTATGATTAATATTGATAGAATCACAACTCATATTAAAGAAAAAATAGTTGCTAGAAATGGAAATCCAGATTTAGGCGTTTTACAAGTATGTCACGCTAAAAATGGTTTGCCTTATTATATTGATGAACATGATAATTTCTGGAGGGCTTTTAAATTTATCGAAGGTTTTGCTTATGATGTAACTCCTAATAAAGAAGCTTTTAAAGAAGGCGCAATTGCTTTTGGAAGATTCCAACGTGATTTAGGTGATTTTCCTGTTAATGAGATGTATTACACAATTCCAAATTTTCATAATACTCCTCATCGTTATCAAGTTTTTGAAGAGTCAGTTAAAGAAGATATTAAAGATAGAGCAAAGAATGCTCCTGATTTAATTGAGCTTGTTAGAAAATATTCTTATTTAGCTCATGTTTATGATGATGCTGTTAATAGTGGAGAAATGCCACTTAGAGTTACTCATAACGATACAAAATTAAATAACGTAATGCTTGATAAAGAAACTCATGAACCACTTTGTGTTCTTGATCTTGACACAGTCATGCCAGGATATGCTGTTAACGATTTTGGTGATGCAATTAGAAGTGGAACATCAACAGCTTCCAAAACAGAACAAGATAAAACTAAGATTCACATCAAATTAGATTATTTTAAGGCTTATTTAGAAGGCTTTTTGGCTGAAACAATCGATACTTTAAGTAAAGCTGAGATTGAATTACTCCCAACATCTTGCTTAGTTATGACTTATGAACTTGGTATGAGATATTTAACAGATTATCTTCAAGGCGACCCTTACTTTAAGGCATCAACTGAAAATCAAAATTTAATCAAAGCAAGAAATCAATTATATTTTTTAGAAGATATGGTGCTTCATGAAAAAGATATGAAAGATATTTTACATGAAGTTTTAGCTTCTTTAGGAAGATAATTTATGAAGATGAATTTTGATAAAAATTTTATATCTTCTTTTGAAGCCTTAAATAATTTTGAAGAAAAAGGTGACAAAAATATTGAGATTGCTATCTTACAAAATGGGAATATTTTATATTCTTATAAATCAAAAATAATCTCTTCAAATTTTGAGACTTCTTTCTTTTATATTAAAAAAATAATTATCACTTTGATTTTTATGGTTGGAGGAGAAGCCCTCTTATTTAAGGGTTCAAAAGAATTCTTTAATTATTTGATTTCTAAAATTGATAATGATGATGAATTATCAAATTCTTTTAAGAACATGGAAGTTGTTTTTAATAAGAAGTTTGAAGTTAAATATAGCGAAAAAGAATTTGTTATTAAAGAAAATATAATTCCTTTATCAGGAGATTTTAAGGGGTGTAGAATTGGATTTGACGCTGGAGGAAGCGATAGAAAAGTATCGGCAGTTATCGATGGAAATGTAGTTTTCTCTGAAGAAATTTTACGGAATCCAAAAGAAGTTAGTAATTGGGAATATCATTATGATGGCATTTTAGATAGCATGAAAAAAGCGGCAAGTCATTTACCTCATGTTGATGCAATTGGAGTATCAACTGCAGGAATTGTTATGAATAATGAAATGGCTCAAGCTAATTTATTTATAAAAGTTCCTCTAAGTGATCAAATTTCACATTGTAGAAATATATATAAAGATATAGTAAAAAATGAATTCAATAATGTTCCACTTGTTGTTGCTAACGATGGAGATGTGACGGCTTTAAGTGGGGCAATTCATTTTAATAAAAATTATATTTTAGGTTTAGCGATGGGAACTAGTGAAGCAACAGGTTACTCAGCCAATAATTCGCTTAATGGTTGGATTAATGAACTAGGAAAAGTTCCGATGAATTATGATGATAACGCTTCTAAGCATTATGCAACTCAAATTAGTGGAGCAGGAAGTGAATATCTTTCCCAAAAAGGCGTAATTAAACTTTCTAAGATGGCTGGAGTTTCTTTTGAAGGAACACTTGCTGAACAACTTGTTAAGATTCAAGAAGAAGCAAAAAATGATAATAAAAAAGTACTTAAAGCCTATGAAGATATGGGTATCTATTTAGGTAGTAGTTTAGCTTATTATAATAAATTTTTACGCATTGAAAATGTCTTGCTACTAGGAAGAGTAATGACAGGAATTGGTGGAGATTTAATTATCAAAAAGGCTAACGAATATCTAAAAGAAAATGATATTAATTCAATTAATATCTTTACAGCTGATGAAAAATTTAAGCGACTTGGCCAATCATATATGGCAGCAAGTTTGCCAAAAATCCTCTAAAACTTGAAAATTTCTATAAAAAATGGTCGAAATTCAATCGACCATTATTATTTATTTTGAATAAATAATTTTTCCATCTCTAATTGTTTTATAAACATTCACGTTACTATCAATGATTGCAAAATCAGCTCTTTTACCAACTTTAATTGAACCAATTTCTTTATCTAGTCCCATGTTTCTAGCAGGATTAATTGTTGCTAAATCGATGGCATCTTCAAGCGTTAAACCAAGTACATTTTTGACGTTTCTAACGCCTTCATTTAAATGAAGAATTGATCCAGCTAATGTACCATTTTCAAGTCTAGCTGTGCCCTCTTTAACAACAACTGGATTTCCTCCAAGTTGATACATCCCATCAGGTAATCCTTTTGCTTCCATTGAATCGGTAATTAAAATAATTCCATCTTTTCCTTTTGCTTTATAAAGAAGTCTAATAGCTCCTGCAGAAACGTGATGTAAATCAGCAATTAATTCGCATTTAACTCGATCATCAAGCATTACAGCTCCAAGTGTTCCGATTTCTCTATGATGAATTCCTTTCATCGCATTGTATGTATGAGTGGAAGTAGTAAATCCATTATTAATTGCATTTAGTGCTTCTTCATAAGTATCATCTGTATGACCAATTGAAGCAGCAATCTTATGTTCTTTTAAAATAGAAGCAAATTCTTCATTTCCTGGTTTATAACTTGCCGTGATTTCTTTTAAGTGGTCACCGCTTGCGGTAATAAAATCAAGCAAATCGGCAGAGTTGAGTTCTAAAATATCTCCAGGATTTTGAGCTCCACAAAAAGCTTTAGAAATAAAAGGACCTTCTAGATGTACGCCCATTACTCTAGCGCCATCTCTATCTTTAGACATATATTCATCAATTGTTTTTAAGGCTTTGATGATAATATCTTTTTTCATAGTCATAGTTGTGAAATTAAAAGAAGTAGTTCCATCCATTGCTTGATATTTAGCAATTGTTTCTAAATCTTTTAAATTTCCATTCATTGCATCGGCTCCGCCTGCACCATGAATATGCTCATCAACAAGTCCTGGAACTAAAATTAAATTATCATCTAATTCTTCAAAACCATCGGTGTTTATATTATTTCCTATTTCTTTAATATAACCATTTTCAATAGCTAAATTTGTTTTAATTATTCCTTTTCCTTCAACATAAATATTGCTATTTTTAAAGCCTTTCATAATCGTTTCTCCTATTTTGATTATTATAGCAAAATAATATGAATGATGGGCGAGTTAAATATTTTCTTATTTTAAATGACACTTTCTCTTTACGTAAAATTTGTCTAATTTTTAGCATAACTTAAATTATTATTTAATTTAATTAAGAATATGTTTAATATGTATATATAAGATAAGAAGGTAAAGATATGTATTGTTCAAATTGTGGAAAAGAAATTAATTCAAGCGATTCATTTTGCCCAAATTGTGGAACAAAGGTGAATAGCGATCAAATTTATATGGGTGAAAACAAATCTAAGTCAGAAAATAAGAAAATGCTAAGAACAGTTGCTCTTGTTTTTATGATTATTTCAACTGTTGTATTTGGTTTTGCTCTTATTCCATTAGCTTGGATGATTCCAATGTGTATTTACGTTAATAATAAAATGAAAGATGGAAGCGAAATTGGTATAGGCTTTAAAGTTTGTGTCTTATTATTCTGCTCAACAATTGGTGGAATATTACTTCTTGTTGATGATATAAATTAATATAAACAAAAAAATAAATTTATAGGTCTAGAAAAATTTCTAGACTTTTTAATTCATCGACTATCAATAAAAATAAAGAAAAATGAAACTGAATCTTAAATTTTTATTTGTTTTTGTTTCAACTTATTTCAACGCTATTAAATTAGTGTAAAATATTTAGGTATTTTCGGAGGCTTTTATGAAACGTTCAATTTTATTAATTTCCAGTCTATTGGCGATTTCAACTTTATCAAGTTGTGAAACAACTTCAAAAGAATATATTGGTATAGTTTCTGCAATGAGCAACGAAATTGATATTTTACTTAAAGAAGCTCAAATTGAAAGAATTGATAAAATTGGTGGCGTTGATTATCATGTAGGAAAATTGAAAGATAAAAATGTAATAATTTCAAAATCTGGTATAGGAAAAGTAAAAGCTTCTGCTGGAGTGACAACTCTTTTTAATAGTTATAATATTTCTGATGTCCTCTTTACAGGAATTGCTGGAGCAGTAGGTGATGAAACAAGTGTTTTAGATCAAGTTATTGCAACAACTTTAGTTGAACATGATTATGGAAGGTTGACTGATGAAGGTTTAATTTGGGCTGGTGGAGATCCTGGTGGCGAATTAGAGCCAGGTGTTGTTTATACTTGTGATGAAAATCTTGTTAATTTAGCTTATGAAGTTGCTGTTTCTACTTTAGGAGAAAAACATGTTTTTAAAGGAAGAATAGCAACAGGAGATCAATTTATAGCTTCTGAAAATTACGTCAAAAAATTAAGAGAAAATTTTAATGCAATCGCTTGTGAAATGGAAGGAGCATCAGTTGCCTGCGTTTGTGAAGCTTATAAAACACCATATGTAGTTCTAAGAGCTTTAAGTGATAAAGCAGACGGGAAAGCTCATGAAAGCTATGCCGATTTTGGAAATATAGCCGCCTCTCATTCAAGTAATATCGTTCTTGGAATGCTTGAAAAAATGTGATTATTATGGGATTTTTTCGCTTAGCAACTTTAAAAGATATTAATCAAATAATGGAAGCTGTAGAAGATTCTAGAGAGATTTTACGACTTCAAGGAAATGGGCAATGGCAAGATGGCTATCCTAATAAAGATGATTTTATTAATGATATAAATAATCAAAATTTATATGTTGTTTTAGATAAAAATGATGAAACAAAGATAGCAGGAGTTTGCGCTTTGACTTTTTATGAAGAAGACTATCACCATCTTTATGAAGGAGAATGGCTAACTGATTTAGATTACATGGTAATGCATCGAGTTGCTTTAAATAAAAGATATGCACATCAAGGTTATGGTGATTTGTTATTTGAAACATTTTTGGATGTAGCTAAATTAAAAGGATATCATTCTTTAAGAATTGATACTCATGAAGGCAATGCTGTTATGAGACATTTAATTACTAAATTTGATTTTGAGTTTTGTGGAAGAGTAATTCTACCTCCAAATAAAGATAGAATGGTATTTGAAAAAGTTATTTAATTAATATAGATGATTTATTAATTGAATATTTAAGATTATGGAAAAATTGAGTATAGGAATAGTAGGAGCAGGGAATCTAGGTTGTGTATTAGCAACAAAATTTTCACTTTCTAATGATGTAATTTTATTTACTGAAGATGAAAATAAAGTAAACACTTTTAATAAAAAAATGAAAGTGCATTATGAAGATAATGATACTTACTATGAAGCCAATATTAAAGAAATAACTTCAGATTTGCAAGGTTTTTGCTCTAAATGTGACTATATTTTTATTACTTTTCCTGCTTTTTTGTTTGAAAAATTTTCAAAAAATATTATTCCTTTTTTAAATTCAAATCATCATTTAGTTTTTGTTCCTGGATCAGGAGGAGCTGAATTATTTTTTAAAGAAGCTCTTAATAAAGGAGCTACAATTTCAGGTCTTCAAAGAGTTCATGCAATTGCTAGAGTTGAAAAGCCTGGTGAAATTGTTAAAGAATCTGGGATAAAGAAATCTTTAAAAGTTGCTACTTTACCAAATTCTAAAAATGGTGAAATTTGTAAAATTTTATCTGAACTTTTCAAAATGAAAATTGAAGAACTTAATAATTATTTAAATGTAACTTTTGTTAATTCTAATCCAACCCTTCATACTTCTAGACTTTATAATCTGTTTTCTGATTTTAATATTAATACAAAAGAATACGATTACATTCCTCTTTTTTATGAAGATTGGAATGAAGAAACTTCTAAACTTTTAATAGAATTAGATGAAGAAATTTTTGAGATGATTAAACTTTTAAATTCAAAAGGACTCAATATCAACCAACTTTTAAAAATCACAGAACATTATGATAGTTATGATGCTATATCGATGACTAAAAAGATAAAATCGATTGATGCTTTTAAGGGCTTGAAAACACCTTGTATAGAAAATGAAAATCATAAATTTGTTCCAGATTTTAATTCAAGATATTTTGTTTCTGACTTCAATTTTGGACTTGATATCTTGCTTGCTTTTGCTGAAATTTTAAATACAAGACACGAAAAAATGAGTCAAGTATCTTCGTGGTATCATAATTTAGTTAATAAAAAAAGAGAATTTAAATTAGAAAAATTTAACTTAAATTCTCTTGATGATATATTAAATTTATATAGTAATTAAGCAAAATAAAAAAGTTGCTTTTATGAAAAATATTTCATTTTTGCAGCCTTTTTATTCTATTTTGAATAATTATTAATTATTCTTCTTTCTTTGCAACTACAACAACTGTATCTGGTAATTTAACAAATGTTGTAACAACTTGGAAAACTGCAACAAGTACAACAATAATACCAAAGACGATTAATTGTGCACCAAATTTAATTACAGGATCACTTCCAACACAAAGAGCACCAAGTACGATTGCGCCAATTGCAACAAGAGCACCAACAATAAATGCTGGTAAAGCTTTTGTCATTTCTTTAGCTTGGATTGCTAAAACAAATGTGAAAATTGCATCAAGTAATACAACTGCTCCGATTGTTAATAATAAATAAGGAACAACTGTGATTAAAAGTGTAATTAATGTAGCAGCGTATTTTGCAACACATAAGCTAATACCAAGTGCTAAAAGTGCTGCACCTGGGAAAGCAACTGCTGCAAAACCTTTTTTAGCAAGAACAGCAACAACAATTGCAAGTAAAAGTGATAATGAAGAGACAACGATGAGAACAATTCCTAAAACAAGTGAAATTGCATCTAAAGCATCAGCAGCTCCCATAGGATCATTACTGCCCATAACGGCACCAGCAACAATGCATAAAATACCTACTGTTAAAATAATTGCAGCTTGAATCCATTTACCTAAACGTTCTTTAACAAATTGCATAATACTCTCCTTTCAGTGCAATATTATAAGGCTAAATTATTCTTATGGCTAGTTTTAAAGATAAAAAAATGAAAAAAAGGTTCAATTTTTTGTCCTAATATGTACTTTCAAATGAAAAATTTTCTCTAAATTTTTTAGTTGTTATAAAATATTTTCATGAAAGCAAATTTTAAAAATGATTATTCGGTTCTCTGTCATCCTCAAATTTTAAAAGCTTTAGAGAAATATTCTTCAGAAGTTAATGAAGTTTATGGGCTTGATAGACATTCAAAAAGAGCAAAACGTTATATTAGAGAAATCTTTGGACTTCCAAAAGCTAAAGTGTTTTTTGTAAATGGTGGAACAATGGCTAATATGTTATTTATTAGCTATGTTTTAAAACCATATGAAGCAATAATTGCTTGTAAATCAGCACATATTAATGTTCATGAAAGCGGAGCAATTGAAGGTTCGGGTCACAAAATTATCGTTAAAGAAGGATTTAATGGTAAATTATATCCTGAAGATATTAAAGAAGTAGTTGATGCTCATGTTGATGAACACATGGTTAAACCTAGACTTGTTTACATATCAAATTCTACCGAAATCGGATCAATATATAGCGCAAAAGAGTTAAGAGATTTATATAAATTTTGTAAAGAAAATGATTTATATCTTTATATAGATGGAGCTAGACTTGGTGCTGCTTTAACAAGTAGAAACAATGATTTAAAAGCTCTAGAACTTGGAGAAGTATGTGATGCCTTTTCAATTGGTGGAGCAAAAAATGGTCTTATAAGTGGAGAAGCTTTAGTCATAAAAGATAAAGAACTTGCTAAAGATTTTAGATTTCATATTAAAAATAAGGGAGCAATGTCTTCAAAAGGATATTTTTTAGGTATCCAATTTGCTGAAATTTTCAAAAATACTTTATATTTTGATCTTGCAAGACATTCAAATGAGATGGCTTATAAATTGTATAAAGGATTAGAAGAACTCAATGTCGATATGCTTCCTTTTGAAACAAATCAAATTTTTGTAAGAGTTGAAAATAGATTTGTTGATAAGATTGTTGAAGATTTCGGTGTTGAAATTTGGGCAAAAGGAGAAGAAAGAACAATTGTTAGATTTGTTACTTCTTTTTCAACAACTATAAAAGATGTAGATTTTGCTTTGAAATTTTTTAAAGAATTGAATTAATTTATGGAAGCTATAGAAGCGATTTTAACAAGAAAATCAGTTAGACAATTTAGCGATACTGAAATTGAAGAAGAAAAAATTGAAATTCTTTTAAAAGCAGCTATGGCAGCTCCAAGTGGAGTCAATAAACAACCATGGAAATTCATGGTTGTTAAAAACGAAGAAGCAAAAAAGAAAATCATTGATGTAATGCCTTATGGAAAATATAAATCTCCAATCATTATTGTCCCTTGTGTTAGAGATCTAGAAGTTGTTCCTTTAATGCACGATTTAGCTTATTGTGATTTAGGAGCAGCAAGTGAAAACATTTTATTAGCTGCACATGCACTTGGCTTAGGAGCAGTGTGGTGTGGAATTTATCCTAGCAAGAAGAGAACAAAAGATATTAAGAAAGCTTTAAATTTAGGTGTAGGAATTTCTCCATTTTCAGCAATTTATGTAGGCTATCCAGATCCTCAAAACACTACAAAAATAAAAGATAAATTTAAAGAAAGAAATTATAAAATTATAGAATAAATATAAATGTTTTTTTTGTTATTTTTTAAAAAATTATTAAGGAATTGCAAGTTTTTTGTAGAAATTTGTTGATTTTTTGTTAATTTGTTTTACTATTTAGTTATGGTGATTTTAATTATTATTTTATCGATATTAGCTTTCTTAATCTTAGCAATTTTTGTTGTTTCTTTTGTTATATATTTAAGATGCTTTTATAACGATAGAAAGAATAAACCACAAGCTTATGCACCTATATCTAAACCAGATTATTTACCATATATGGATGAGATGAATGCTTTGCTTGCTGAAGCAAAATCTATTAAATATAACGAATATGTTTATATCAAATCTTTTGATGGCAAAAAGTTAGCTGCAAAACTTTATTTTCGAGATGACTCATCACCATTTATTATCGAAATCCATGGTTATAAAGGAAGCGGAGTAAGAGATTTTAGTGGTGGATTAACTGAATTTTATAGAAGAGGATATAATGTTTTATTAATTGATCATAGAGGTCATGGTGAATCTGATGGGAAAACTATAACTTTTGGAGTCAAAGAATCAAAAGACATTTTCTTATGGATTAAATATTTAAATGAGAGATTTAACTATCCTGAAATAATACTTTATGGTATTTCAATGGGCGGAAATACAGTTTTAAATGTCTCGAAAATGGATTTATCAGCAAATGTTTTAGCTATTATTTCAGATTGTCCATACTCAACACCTTTTGACATCATTAAATCTGTTGCCGAAAGTATGGGTATAAATGCTAAATTGTTAAAACCTTTTATATATATTTCAGCTTTCTTATTTGCTCATGTAAATTTAAATAATGCAAATGCCTTAAAAGCAGTAAAAGAAACAAAAGTACCTATTTTATTGATTCACGGAACTAGTGATTTGCTTGTACCTTATCAAATGTCTGTTGAAATTCAAAAATCAAATCCAAAAGATATCGATCTTTTATTAGTTGAAAAGGCACCTCATGGATTAAGTTATGTTGTTGATAAAGAATTAGTTGTTTCAAAATTATTTAACTTTCTTGATAATGTCAAACAAAAAGGTTTTATCAATTTTAAATAATATTGAAATTTATTGAAAAAATTTAACAAGAATTTTAAATAGTTCGATTATTATCATTAAATTTTATTTTGTAACCTAGTACATAGATTAAAAATTAGGTTACAAATTTTATAATCGTTTTATGAGCAAAATGAGTGATTTAATTGAACAAATTAATAGTCTTCAAAAGGATTTATAAATAAGAAAAAAATCCAGAAAGTGATGCACTAATAAAATTCTTTTTAAGTAATATAAAGAAGAACAAATTGATGATTGAATATTATAAGAATAGAATTTATCCAAATTTAAATTCTCAAGATTTTAAAAGCCTTACTCTCGATTTAGATTTTGATATAAATACGGATAAAATATCTAATTATATCTTTAATAGATTTAAATATTTAGAGCATGCTCTTAAAAATTTATAAATGATAATTTAAAAGAAAAAACCTTCAAAACTTAGATATTTTGAAGGTTCTTAAAGGAAGTATTATTGAAAAAACTATTGTTTAACTTTATTTCCTTCGTTAGCTTTTTTCTTTTCCCACGAATATGAATTACCTGTTTTATTGACGTAAGTTGGATCAGGTGTTTCGACTTTTTTGATTTCCATAGAATCGGTACATTCACCAGCTTTAGCTTCAACTTTTAAGTCGCCCTTTAATGGAACTTTATAGATTACTTTATGATCTTTTAATGTTTTCTTGCCAAGTGATGCGCCATTAACAAAGACTTCAACTTCAGGTAAGTTAGAGTAAACTTTAATTTCGGTAGAATTACCTACTCTATTAACGAATCTTCTTCCACAGAGGTGGACGAATTTTTCTTCTGAAAGGTATGCTTTATAGATAAAGAAAGCATCTTTTTTAATCTTTCTATCAAAAGTAACTAAACCTTTATGGTTTTTACCTGGGTCACCACCTTGGTTTCTTGCATCAGCACCAAAGTCAAACATATTCCAAACATATGTTGACCATAAGTAGTCACGTTTAGCGATAATCTTTAATAATTTTTCATGATAAATTGCTTGATATTCTTCAGAGTTATCGAATCTTTTTGGTTTTGCTGAATGTAAATTTGTCATGGCTTCAGCACCATATTCTGATAAACCTAAACATCTCTTTGGGAAAACTGTGTGGTAGAAACCAAGTCTAATATGGTTAAGCCAATAGAATGGAACGTACCAACCAAAGTAGAAGTTGTATGCAAACAAATCACAAACTTTATTTAATTTATTGAAAGCTCCGATTGCAGCAAATCCAGCTGTAACGGTCATTCTTGATGGATCAATTTTCTTTACTAAAGCATTTAATTGTTCATGGAATCCTAATCTATGCTTTTTAACAGCTTTCTTCATTGTAATTTCATTTGATAAACATCTGAAGAAAATTGAAGTTCTGTTATATGTTTGATAGATAAGTTCTTTCATTTGATATTCAGCATTTTCATTTGCTTCATCAACGTGAGAAGAAATATAAGGAATTTCACTCCAAACAACTAAACCTTTTCTATCACAAAGTTGATAGACATATTCATCGTGTTGATAGTGAGCAAGTCTTACGCTTGTCGCGCCAACATCAAGAATAAGATCGATATCTTCTTCCATATCTTGATGAGAAATTGCATTACCAATATGTAATCTATCTTGATGCTTTGAAACACCTCTAAGAGGATATTTTTCGTCATTTAAGAAGAAGCCTTCTTTAGGATCGACTCTAAATGTTCTAAAACCGATTTCATCTTCAAGAACATCAACGACTTCTCCATTTAAAACTAAACTAGCTTCAACTTTATATAAATATGGGTTTTTAATTCCGTGCCATCTAATGACGTTAGGAATTCTTAATTCTTCTTTATCTGAGCCACTTGCAACTAATTTTCCTTCTTTATCGAAGATTTTGATTTCAGTTGTTGCTTCTTTGTTGTTGCAATATGGAGTAACGCGTAAAACACCATCGTTTCCATCAATTCTAGGATCAAGTTGGATGCCTTTTGCTGCGTGATAATCTAAATCAAAGTGTGTTTTATTAACAACGATTAAATTTACGTCTCTATAAATTCCACCATAGAAAGTAAAGTCAGCTTTTTGAGGATAAATTATTTTTGTATAGGCGTTTGATACTTTTACTTCAAGGACATTATCTTCCTTTAAGTAAGGAGTAATATCAAAACAGAAAGCTGAATAACCTGAATGGTGAGATCCAACTAAGTGTCCATTTAGGACGACTTCGGCTTCTTGGTTAACACCATTAAAACGAATAAAGACATCTTCATTATCGCTTTTTTCGACTTTGAAATGCTTTTTATAGATGCACTCGCCACGCCAGTAATCACCGCCGCCATCTTGTCCATCTAAGCCGTTCCAAGTGTGAGGAACATTAACCTTTTCAATTAACTCAGGGCAATCACACTTAAAAAATTGCCAATCATTGTTTATGTTTATTGTGCGTCTCATATTTTAATTATATTTTGGCTATTTTAGTGTTAAAATAGCAATTATTCTTTTAGTAGTTTGCAAATTTATTACTTTAGATTTAAATAATCTAATGGTTTTTATCTTTAGAAGGTGTTTGACCAATTAATTTTATATACGTTCTATAGAACGTTGTGTAGTCATCAAAACCATATTCTTCAGCAACTTTAGTTGGATTTTCTCCATAAATTATTTGAGTTCTAGCTAAAATAATCTTTTTATTACGAATATAGCTCATAATTGAAGAATGCATTTTGCGTTTAAATTCTTTTGCAATGTATGAAGTAGAATAATTTAAATTTTTAGAAATAATGTCTAAGGTTAAATGTTCTTTAATGTGACTTTCAATAAAATTGATGATTGAAGCTATCATTGGATCATTTGTAACAAACTTAGAATTATCAATCTTAGTCAAATTGATGATTATTTCGAGCAATTTAGCGTTAAAAAGATGATATAAATCAACATCATCAAAATAACTTTGTTCGTGATAAAGTTCTAATTGCTTAAAAAGTTTTTCAAATTCGACACAGTTTGGGTGGAAGGATGTGATACTTTTTAGCTTTTCTTTGATTTCAAGAGGAAAAGAGTCGTCACTAAATTTAAGAACATATCTTTCATAGGTTGAATTTTGATTAACATGGGCAAAATGATAAGCACCTGGTTTAATGAAAACGATGTCATAATTTGTGAGTTTTCTTTCTTCATCTTCAACAGTATAACTGACGTCACCTCTAACGAAAAATAGCATTTCATAAGTAAAATGCATATGCCTACCATATTCATCTTGAGGAAAATCTGTTACACCTTCTTTGTGTGCGATGTCAATATCGCGATACTTAAAATTAAACATAACTTGATTATATAATACTAAATATGCAATAAAAGTTCAAATATTTTGCAATAACACTTTATTTATATGTTTTTCTATAATATGTTTAATCGGAGATTAAAATATGAAACTAATTTTTAGATGGTATGGAGATAATGATTCAATTCCTCTAGACTATATTCGTCAAATTCCAAATATGACGGGGGTTTGTACGGCTTGCTATGATTTTAAACCTGGTGAAGTTTGGAGTGAAGAAAGCTTACTTCATTTAAAGAATGAATT
>CAMNHN010000015.1 GCA_946539555.1 uncultured Mollicutes bacterium | reverse complement strand
TATTTGCTAGAACCATATAACGAAAATTCAACTCTTAAAAGAGTGGTAAAACGTCCTAAATTATATTTCCTAGATACGGGGTTAGCCTCCTATTTGGCTAGACTCAATAATCAAGATGTATTAAAAAATAGTATTTTTTCAGGCAGATTTGTTGAAACATATATTGTTAATGAAATTATCAAGTCTTATAAAAACAATAATAAAAAGGTTAACTTTTATTATTATCGCGATGCCGATAAAAAGGAAATTGATTTGATTATGTTAGAGGGAGGCACACTCCATTTTATCGAGTGTAAAAGTGGCGTTTCTTATTCTAAAAAAGATGTATCGGCGTTTAGAACTCTTAAAATGAATACAAAATATAGAGTTGGAACTTCTTGTATTATTTGTTCAACAGAAGTCATTTATTCGATTGATGAAGAAATATATGCGATACCTATTGGCGCAATCTAATTAAATAAAGTGCCGAGTGTAAAAGCTCCGTTTTCTTATTCGCGAACGACTTTAAACACGACTAAATACGAATAGGCAAAATTGTCCAAAAGTGGATAAGTGAGTTCAGCCAACTACATAAACGATATTGTTTTGTTAAAAATAATATTAAATATATACGAGCTGAACTACCTTTATTAAGTTGGTTTTTATTTATTAAAAAGAAGATTTTATTCGCGACAAAAATTGAAAAATATTTAATGGTTCTTTTTTAAAATTGATATAATTTTTCTACTGTTGGAGGTGCAAAAATGAAACCTAAATTCACTAAATATTTATTTTTATTAGCTTTGCCATTTTCACTCACTAGTTGTGAAGAAGAAAAACCAATAACAAATAAAGAAGAATCGACTGTTATTAAGAATGTAAAAAATACGGATGATTATCTTAAAAAAGAAGATTATAAGTCAATTGCTTATGGCTATATTTATAACATCAAAGAGAATTTAAAATCATATGAATCAGAAACAAACGGAAGCGTAAAAGCAAAGGTTTTATTTTTTGATTATGATATCAAATATTATAGTTGCACTTATAAATTAGGCAGCTCTTTTTATTCAAAGGACATTTCTACATCAGCTTTAATGACCATTAAAAATGAATTTTATATGGCTGATAAAGAGAAAATATTAGTTAGTAGAGATTTAGAAAAATATGATGTTTATACCATAGATGAATATAAAAAACTTTCATATGCACCAAGTCAATATACAATAATGGGCTATGTTTTTAATGATGAATCCATCTTAAAATCAGAAGTTGTAAGTGATAAAGGTGAAGTAGTTTCAATTAAATATACGTTGGATAACGAACTTGCTACAAACATTGTTAAAGTTGATATGAAAAATAATGGTGGTTTGTCTTCTTATCCAAATTTTAAAAAGATTGAACTTACCCTTACACTGAAAAGAAATTTTGAACCTGTTTCGTATTCGATTTATTCGATATATGAAGCTTCTAAAGCATTTATTGGAACGTCTGAAGTTACTCAACAAGCTGAATGCTTATTTTCTAAAGTTAATGATAGCGTAACTATACCAAACGAACAATTTTTAGCTGATAGACTAGGAGCTGAACCAAGTCGAATAAATATCGATGATAGTGAGCAAAATATCAAAGATGAATTATTAGATGCAGTTAAAAAATTGGATTTTGCTAATGGTGTTAATATAGGTGGTGCTTTGAGCTTAGATTTATTAAATTCACCATCCATATTAAATTTAGATGCTAATGTTGCTTTTGATGTTTCTAAATTGTCAACTGAAAAACTTTATAGCCTTTTAAATTTATATGTTAAAGCAGAAGGAGATGAGATATTTAATTCAATTTTAGGAATTGCTAAATCCTTTGCTAAAGATAGTTTAGGAGATTACGCTAATCTTTTTGATAATTTCAAATCTTTAGAAGTAATCTATGATAGAAACGGATCAATATATTTAATTCCAACCAATACAGATAATATCCAACCAACTATGATCAAAACAAAAGTTTCTGATTTATTAGATTTAATTATTAAAAATGTCGATGTTTATGGTCTAATTAGTGGTTCTCAAAATGATTTAGTATCATTTAAAAGAGTTAAAGGTGGAGATAAAAATAATTATCAAGTTGAAGTAGTACTAAACGAAGCAACAATTACTTCTCTTAAGGAAAACATTAATGCATTCTTAGAAAAAGAAGAAAGCTCAACTTTAAAGTCGCTTTTATCCTATAAAGACTTTGATTCATTTAAAGTAATAATTACCGTAAATAATTCAACTTTTAAGAGTGTTGATTTATCTTTTAATTATTTAAAAGCGGGTAGTGAAGGGGAAGAAGACACAATAAAAGAACTTATTAAATTACATCTAGAAGCGAAAAATCAAACTTATGATTTTGATAGTAAAATCCATTATGCAGAAAGTTTATTTAATGATTTTACTTCAATTACTGAAATCAAAAATCGTTTAAATGAATTAATTAATCATGTTTATGTTAGCCGCCAATATCTTCTTGATTTAAATAAAGTTTATGAGGAATACAAGGCCTTAAATGAGACACAAAAAATGTTTATTGGAACAAATATTGAAAGTGATATTGAATGTGCTAGAAACAGCGTTGAAAACCTCTTAACTTTCCTTGAAACTTACGTTAAATACGATATAAAAAATCTTACTAATCAGGACATTTTGTGTTTAGCAGAAGCTTACCATAAAAATATATTAAGTTCGAATCTGCTATCTGCTGAAATTGGTGAAGAATACTATTCAATTATTTCAAATTTAGCTGATGCTGTTGACTATACAAGTTTTGATGGAGCAATAAGCAAATTTGTAGGTGATGATGAAACAACTTGGGGATTAACAGAAAAGGAAATCCGCGATATAAAACTTATCTTTGATATTGGTCGTTTTGAGACATCAATTAAGACACGTTTATGGATGAAATTAATGATTGCAGGTAACTCATTAAGCATTGATGTTCTAGAAATAAAAATCAATAATCTCTATAACAATTTATAAGAATTTAATGGGTGTCAAGTAAAAGTACTTGACACCTTTTTTAGATGAAATTTTAAAATGAAAAACTGTTTATAAATTTTGATTTTTAAAAAGGCTTTTTACTAAAATAGTTCAAAAAGCCTTCAAAACAAAGATATTTTTAAGTTTATTAAATTAAATTAAAGCTTCAAAAAGGACAAAATCTTCTTTTTTTGTAATTTTAAAATTATATTTATTTCCTTCAACAAGGAATATTTTATAACCGTTTTTAAAGGCAAGAGATGCATCATCAGTGTTTTCTATATCACTATTTTGATAAGCTTCAAAATGAAGTTTATAAATACATTCAAAATCAAAAGATTGAGGGGTTTGAGCAAGGAATAATTCTTCTCGATTGATGATGCTTTCAACAGTCTTTTTATCTTTACTTAAATAAGTTGTATCTGAATCGCTTTGAACAGTGCAAACACATTTGTTTTCTTTTAATGCACCGATATTTTTATTGATGATTTCTTGAGAAACTAATGGTCTTGCAGCATCGTGGATTAAAACATTATCACCTTTTCCTGCAATAGATTTTATTTCTTTTAAACCATTAAAAACAGATAGTTGTCTAGTTGATCCACCTTCAACAATTTTGTTTACTTTTTTTAATGAATATTTTGAAACATAAGATTTAACAAGATCAATGTAATCAGAAGAAGTGACTACAATAATTTGATCAATAAAAGAATTTTCTTCAAACGCTTTTATTGTGTAATACAAGATAGGATGATTTTTACACATTAAAAATTGCTTTGGTATTTCATCACCAAATCTTAATCCTTTACCTGCAGCAACAATCAATGCAAAATTCATAATTTACTTTAATAATATTAACAAATTATCAACTTATTTTAAATTGTCATTGATTATAAAAAAATAAGTGATTTAATTAAGCCTAAGAAGGTAATCTTTATGAGATATTTGAAAACTTTAGTTGCAGGAGTAGCTGCTGGATTATTTATTGGAATTGGTGGAGCTGTATTTGTTGTTTGTTCAGCAAACGGCATGTCTTGGCTAGGATCAATTTTATTTTCTTGTGGTTTAATGTCAGTCTGTGCTTTTCAAGCTAAACTTTATACTGGAAAGATAGGTTTTGCTTTTCATTCAAATAAAGAAGAACTAATTGATCTTCCTATAATGCTTATTGGAAATGCTATTAGCGCTATAGGAACAGGATATTTTTTATTTGCTGCCTTTCCTCAAAACTTTATAGATACAGCTGTTTTAATTGCGGAAAATAGAGCAAGCGAGCCATTTTATGTTCCACTCATTATGTCATTCTTTTGTGGAATCTTAGTATATTTAGCTGTCTATGGATGGAAAGCACTTGAGAATTGGCCAGTGAAAGCAGTTCTTTTAATTTTATGTGTCACAGTTTTTGTTATGTGTGGAATGCAACACTGTATTGCAAATATGTTCTATTTCTCACTTGCTAATGGATGGAATTGGCAAACACTTTTAAACATTGTTTTGTGTGTTGCTGGTAATTCAATCGGTGCTATAACTGTTGATGCAATGATTGGATTTTTTAAGAAATAGGTAAACAATTCGAAAATTTAGCACCAAAATCAAATGAGGTTTTGGTGCTTTTTAATGTGTGATTATTTGTGTTTATATTTAAATAGGATGACAACGACAAAAAAAGAAATAATGATTAAAAAACATTGCATTTATGATTTTTTAGTTAGGAATTCTTTTTTTTGCAATGTTTTTTTCTATTGTTTGCAAAAATTTATACACTTTAAAAACAATCAAAAATTATCATCTTACATTTAAATATATTTAATGTAAGCGCTTTAAAATCTTGAATTTTGCTCATTTGTGTTCATTTCTATTTATTTATTTTCTTAATTTTGATTATTTATTAAGTTGCTAATCTAAAATCTTTAAAAAGATGATTTTCCGAAATCATTTAAGTATTATAAAGCCAGTATGTATGGTTACGAACAATTCTTAAGAGCAAATTTTTAGTTTATAAAATTGTTTTTTGCTATTTAGAAATAATTAGTGACCTTGCAACTAGGAACAAATGTTAGATTACTGAACTTACTAGTAGTGCTCATTTAGAAGATTATAAATAAGTTCAAATAATTAAACATTGTTTAGGAGGAAAATATGGGATTAAAGAAATTCAAAATGGTGCTCGGTGGCACCGCAACATTAATGGCATCTCTCCTTGCAACCTCAACAAGCGCATATTCAGTAGCAAAATCTGATCTTGCTATTGGGCGGATGGATGGCTGGTTTGAAGTTAACCGTGATATTTGGGAAACTAGAACAGTCAATGGTGTTAGAGAGTTCACAAAAGACTATGCTAGCTTGACTGAGTTTGCAGATGCATTGATTGCTCATTGTGAAAAGCAAGGTGAAGAAGGTTTTGCACTTTTACAAAATGAAAATAATGCTCTTCCATTAGCAGCAGGTGCTAACGTTACACTTTTTGGTAATAACTGTTTCAATATGCCAAATGGTCATACCGGTGTTATTGCAAATAACAACGCAGGTTCTTACAAGAAATTTATCACTTTAGCAGAAGGCTTAGCAGCAACTAACAAAGTTACAATCAATGATACAGTTGTAGCAGCTGACTTCGGTGGAAGAATGGCAAAAGCTCCTAGCTATGGTAGTTACACTATTCCTGAAAAATTTAGTGAAAAAGACACTTGGGTAATTCCTTCAAATTCAATTGGTATCGTCGCTGTTGGTCGTGGCGGTGGTGAAGGCTCTACTTATAAACCAGATTCAGCTTCAAATGCTGTTGATCCATTAGCTCTTTCTGATCAAGAAATTGCTATGATCGATTATGCAAGATCACATTGTGATAAAGTTGTTGTTTTAGTTGTTTCAGCTAACGCAATGGAACTTGGCCCAATTGTTAAAGGTGGAGATCACGAAGTTGACGCAATTGGTTTCTGTGGCATTCCAAATGATTACCAATATGGTGGTATCGCAAAAGTCCTCGTTGGTTTAGCAGACGCTACTGGCGGATTAACTGATACATATCTTTATGACAACTCATTTAACCCTGCAACAGTTAATATGGGTCAACAACAATATCAAGATAAAGATTCAATTGCTTTAACACAAGCACAAGATCCATATCATAGAGCAAGCCGTAACTATCAAGGCAACAACTACATTGTTGAAGCAGAAGGTATTTATGTAGGTTATAAATATTATGAAACACGTTACTTTGATTCAGTAAATGATCCTACTGGAACAAACGCAAAAAATACAATCGGTTCTACTAAGGCTGCTCAAGCTTGGGATTATAAGAACGAAGTTGTCTTCCCATTCGGTAAAGGCTTAAGCTATGTTCCATATGAACAAGAAGTTACTAAGGTTACAATGGACGTTTCCGAAAACGGAAAAACAACAGCTACAATCAAAGTCACAAACAAAGGAACAAGAAAAGCTAAATTCAATACTCAACTTTATGTCTCAAAACCATATACAGCATATGATAAAGAGAATAAGATTGAAAAATCAGCAATTGACTTCCTCAATTCAGCAAAAGTTGAAGTTGAAGCTGGACAAAGTAAAGAAGTCGAAGTCTCACTTCCAACAAGATATTTAGCAAGCTGGGATTCAAAAGGTGCTAAAACATATATTATGGATGCTGGTGATTATCACTTCACAGCAGCTAATGGAGCACACGAAGCTGTTAATAACGTCTTAAAGCAACTTGGAAAGACAACAGATGGTGGTGAAGGAACAGGTAAAGCCGTTAAAGTTAACCTTGCTCAATTAGATAAGACATCATTTGCTCATTCAAACGGACACGTAGTTACAAATGTTGCTGATGATGCAGATATTAACTACTATCTCCCAGACAAAGTCACATATATGACAAGAGCTGACTGGAGAACATATCCAAAGAATTATACAAACTTTGTTAATGGTTCAGGAATTGAATGCGAACCAGCATTTAAGATTGAAGATTCAGCAAAGAAAGATGAATGGTTAAAGATTTTACGTAACTTACAATACATCGGTGCCTACTATGATTCAAATAATCGTGGTGAACCATGTAAGAACGTTGAAGGTATCGTTCCAGAAAACGTTGGTGAAGGTAAAGAATTTGCTACAATGTGGGATTGGATTACATCATACAAACTTCGTAATCCTGAAGCATTCAAAGATGTTAACAGTGATATTTGGGAAACATATGCCCAAGCAATTAATATTAATGAAGCTGTTGGTGCTATTCTCCACGGTGGTAACACAACCGATACATTAAGTGTTGGTAACCCAACATCTGCTCAATCAGAATCAGTTGCTGGTTATTCACAAACATTAACAATTGTTCCTGCAAATGAAGAACAAGGTATTGCAAGACAAACATTAAAACTTAACGTCGCTTCAAATACACTTCTTGGAGCAAGCTTCAATCCTCAACTTGCTTATGAATGGGGTAAATTAGAAGGCGAATGTAGCTTATGGTTAATGGACGAACAACATAAAGGACCTATTACAGTTTGGGGCGGTGGTCTTAACTTACATAGATCTGCATACAATGGCCGTAACTCAGAATACATGTCAGAAGATCCAATGTTAACAAACCGTATTGGTGCTGCTCAATATGAAGCATGCATGACAAAAGGTGCTATTAATGGTCCAAAACACATGGGCTTCAACGATCAAGAATTAAACCGTCAAGGTAACGCATGTTACATGACAGAACAAAAGATGCGTGAAACCGATATCCGTTGTTACGAAGGTGCATTACGTGCTGAAGAAGGTAACGGAAATGGTGTCATGATGTCATTTGCACGTATCGGTGCTCAAAACGTTACTAACATGGTTGGCTTACAAGTCGAAATCATGAGAGGTGAATGGGCATTTGACGGAATTATCACAACTGATATGGGTCAAGCTCAATATCATGAACCATACTCAATTATTAACGCTACAACATGTCAATACGCTGGATTTGGTGCTAGTGATTCATTTATTGGTGCCAACGGTCAAGACTTCTCAGATACAGCTAAAGATAAGACATTCTCTTACATCACTATGGCCGCATTAAAAGCTGATAATTATATTTGTGAAAAAGCACGTTTAACTAATAAGTATCAACAATTTACATTAGCTAATAGTGCTAACTACAATTTAAGACAAGCTAAAGATGGCGAAGAAGGTGAAGAATTTGAATTAGATGTTTATGTCGGAAGACTTGAACACGCTCCATGGGAATCAATCTTTGATGCAGCTACAATTACAACAGCTGTCTTAACAGGTATTGCTGGTGTTGCATTCCTTGCTGCTTGCTTCCTTCCAGGAAAAAAGGAGATTTAAAACATGATGAACTTTCTTAAAAAACAAGCTTTAGGTGCTTACATTACTTTAGGTGCTATTGTAACTACCATAGTCGGATTAATCCTTTATGGTGTTACAGTTAACTGGGGCGATCAAATGCAAACAGCTAACGGTGGTGAATTATATCTCATAGCTTCAGATCCAATATTTGGAACTATCACTACTTTAGGTGTTTTCTCAGTTATATTCCTCGTTCTTGGTTTATGTATTCCTCAATTTAAACTCCAAGGTATAGTTGGTAAAGTTTTAGAGGTAGTTGGTTTTGTATTTAGATTACTTGCTCCTGTATTCTTAATCTTAACTTTCGTTGGATTTATTAACGGAACATTAACTGGCTTAGGTTGGACATTCTTCTCAAATGAAGAATTAGCCATCAACCCAGGTGCTGTTTGGACAGGTCATGTCAATATTGCAGGATTAGTTTTTGTCCTTCTTTCTGCAATTATTGCAATCGTTGCATCATTCTTTAAAGTTGTTAAAGACGATGAAGCTCCAGCAGTTGAAGAAAAACCAGCTGAATAATTATAATTAAATAAAGGAGATTATATTTATGAAGAAAAGAAAATTTGCAATTGCAGGTTTATCATCCTTACTTATTTTTGGATCAGTTGCTACAATGACAGCTTGTGGTCCATCAAAAGAAATGCCTGTTGAAGTAGTTACTTTAGAAAAAATCGAACTTGATACAACTAATGCAAAAACTCAATATTATGAAGGAGATAGTTTCGATAGAACTGGATTGCTCGTTAAAGCATTCTTCTCCGATGGTGGTGAGAGTTTTGTTGGAAACTATTCTGCTTCACCAGAAGGTCCATTTACATTAACTGATACAAAAGTCACAATTTCTTACACTTTTGAAGAAGTTACAAAGACCGCAGACCTTGCAATTACAGTTGCTAAAGTTGAAGAATCAGGAATTAGATGTGCTGGCAAAGGTTCAGGTTCAAGAGTTCAACCAATCAAAACTGCTTACAAAGTTGGCGAAACATTTGATAAATCAACAATGACTGTTTATTTACAATATAATAATGGTAAGGAACAAACAGTTACTGATTATACAATTTCTCCAGCCGGTGCATTAGCATTAACTGATACAAAAATCACTGTTACTTATAAGACCTGGACAGCTGAAGTTAAAATTACTGTTACAGAAGCATAATAGTTTTATTTAAAAAAATATTAAGACCGATGCAAATCGGTCTTTTTATTTGAGCATAAACGATAAATTATTCTTAATTTCGTGATATATTAGCTTTCAAATTTGCACATTATTGATTGTTTTTGCTCTTTTCATAGTTTTCGACTTAATATATAATTTTTTAAGGGGCAAAGATATGGCAGAAAAAAAGACTAATTTTTTTACTTTCGAAAGATATCAAGAGATATTAGATTATTTAAAAGTTCATAAAAGAGCAACTGTTGATGAATTATCAAAAGTCCTTTATGTTTCTCCTGCAACCGTTAGAAGAGATTTAACTGAAATGCAAAAGTTAAACATTGTTCAACGTACTCATGGTGGAGCTCTTTATATTGATAACAATGAAGACGTTTCAATTTTTGTCAGAATGAATGAGGGTTCATCATCAAAAAGAGATGTTGCTCAAATTGCTTTGAAGCATATTCCAGAATTTAGAACATGTTTTATTGATAACTCTTCAACCTCATATGAATTTGCAAAAATGCTTGATATGTCCTTTAAAACTGTTGTCACAAATGGTATTCATATTGCTACGACATTATGCGAAAAAGAAGACATTGAAGTTATATTTTTAGGTGGTGTTATTAAGTATAATTCATATGCTACAAATGGTAATTTTGCTACTGACATGCTTGAACATTTTAGATTTGATTTGATGATTTCTGGAGCTGCTGGAGTAAGACCAGATGGTACTTATGAGAGATCTCGTGAGACAATGGAAGTTAAAAGAATCGCTTTAGAAAGAAGCGAAAAAAAGATTCTTCTTGTTGACTCAACTAAATTTAAAAACAACTTTTTATATAGAGTTACTGACTTAAATGACTATGATGCTATATTTACAGATCTAAGTGATGAAGAAATTGCACCATTTAAAGAAGCAGGTATAAACATCATAAATAAATAGTTAAAAATGTGATATATATCACGCCGAAAAATATAAAAACCCTTCAAAACTCAATTAAAATATAAAATTAAAACAATTTTAAAAAAGGAAATTAATTATGAAATATGTTATTTACTTTCAAATCTTTGATGAAAAAAATCCATCTTTCACAACAAAGGTTATCAATATGGAATATCAAGCAACAAAAGATGGAGCAATTACAGCTTATAACAAATTTAAAAGTGAATGTCCTGATTTAGTTGTTCCTGATTCATATTCAGCAGAAGTTATTATTAATGTTTTAGATGATTCAAATAACGTCATTAATTTTCATTTCAGAAGAGTAAGATACGATTTTAGCGAAAAGAAATATTACGAAGAAGCTGCAAAGGAATATTTCGGAGTTTAAGATTTTAATAATTTATTTGTTTTTATTGTTGACATATTTTTCATTTGTATTAATATTTAAACGAGATTGATAGAGGCGCAATCGAAAAGAGTAACTTATGGAGGAGACATCCTAAGAAGTAAGTGAAAGGTGAGATTGCCGAAACATCTTCAAGGTATTGAGGATGATTGGGCTACAGGAGAACATCCTAGTAGACTCCTAGAGAAATCTAGAGGAGCTATCGGTGTAAATTCTAAAATGTTGGGTTGCATCGATACGATGCAATCTTTTATTTTACAGGAGGAATTTACAAAATGAGAAAAATGAGACTATTACATTCAGCTCGTTTACTCTTAGGAGTTGTTGCGCTTAGTGCTACATCATGTGGAGCAGAAAAAGTAACTAATGATATATTAGTTATTGGTATGGAATGTGCATATCAACCATTTAATTGGACTGTTAATAAATCAAGTGAATTCACTTTACCAATTAGTGGTACAAACCAATTTGTTGATGGTTATGATGTTTCTGTTGCTAAATACTTGTCTCAAGATTTAGGAAAAGAAGTAGTAATTAAAAAACTTGAATGGGATTCACTTATTATTTCTCTTCAAAACGGTGATATCAATATGATTCTTGCAGGTATGTCTGATACACCAGCAAGAAGACAAGAAATTGATTTTACTGCCCCATATTTATCAAGTGATTTAGCATTTTTAATTAAAACTGAAAATTTGCCTGCAGGTAATTCTAAAACAAATCCAATTTCTTATGAAAACTTATTAGAATTATTTAGAGGTCAAAACTTAGTTTGCCAATCATCTGTTGTTGGTGATGAATTTATTGATACATATTTTACAAGTAAAACCGAATATAATATTCACCATAATCAACCACAAGCTACCTATCCTTTAGCTGCACAAGACGTTAAAGCAGGAATTGCATTTGCTATGCCAGCTGAATTACCAGTTGTTGAAGCTATGACAAATTTAGGTGGTTTATCTGTCTTATATTGCGATTATCGTTCATTTATAAGTTCAGAAGATCTTGGTGGACTTTCAGTTTCTATTGGAACTAAAAAAGGAAATGATGAATTAACAAACGCATTAAATTCATCTCTTAACAAATTAACAGAAGAACAAAGAAGTCAAATGATGGGTGCAGCATCTCAAAGAAGTGCTGATAATGCATAATGTTTGATTGGGGAAAAATAGGAAAAATATTTGTAGAGAATTCTGACCTTATTTGGTCAGGGATTGCAACAACTGTAATCCTTTCTCTTTTTGGTACCTTTGTTGGACTTATTCTTGGCATCTTTTTAGCATATGGAAAAAACATCAAAGTAAGAGACACCGATATTTTTATTATTAAGATTTTAAAGCGGATTTTAAAAGGTTTTTGTGTAGGTTATAGCGTAGTTTTGCGTGGAACACCAATGATGGTTCAAGCATTAATTTTCAAATATGGTACTAATGCGCTTGGCTTAAATTGGGAAGATATTTCGTTTCCTAAAGAGATTTTAAATGTATTTAATGGATGGTTTCTTGCAGGATTAATTGTCATTACTTTTAATACCGCAGCTTATATGGGAGAAATTGTTCAATCAGGTCTAAATGGCGTTGATAAGGGTCAAATTGAAGGTGCAAGATCTTTAGGAATGTCTGGTGCGCAAACTTCACTTTTTGTAATTCTTCCTCAAGCAATTAGAAACGCTCTTCCAACAATTGGGAATGAACTTATTGTCAATATTAAAGACTCATCAGTTTTAAATATTATTGCTGTAAGTGAGCTTTTCTATCGATTAAAAAATATTGCCACAACTAATTATGCATTTTTAGAAGCTTATATTATCTTAGCTTTGATATATTTAGTTCTTACTTTAATTGCTTCAGGTATTTTGAAATTAATTGAAAAGAAACTTGATGGACAAAAGATTTCACTTAATCCTTTTGGAAGATATTTAAGAGCAAGGAAGGAGATTTAATATGTCTGAAACAATATTAGAAATTAAAAACCTTGCTAAATTTTTTGGAAAAACTAAGGTATTAAGAGATATTTCGCTAAATGTTGAAAAAGGCGATGTTATCGCAATAATTGGACCTTCAGGAAGTGGTAAATCTACTTTTTTAAGGTGCTTAAATTTACTTGAAGAACCTACAAGAGGAGAACTCATTTTTAAAGGTGAAACATATTTTCATATTATTAAATGTAAAAATGATTTTGTTGATTATGAGGCTTATCATAAGGCATTAGATGCATATGAAGAAGAATTAGTAAGAACAGAAGATAATTTAGCAATTTATCAAAATCTTAAAATTGAAGGTAAAGTAGATGATAGTTTAAATAAGAAAATTGCTAAAGCTAAAAAAGAATTTAAAGAAGTAAGAAAACATCCAGTTCAGAAGATTGATTTCTTTGATTCTAAAAGTTATGAAGAAGCTATAAAAAACACTCCTAAATTTTCGATTTCAAATAAAGAAATCAACAAAATTAGATCAAAAATTAATATGGTTTTCCAATCATTTAATTTATTTGAAAACAAGAGAGTAATCGATAATTGTTGTTTAGCACCTGTTAAAGTTTTGAAAATGAGTAATGCTGAAGCAAAAGAAATTGCTATTAAAGAATTAACTGCTGTTAATATGCAAGATAGAATGAATTATTATCCTCGAGAACTTAGTGGAGGGCAAAAACAACGTGTAGCTATTGCTAGAGCGCTATGTATGAATCCAGAAGTTATTTTATTTGATGAACCAACATCAGCCCTTGATCCAGAAATGGTTGATGAAGTTTTAAATGTTATGAAAAAACTTGCTTCCGAAGGAAGAACAATGATTGTTGTTACACATGAAATGAATTTTGCAAAGAACGTTGCAAATAAAGTCATCTTTATGGATAAAGGTTATGTTGTTGAAAGCGGTAATCCAAAAGACATTTTTGAAAATCCAAAAACTGATAGACTAAAACAATTTTTAAAAATGAATTAAAGATATAATTATCTAAAAAGTCTGCAAAAACTAAATATTTTTATTAAATTTTAAGACAAATAATCTAAATAGATTTAATTTTTAATCTGTTTGTGATATTATTTTACAAATGAAAAATATCTCTGAAATACAAAAGAAAAAAGTTGTCATTATTGGCGCTGGTGTTTCTGGCATGAGCGCAGGTATCTATTGTTTAGATAATGGTTTTGATGTTGAAATTTTTGAGAAACATTTTATTGCAGGTGGACAATGTACTGGCTGGACTAGAGATGGTGTATTCATTGATGGATGTGCACATTGGGTTGTAGGTACTAATCCAAATAGTGATTTGTATCCACTTTGGTATCATATAGGTGCATTAAATGATCAATCTATAATTCATGAAACAGAATATTTTACAAAATATGTTGTAGGTAACGAAACTGTAACTTTTTATTCTGATATCGATAAATTAAAAGCAGAACTTTTAAGAGTTGCTCCAGAAGATAAGAAATTAATCAATAGATTCATTAACGATATTAAAGCTTATCAACATGTTAGAATCCCTTTAAATAAACCTATTGATTACATGAATTTATTTGAACTTACTAATTTTGGAATTCAATTCTTGCCACTTTTAGGTCCTTATCTCAGATTGAAAAAAATGAATGTTAGAGATTTCTCATCAAAATTTAAGTCACCTATCTTAAAAGAAGTATTTTTAAGAGTTCTTGATGCTGATTTTAATTTCCATTCATTTGTATATATCATGCAAGCTTTATGTAAAAGAGACGCTGGTGTTATTGAAGGCGGATCTTTAAAAATGGCGAATAATATCTTAAAAACTTATGAATCTAAGGGTGGAAAAATTCATTTTAATAGTGAAGTTCAAGAAATAGTTATAGAGAACAATGTTGCTAAAGGTATTATTCTTAAAAATGGTGAAAAAATAGATGCCGATTATGTTGTTTCTGCTTGTGATGCACATTTTATGCTTAATACATTATTAAAAGGAAAATATAAAGATAAATATTTTGATTCAAAATTTAGTGATTTAAAAAACAATCCTTTAAATGCATGTATGTTGTTCTCTTATAAAGTTACTAAATCTGGAATGTACAATTATCCAAAAATGGTTTCAATCCCATGTGATGAATTTGAAATAGGCGACACTAAAGTAAGATTCATGAGTATTAGAAACCACGCTTACGATAAGACACTTAATGGGGATGCTTCAACTTTGATAGTCATGATTCCTACTAAAGATGGTACTTATGATTATTTTAAAGCTATGGATAAAAAGACTTATCGAGAAACAAAAGCAAAATTTGCTGAACTAATTCGTATAAAAGTTAAAGATTATTTTGAGATGAGCGATGATGAAATTAAGTGTATTGATGTTACAACTCCATTAACTTATGAAAGATATACAAACGCATATCGTGGATCATATATGGCTTTTATTTCAACTAATCATCCAAAGAAATTAATGCGTCCAGGGCTAATTAAAGGACTTAAAAATTTTGTAATTGCTGGACAATGGATAATGGATCCAGGCGGCTTACCAATTGCATTATTTAGCGGAAAACATGCAGCTATAAGAATATGTAAAATGAATAAGCAAAAATTCGTAAATAAAGAAGAAAAGGCTGCAAAACTCAAATTATTTTTCTCTTCTAAGTACAAATACACAACTTAAAAAGCCAGTTTCTAACTGGCTTTTATACTTACTAAATTCTATAGATTAAGCAGCTTGAGGAAGGCCTAAACTAAGGTAGCCATTTTCATCTGCTAAATTAGTGCCGTGTAATGAGATATCTAATGTCTTGCTTTCAGAAGCCTCAACAGCAGCAATCATCATAGCGCTATTTGAAGATTCTTGAATAATTGGTAAGAATTCAAGCGACAATGATTTATCGGCAGCTTTACATTTGAACCAATCAAATTCTTGTGAAACATTTTCTAAGAATGTGAATATAAAATTAGTAATTGATTCAGAAGGAGTCACATCACCAAAAGCTAAAGTTTCAAATTTAAGTGGAAGTGAATATCCTTGAGGTTCTAAAGCAGTAGTATCAACATAAAGTTGAGTTGTATAGCCATTAATTGATAAAGAAGCAGTGAAAATTAATTTATCATCATATATATTTGTGTATAAATCACTTAAAGTAACATAATTTGTTTTCTTTACACCATCTTCTTCAATTGTAGTGAGGTAACCTGTTCCAATAAGTCCATTAGCACAAAGTTTTGCGCTCATATCTTTTTCGTTAACATTAGCAATGTGACCTGTATTAAGTAAATCTGTAATATCAACTTGATCAAGAATAAGTGTATCAAATGCTTCATCTTGAGCAAGGTTTTCACCATTATAAGCTTCATTATTAGTAATTCCGATTGAAGTAAGGTCTAATGTTTTGACTTTATTTTTAATTGAATCACTTACTGGTTTATATCCATTAATTAAATAAAGATACATATCTTGTGTGTCTTCTTTTGTAATGATATTTGCGTTCAATAAAGTATCGATTTGATCGCAATGTTGATTCATGTGTAAGTCTTTATCATATGCTGGATAAGCATATTTTGCATTTGCATGGAATTTATCAGCATTTAAATCTAATTGAATACTGTTATTGAAATCAAAAGTGAAGAGTTTTTCAGTAATTAATAAATCAATAACATCTAAAACGATATCAGAACCTTCATGTTGCATTTTAGATTTAACATCATTATAAAGATCAGATACTTTATAAGAAATACTTAAATTATCTAAATCTACTTTGAAGTTAAAACCGGCATCAGATGCAGCTTTATTGACATCTTCAGATTTGACAAACATTTTACTAATAGAAGAAGTGAAAGTACCATCACCTAAAAGTTTACCAACTCCGAATTTATTAATTTTAAAATAGAAAGCGCCATCTTCATCGGCTGTTTTGTAATCCAAAGTCGTTTCTAAAACAACTCTCGTATTTAAAATAGGAGTTGTGACTTCGATGTAAAAATTGTAATTTGTTCCGTCAATTAAAATATAAGCTTGTTTGATATAGTCTTTAGCTTGTGCAGGAAGAGCTGTGTCTTGAATGTAGCTTAGGAAGCCATTGAGTTCTTCTTGACTGACAGATAATTTTACTTTTGAAGTTTCTTGAGTTTTATCAATTGAATAAAATATCTTTTTGTTTCCAAATTCTTGGAAGTCATTAAAAGGAACTTTATCAACTTCAACGGTAGTATCATCTTTTATAAAGCCAAAAACAAGAATAATTGGTGCTGCAATTAGACCAACACCGAGCAATAATGCTAAGATCTTAAAGAATTTCATATTTTTATTATACTATAAAAATAAACTTATAAAAGAGTGTAATTTTTTGAGTCAAAAACAGTTAAGATTATTTGAAATTTGAAATTGAATTTGTATTTTTAAATTATAAATTGTTGAAAAACCCTTCAAATCTCAAATATTTTTACTTTTTTATTAACAATTTTTCATTTTAAATTTTCAAAAACATTTTAGTATTTAATATTTATATTATGTGTTAATATTCTTTTAGTAAGGAGTTTTAGGTATGAATAAGAAATTATTGTCGTTAGCTGCTAATTTCATTATTGGCTTAATGTTACTATTTCTTGGACTTACCATTGTAGTAGGTGGTTCTGCTGGAAATATCGTTTTAGCTGTCTTTGCTATGTTTCTTGGATTTGGATATTTAATTGTTGGATTATTAAATTTCTTAAAAGTATCTGATGATTCATTTGGCAAAATATTAAGAGCATTAGAAATTTCTATTTTTCCAATTTATATAATTGTAGAAGTAATAGTAGAAATGTGTCTTTTGGGAGCACAAAATTTAAGTCCAGCTGACTACATTTTAAAGATTGCTTTATTGGCAGCTGCTTTAACAACTGGAATTTTTGCCTTTGTAACTGCGTTTTCAAAGAATGAAAATCTTCAAAAAGTTTTAGGAATCGCACTTGTAGGCTTTATTGGTTTACATCTTTTATCGTTTGTATTTGTTACTGGAGGAGGATTAAACACACTTGGTGGATTAAGTTTGGTTGGTTTAATTCTTTTTGCTTGTTATCTTGTTTTATCAGTTGATGTTTTTAAAAATACTTTGATTAAAGCAAAAGGAGATGCTGAAAAACATTTATCTGACAATAAAAGTGAAGTAAAAAATCAAGAAAACACTCAAGAAGAATCTTCTAATGAATCAAATGAATCAAGTGAAGAAAAGATTGAAGAATAATCATCCTCTTAAAAAGGTGAAATTTTAGTCCAAAAAATAATATAAAATTTGTCAAACATTGCAAAAAGAGGAAAAAACCAGCATTATATTTGCATTTAATCTTCTTATTTGTTAACATAATCACACAAAGAAGACAAAAGTTCATAATCGTTCCTTAGTTTCGACACTTTTTACGACGGATTATGATTGTGAACAACTCTTGATTGATTGTTTATAATACGACACGAATAGTAATAAGACAATTTTCGCGGTCAATTAAGGATTCTCCCATGTCTTCTTTTATATAAAAAGGACCAATCTCGTGCTGAGTTGGTCCTTATTGTTTGCTTAAAATTCTTATTTAATCCAAGAAGCGACTTCTTTATCAAGATATTCAACAACTTGATCAATTCCTTCGCCAGTTTTTGCTGAAATAGGAATTATTGTAGCTTTTGGATTCCTCATATGTACAAATTCTTTAACTTTTTCCATATCAAAGTCAAAATATGGCATTACATCGATTTTGTTGATGATAACTAAATCACAAACTTGGAACATAAGAGGATACTTTAAAGGTTTATCATGACCTTCTGGAACACTTAAAATAACTGCTGATTTAACTGCGCCTGTATCAAATTCTGCAGGGCATACTAAATTTCCTACGTTTTCTAATATAAGAAGATCAACATCACCAGCATTTAATCCATTAATTCCAATTTCAGTCATTTCGGCATCTAAATGGCACATACCACCAGTATGAAGTTGAACAGATTTAACACCTGTTTTTTCTGCAATCTTAATTGCATCAACATCTCCATCAATATCAGCTTCCATAACTCCAATTCTATATTTGTCTTTAAGTTTGTTAATAACTTGAATTAAAGTAGTGGTTTTGCCACTACCTGGAGATGACATTAAATTTAACAAATATATTTTCTTTTCTTTAAGCTTTTTTCTTAGATTGTTTGCGTCAATTTCGTTCGCATTAAAAATACTTTTTTTAATTTCGATAGTTTTAATTTCAGACATATTTTTTACCTCGTTTAAATTATACATTTTTATTTTATAAATTGCATAAAATATAAATATTTTATGGCGAAGACACACATCATTCACTCATCTAGTTTTAAAAACTATTTACAATTATTTTTTTATCATCTATGATTTGTTAAGGAGGAAGCGTATGCAAAATTTCGTCGTAAGTTGTTGTTCAGCGGTAGACTTGACACTGGACTACATCAATTCAAGAGATATTAAATGTTGTTACATGCACTATTTTATTGATGGAAAAGAATATGAAGATGATTTAGGTAAGACAATAAGTTTTGAAGAATTTTACACACGAATGGACAATGGTGCTATAACAAAAACAAGTCAATTAAATGCAGAAAGCTATGTTGAGCATTTCAAAAAATTACTTGATGAAGGACATAATATTATTCATTTATGTTTATCAAGTGGATTAAGCGGAACAATTAACAGTGCTTTGATTGCAAAAGAAATGCTAGAAAAAGACTATCCAAATCAAAAAATTGCGATTATTGACTCCTTAGCAGCCAGCAGTGGATTCGGGTTACTTGTTGATGACCTTTGTGATTTAAGAGATGAAGGAGTAAGTTTTGAAGATGCTGTAAAGCAAATTGAAGATACAAAACTTAATATTAGACATTGGTTCTTCTCAACAACATTAAAATTCTATGTTAGAGGAGGAAGAGTTTCTAAATTGTCAGGAGCAATTGGTAATATTTTACACATTTGTCCTTTATTAGATGTTTCTAAAGATGGGAAATTAATTGTTAGAGAAAAAGTTATTTCAAAGAAAAAAGTTATCAAAAAGATTGTCGACAAGATGGTTGAAGATGCAGATGGAGGAAATAATTACTCAGGAAAATGCTTTATCTCTAATTCAGGATGTCCAGAAGATGCCGCAAAAGTTATCGCTTTAATTGAAGAACAAATTCCAGCTATGAAAGGCAAAATTAAACTATTTGATATTGGAACAATAATTGGCGCTCATAGTGGAAGAGGAACTGTTGCTGTGTTCTATCACGGAAGCAAAAGAGTTAAGTAAATTACAAAAAAGTCTTCGTTTTGAAGGCTTTTTATTTTTTATTATGCAATTTTAATATGAAAGCCATATCACTGATGGACTCGGTTCAGAAGATTCATATCACGTTTCTACAGTTTCTTTTTTGAGTCAAACAAAGCTAATTATTTATTTCAATGACTATTTAATTTTCTAGAAAATACATTAATGTATTGATTCTATAATGCCAAAAGGAATTAGATATGGAAAACAAAAACTTCAATTATATAGTTAAAAAACTGCACAAAAAAGGATTCAATGATGATCAAGCCAACAAATTTGTTAGAGACAATTTTGATGATGGTCATTTTACCGTTAATGATTATGAAGCAACCTTATGCTTTTTGGGCTATGCGATTGTTAATTATATGATGGGAGGGAAGATGTTTTAAGCTAGAAAAGATTCTTACTCATCAAATTAAAATCTCCTTTCAATGGGAGATTTTTGTATTTTATTGAGCTGTTTAATCTTCTTTATTGTTTTCTTTTATAAAATTAGATGGTTCAAATACTTCTTGATTGTTCGTTATAAGTTTACCTAAAAACTCTTTAACATTATCATAATCTATTAATTCTTTCATGAATGAAGGAGTAAATAAATCAATTCTAGAATATTTTTTCAAGAAAGATGTGAAGTTAGGATCAAATTCATCATTAAGCGATAAGCCTAATGCATCAACTTTTGAACTCCAAAAATCATATTGTTTAAGTGATGATTCTTCATCTAAATATAAAGAAGCAATTTCACCTCTTCCGGGTCTAATGTTTCCTTCATTGTCTGCAATACCTAGTGAATCTAGATAGCATATTTCATCTTGAACAGCTTCATATATGCCTTTATCTGTTTTAATTGCTCGCATTGGTAAACCAATAAAAGAAGGCAACCACTCTGGAGCAGGGTTAGAAGGAACATAACTAGGATCAAGATAAGTGTTAAACCAATCTTTTGTATAATATACTTTTTCAATTTGTTTTACCGTTTTTGCAGACAAGGCATCCGAAGCAAATTCAGGAAAAACTTTAAGACCATCACAAGTAGATGAACTTACTTGTAATGTCCAAAAATATTGCTTCCTATTTTGGAGGAATTTATATGAAATACTATTTTCATTAATATCTGAAATATCTCCATTAAGATGTGTTCTAACATTATATGAGATTACAAGAGAATCAATAAAACTAACAAAAGATGTATCTATGCTGTTTGAACTTGGGTATTCAGTTGAATCAATGTAATAAGTAGTATCATTTTCCTTATACATATTGAAGTAGTAGCGGGAAGCATCATAATTATTTGCTTGATGAATAATTGCTCTAACTGATTTATAACCACCATCATTATCTTTTTTAACATGAATATATTCATCAAAATATTCTTTAGTTACTAAAGGATCTTGATTGGCATCTATTAAAGTAACATTTTGAGCCTTTTTATATATTGTGAATTGATTCTTTTTAAATTGAAGCTCGCAATATGTTGATTCCCAAGACGCAAGTGCACATGTCTCCCATTTTCCTTTTTCAGAATTGTATATTGAGCTATTTAAATCTTTTTTTGTATTATCAGTGAAAGAAATAACACCTTTATTTTTATTTTGTAATGAAAGAGTGTATGTGATATCTCCATCTTTAAATTCACCAAGTTCAGTTGCGTTTTCTTTTATTTTTTCAGCTAGAGCTGACATTTGATTAACATATGGAATTAAAGTATTTTGAACACTTAAAACACTTGAATAGATATTATAATCTCGTTCATCTTTAACGTAATGGACTTCATAATCTTCTTCTTTGAAACTTTCATCAACTTGTTTACCTTGTGCATTTAATCTTGATTTTGGCTTTGTATTATTTTGACCTAATTCAAATCCCCCCATCAAATCGATATTTAAATCGGTTTCATTTAAAAGCGATTTAAAATCGTTAAAACTACCATTATTATCTATAGCAAAATTGCAGGAAGTAGAGCTAATAAGTAAAATAGTTGAGATTAATGATAAATAGAATTTTGTGTTTTTCATAAGTTGTTACCTTTAAATATTTTAACATTTATAGAAGTGTACGAGCAAAGGCATAATAAAAGAATATAAAAAGAATCCAATTAAAACTAATAAAGATAAATGTACAAGAAATAAAAGCAATGAAACGACATATTGAGAACAACTTATGCCCAAGATGTGGAGGAGAATTAGTTTTAAGAAAAGGAAAAATGGTAAGTTTTATAGATGCTCAAATTATCCAAAATATAAATTTACCAAAAACATTTAGTATTTACTTGTAAAACCCCATTTGAAAATACACTAATTTAATTAGTTTAATATTATTATCGAATTTTGCCTAAAAATGATATAAAATACTTTTTAATGCGGGTATGGCGGAACTGGTAGACGCGCAAGACTTAGGATCTTGTGTCGAGAGGCGTGCAGATTCGACTTCTGTTACCCGCACCAA
>CAMNHN010000014.1 GCA_946539555.1 uncultured Mollicutes bacterium | reverse complement strand
TTAAATAGGTAATAAGTGCAAGAATTTTTAATTACTTGCACCTATTTTTCTATTTAAAAGTTATTGTTGATTTCTTAAAGCTTTTCTCTTTTTAACTTTATACTTTCTTATTGCGTTGTAACTTGCTAGATAACCAAGAACACCAACAATGAAAGTAATAAGTACTACAACTACCCAAACAGGTAATGGATTAACCTTAACATTTTCCCACATTGAAACAATTTTATCGTTTTGAGATCCGAAATCTCTCATAACATAGAGGTTTTCAATGTCTGATGTACATGGATATTGAGCGACTAAACTTCTTCCTTCAAAACTTGTAAGGTCAGTTTTGATTTTAATATCAAGTTTCCCATCACCATTTTCATCTGTAAATGTAAATTCTCTACCATCAGCTTCAAGACCTTCTTCTTCGGTTTCAGCAAATGGATCTCTTACAGTAATATTAAGTTCTGTTAATGGATTACCATCTTCATCAACAAAATCGAAATAATAACTAAGATCATATTCGTCTAATTCAGCTGTTCCAACTGGATCTTCTTCATCAGTTAAATCATATGAATAAAGAACGTAATTTAGAACTTCATCGTCATCACTTGTACTTCCAACAAATGTTGTATATCCGTTATATGACATGTTGTCCATTGCATTCCATGGATCATTTAAATAATTTAAGAATGCAATCGCATATTTACATTCATCAGAATCATAATACGCATCATCTCTTTTTGGTTGAGCCCAAGAGTCGAACCAGATATTTGCACCAAGTTTAGGAATGGAATAATAAAGTTTAACTTGGTCTTGATCTTCTCTTACTTCTTCCCAATCATCATCAGCGTAATATCCTCTTCCAATGGAGTTTGTTGCATCGCCACTCCAAGCAATATTAACACCAATTTTTTTAGTAACAATATCATCTTTTCCGCTATCAACTTCAAATCCAAAGATATTTTCTTTTAAATCAATTAAGACATCTTGAACTTTTTTAATAGTAACATCATCACAACTATTAAATAATTCATTTCTAGCATCATAATCGGTAAGATAATTTGCTGATTCTTTGTTGAATTGATCTTTAAATACTTCAAAAATTCCAATTGCATAGGTATCTCTCATGGAATCTTTAATAGATTGAGTACCTTTAAATTCATCTTCCCAAAGATATGAATAGCCATCAATTGATGAGAAATCTTCAACGATTAATTCGCATAATTCTTCATCAGTTAAATCTTTATATTCCTCTTTTGCTCTAAATAAAGATGAATTTTTTTCAACGATTAATTCGGGATTATATAAGATTCCTAAAGTTCCCCACATATAACCGATTGTATATTCACTTAAATTATGAGTTTCATCATAAATTATGTTTCCATCATTATCTTTTCCATTAGGAATTTGAACAGGAATTTGATTTAATTTACCTGCTTCTGCTCCGCTGTAATCAGCTAAAAATGGAGAAACATAATCAGTATAATTTGATAGAGAACCATCATCTAAAAACTCAGCAAGTGAACCAATCATTTCTTCACGAGCAAGTCTTTGAATCATGTAGTCACTACAACAAATTAAATCATATGTTTGTTTACCTGTTTTTAAGGTATTATACATAGTTTCATTTGTGTCGTAAGTTTCATAAATTACTTTAACTCTTTTGCCATCTTCTTCTAAAACACTCTCTTCAAAACCAGTTAATAATTCATCATCCATGTAATCTTCAGCGTTTAAAACATGAATATAAATTGTGCCACCGGTTTCTGTATTTTCAGAGCAAGAAGAGACAATTGGAGCAAGCATTGCAAGAAGAGAAATGCCTAAAACTGCTTTATTCTTGAATATTTTTTTCATTTTTAAGCCCTCCCTCTTAATTTTCTACGTCTTAATGCGCTTCTACTAACTGTTCTATTTCTTCTTAATGAAATGAATAAAACAATAAGTAAAACAATAATAAAGATAATAGTTGTAAGTGGTCTCATTTCAGCTGGAATTGGACCTTTTTTGATTTTTGCTTGTACAAGAGTTGAAAGTGTTTCAATATTACCTTCTCCCGAAAGTAAACCTGAACCTCTTGTAAAAGCAGTAATAATGAAGTCATCAAGAGAAAGTGTAATTGCTAACATAAATCCACTAATGACTCCAGGAATAATTTCTGGAAGAACTGCTTGGCGTAATGCTCTACTTGGAGAACATCCTAAATCAAGAGCTGCTTCATAAAGTGAAGGATCCATTTGTTGTAATTTTGGTTTAACATTTAAATAGACAAATGGAGCGCTTAAAACGACGTGACCTGCAAGTAATGTCCAGAAACTGAATAAATTAGCTCCTCTAAAAATTACATTGCCAATAAAAACAAACATAACAACAAGAGATAAAGCCATAACAATTTCTGCATTAACTACAGGAATTTGGTTAACAGTTTCAAGGGCAGCTCTACTTCTTTTTTTGCTATAGAATCCACCAATTGCACCAAGCGTTCCTAAAATTGTAGAAACAAAAGCACTAATAATTGCGATAATAACCGTATTTCCTAAAGCAATCATGATTTCTTCAGATTGGAATAATTTCGCATATAAATCAAATGAAAAACCATTCCACGTTCCAATATAAGTTGCATTAGTAAACGAAAATACAATAAGAACAAAAATTGGAACATACATCAAAAGAAGAATGAGATAAATATAGGAATAAGCAAAAATTTTCTTTACCATGCTGTACCTCCTTTCCCTGTGTCTTTTTCAGAGAAATTACGTGTAGCTAACATTGATACACCAATGATAATAAGCATAATAATCGCCATAAATGAACTTGAATTCCATTGATTATTAGCAAAACCTAAATAAATTGAGTTACCAAATAAAACGATTTTTCCTTCAGATAATGTTTCAGGAATGACGTAGCTTGACATTGTTGGCATAAATACCATTTGTGCAGCAGATACAATTCCTGGAATTGATTGAGGAATAATACTTTTTGTAAAAACTTGAATTCTATTACAACCTAAATCAGTTGCAGCTTCAATTTGAGATTGATCAAGTTTTAACATCGTTGTATATAAAGGAAGAATAACAAATGGTAAATAGTTATAAACTAAGCCAATCATTGTTGCAACATATGGGTGAGTTCCACCATTAATTCCAAGCCACGATAAAACATCACGAGTTGCACCAGTTCTTAAAACAAAGTTAATCCACATTGGCATAACAAATAAAAGAACTAAAACATATTTTGTATTGTACTTTTTATTTGCTAATAAATATGAAATAGGATAGCCAATTAACAAACACAAAATTGTATTAAGTGTTGAAAAAAGCAAAGATTGAACTAAAACATTTAATTTATTGTTTGTAGTGAAAAATTCTACAAAAGCATCCCAAGTAAAACGTCCGTTTCCATCAGTAAAAGCATAAAATACTATAAAAAAGATAGGAACAATGACAAATAAAATTAAAAATAACCAATAAGGGATGCAAAGATATTTTCTTTGGAATCTAAATTTCATAGACACTTACCTCTTTTTTGAGTCGAAGTTTAATGTCTTCCTTATTTACTTTAAGTCCAACTTTATCATCTAAGTTATATGAATATTGAGAATCTAAAACAAAATCCTCTTCATTTTCTGTTCTAACGATATATCTGTAGTGATCACCAACATAAATTGAGTCAACAATTGAACCAACAATTTGAGCCTCTTCGCTTTCAATATCATCGATAATATCGATTTTATCTTTAGCAATTTCAGCAACAACATCTGCGTCTTTAAGGTCGTATTTATGAGCTTTATCTTGGCTAATTAAGTAACCGTCTTCATCTAAAGATGATCCAGCTAAAAGTTGAGTAACATCGCAATCAAATGGAGTATCGTCAATCATTACATGATTATTTTTATCAATCCAAGCATCAGTATAAATATTGACTAAGAAATCTTTTTTCATGATATGAATTCCATCAGGTTCAATATTTAAGCCAACTTTTGAACCAACTTCATAATCTTTTGTTGATTTTAAAAGTAATTCATTTTTGCCAATCATAATGACGTATTGATAATTTACACCTTTAAAAATCTTATTATCAATTACGCCTTCAATCATTCCGCCTTTATCAGTAATGATTACATCTTCAGGTCTAACAACAACATCAACTTTTTCATTTAATTGGAATTCATCTTCGCAATTAAAATTATGGTCTAAGAATCTAACTTTCTTATCTCCAACAATTGTTCCGTTATAAATGTTTGATTCACCAATAAAGTCGGCAACAAAGGCATTTTTTGGTTCATCGTAAATTTTCTTTGGAGTACCAATTTGTTGAATAACTCCATCTTTCATGACAACGATTGTGTCAGACATTGTAAGAGCTTCTTCTTGATCATGGGTAACATAAATAAAGGTGATACCAAGTTTTTTATGCATTTCTTTAAGTTCGATTTGCATTTCTTTTCTCATCTTTAAATCAAGAGCACCAAGTGGTTCATCTAAAAGCAAGATTTCTGGCTCGTTGACAATAGCTCTAGCGATAGCAACACGTTGTTGTTGACCACCTGAAAGAGTAGAAATATCTCTATCTTCAAGTGCTTCAAGATCAACAATCTTCAAAGCACGAGCAACTTTGCTATCGATTTCTTTTTCACTTAATTTGACATAGTTATAACTCTCTACAGGAGTAACTTTTAAATAGTCAATTTGTGATTGCAATCCATTTAATTTTTCTGTTTTTTCAGTTTCATCAAGATGTTTATTTTTTTGAATCAATTTATATTCACTTTTTAATTCTTTGATTTTCTTTTTATCAATTTCAAGAACTTTATTTCCTTGCTTATCAACCTTTAAAACAGGAATACGTTTAAGCCTTAAACCAAAAGCAATATTCTCATAGACATCAAGATGTGGGAATAATGCATAACGTTGAAAAACCATATTAATAGGTCTTTTGTTTGGCGGAACATTTGAAATGTCTTTGCCATTTAAAAGTATTGAACCTTTTGAAGGAAACTCGAAACCAGCAATCATTCTTAATGTGGTTGATTTTCCACAACCTGATGGTCCAAGGAAAGTTACGAACTCACCTTTACGGACATAAAGATTGAAATCATCAACGGCAATTGTTTCATCATCGAAGATTTTACTTACGTTTTTGAGATCAATAATGTAGTTATTTTCCATTTAGAAACTCCTATAAAATTGAAAGTAAAGTTCTTTCAAAAATCGTAAAAAATTTACGAGAAAAAATATAAAGAAATTTAATAAAAAAAACAATAAAAATTTTTGTCATTTTTTTAAATGTTAATTTCATCTTAATTTTTGAATCAAAATTTAATTTAAATTTATTCGATAGTTAACTTGTTTTTCATCATTTTTAGAAATTTAAATTATTTTAAAATTTTTGCACAAAAAATAGAGCAAAATTTGCCCTATTTTTTAAGTTATTTTTTTAAACGATTTTTTCTACACTTTTTACATAGAATCTTTTGCTTCAATTCCAAGTAAATTTAAGACGTTTTTAAGGACAATTCCTGTAGCTTTTACAAGAGCTAATCTTTCTCTTGTTAATTCCTCATTTGCTGCATCAATAACTTTAAAATCATTGTAATAAGAATGGAATAATTGAGCTAACTTATAAGCATAGTTACATAAAATATTAACTTCTTTAACTTTACAAATATCAACAAGCACTCCTTCGAATTCTCCAAGATGTTTTAAGATTGAAATTTCTTTTTCTTCAACAAGTAATGGATATGAGTCTTTGATTTCATAATTGTTTTGTTTATTTAATATGGAGTTAATTCTTGCATAAGCATATTGAATATAATAAACAGGATTTTCATTAGATTGTTTACGAGCTAAATCGAGATCAAAATCAAGTTGAGAAATAATTGGTTTTGAAATATAAAAATAACGAGCAACATCAACTCCTACGTCTTCACACAATTCTCTTATAGTAATGGCGTTTCCAGTACGTTTAGACATCTTCATTTCTTCGCCATTAGCCATAAGTCTAACCATTTGAACAATTTTAATTTCAAGTTCATCTGGATTATAACCTAAAATCTTCATCGCAGCTTTAAGTCTAGCAATATAGCCATGGTGATCAGCACCAAAAAGATTAATTAAATGTTTGTAACCTCTATCAAATTTATCTTTATGATAAGCAATATCTGGGGTGAAATAAGTTAAACTTCCGTCCTTCTTAATTAAAACTCTGTCTTTATCATCACCAAAATCAGTTGTTCTAAGCCATAAAGCTCCTTCTTTTTCATAAGTATAATTTGATTCTTTAAGGGCTTTTAATGTATTTTCAACTTTTCCTGTTTTATAAAGTTCAAGTTCTGATTGGAAGTGATCAAATTTCATTCTATAAAGATCTAAATCTAATTTAATTTTATCAAGCTCAAGATCAGTTCCAACTTTTCTAAAATAATCAAATCTTTCTTCAGAATTATCATCTACCCATTTATTTCCGTCTTTTTTAGCTATTTTTGTTGCAAGTTTAATGACATCTTTACCTTGATAACCAATTTTTTCTAAGTCAAATTCAAGACCTAAGGCTTCTTTATATCTTTCATATAAAGATTCACCTAAAACAGCGATTTGATGACCTGCATCATTAACATAATATTCACGTAAAACATCATAGCCACAATAAGATAAAACTCGTGTTAAAGTGTCTCCATATGCAGCGCCTCTAGCATGTCCAAGATGTAAATCCCCTGTTGGGTTAGCAGAGACATATTCAACCATGACCTTTTCTTTTTTACCAAATTCGTTTTTTCCATATTCATCACCAAGATTAAGGATCTTTTTTATAACCTCAGTAATCGAATCTTTTTTAACAAAGAAATTGATAAAACCTGGACCAGCAATTTCTACATTTGAAATTAAATCGTTATTTAAAAGTTCAGTCTTTAAAGCTTCGGCAATATTTCTAGGTGCACGATGTAAATCTCTAGCTAATTTCATCGCGATGTTAGTTGCATAATCTCCGTGATCCTTATCTTTTGGAATTTCTACAACAATAAAACTATCTTCAGCATCAACTGAATAGACTTTCTTTAAACTGTTTTTAATGATTTCTACAATTTTCTTATTAATTTCGCTCATAACATTGCCTCAACTGAATTGAAATTTTATCATTTATTAGTATTTTATACAATAAATGAAAGACTAAATGACATCAAAATATTCTTTCTGAAAAGAATAACAAAGTATTTGCTAGATAATAATTCTTATGTTAAAATATTCAACGCAAATGGCCTTGTAGCTCAGTTGGATAGAGCAACAGCCTTCTAAGCTGTGGGTCAGGCGTTCGAGTCGCCTCAAGGTCACCAAATGCAATTTATGAGATGATTATTCATCTCTTTTTTTATCTTAAACAACGATATTTTAAAGCAAAATAGTAGAGATTTGCAGGCTTTTTTAAAGTAAGAGCGTGATATCTATCACGCTTTGCATGTTCTATAGTTTTAAGATTATATCTTCAACTTCTTTAACGCTATGAGCAATTCTTCCAGGGTTTAGTTCTTCAAAATTAGGATGAGAGGCAAAATTATCATAGACAACTGATACAATATCAACCCCGATACTCTTGCATTGGATAATATCTTCTTTTGTATCACCAACATAAACAACTTCATCTTTATTGAAGCCGTGTTCTTTAAAAGCAGAAAGCATGACTTTATCTTTAACCATACCTTCTGTAGAACCCCGATAGAATCCATCAAAATATTTATAACCATCAAGCATTTCTAAAGATATTTTAAGCGTCTCTTCAGATCTTCCTGTTAAAACAAAAATTTTATAACCTTTTGATTTTAAAGAAATCAATAATTCCCTAATTCCAGGAATAAAATCTTTCAAATATAAATTATGTAATTTACGATAATCACGAACATAATCAGCAAAAGCTCTTTTTGCATCATCTTTATTTGGAACAAGACGATTGATTATTCCTTCTTCATTAGGTCCGCTAATTCTTTCCCAATCATAAGCATTAAATTTTCGTTTCATGTAGACATCTTCTACAACTTCAAAAGCCTTTGAGACTATCTCAAATGTACTTGCTAGTGTTCCATCAAAATCAAAGAAAATTACTTTTTTCATAGTTAAAATAATACACTCGTAGCATTTTCTTTATCAAGCAAAACGAAAAATATTATCTATCTCATTTTATTTTGTAAAAATAAAAAAATATTGAATTTTATTGCGTTATAGATAAAATATATAAATGCAGTTATAGGAGTAAAATTATGAATATTTCTAAGAAAAGATTGATAATCATTGCTTCCATAATCTTTGCTTTATTCAATGTATTCTTGCTTGGTACCCCTTGTTTTAAAGAAACAGCTTATTCAAATATCGGTATTGCAAGATCAGGTTATGATTTTAAAGACATAACTAACACAACAATTTTAGCACTAGATATAACACTCGTTAGTATTATAGGTTTAATTCTAGTATTTAATTTTGTTGCTTTATTCGTTGAAGCATTAGATTTGAAGAAAATGTTTATTATTGAATTAGTACTTTGGATTATTGCACTTGCTTTCTCAATTGTGCTAACTTTCTCAAAGTATATCAACACAAGTTGGAACCCATTTAGTACTTTAATTTTCATGGCAATTATTTGCGCATTAGGTGTAGGTTCAACATTGTTTATTTTCTTACATCAACAATATGAAGATTAACAAATATTTATTATTGATTTTTAAAATCTAATAATATATATTATTTAAGCACGTAGAAAGAAAAGCGTCCGCTTCTCACCAGATTGATCGAATCAATTGGTTCAAGGCTACAAAAAGTTAAAACAAAACTTATGTAAATTTTGACGGACGCACAGTGTATTTGCGGCCGTTTTATTTAGGAGGAAAGAGTTATAGCTACCGGTTTTAACCCACAACAAGGTAAAGATTTCAAAAACAATCGTGATAGTGGCGATTTAGTTAATGAAAAAATCAGATTTCCTGAAGTCATGGTAATTGGACCTGAAGGAGAAAAATTAGGAGTAATGAAAAGATTCGATGCTTATAAAAAAGCTGATGAATATGGTCTTGATTTACTTTGCGTTGCACCTCAAGCAAACCCACCAGTTTGTAAAATACTAAACTATGGGAAATATCGTTTCGAAGCACAAAAGAAAGCTAAGGAAGCTAAGAAGAATCAAAAAATTATTGAAATTAAAGAGATTCAACTTACACCTCAAATCGGAATTCACGATATTGAGACAAAAGCAAAAATGGCAAATAAATTTTTCGAAGAAGGAAACAAGGTTAAGGTTGTTGTTAGATTTAGAGGTAGACAACTTTCTCACCCTGAAGTCGGCGAAGAAACACTTAATAGATTCTTAGATAACGTAAAAGAATATTCAACTATCGAAAAACAACCTGTTCTCGATGGTAAACTTCTTACTTGTGTACTTGCAAGTAAAATCAAAAAGTAGAAAGAGAGGAAACGTTCATGCCAAAAATGAAAAGTAAAAAAGCCTTAACAAAAAGAATTAAAGTTACAGGCAGCGGTAAAGTTAGAAGACATCATGGTTATGTTAGTCATTTAGCACCACACAAAACACACAAACAAAAGAGACACTTAAGAAAAGCTGCACTTGTTTCTAAGTCAGATTACAAGAGAATTAAGTATCTCATTCAACAATAGGAGGTAACCGTCATGAGAGTAAAAGGTGGAACAGTAACACATCAAAGAAGAAAAAAAGTTTTAAAGCAAGCTAAAGGTTACTTCGGAAGCAAACATAGATTATTTAAAACTGCTAACGAACAAGTTATGCGTTCAAAAAGATACGCATACATTGATCGTAGATTAATCAAAAGAGATTTTAGAAAACTTTGGATCAAGAGAATCAATGCTGCATGTAGATTAAATGATATTTCATATTCAAAATTCATGCACGGATTGAAAGTCGCTAAGATTGACTTAAACAGAAAAATGCTTAGTGAAATCGCAATTCACGATGAAAAAGGTTTTGCTGAATTAGTCAAAATTGCTAAAAAAGCTTTCTAAACTGCTATTAATTTAAAAAACTCACTTCAAATAGTGAGTTTTTTAATTGTCAAATTTTATATATTTAACTTCCAAATTATCTAAACATTCGTTTATTAAAGATTCATAATCAAATAAACTTTCAATCTTTAAGCACTCATCTAAGTGAGGTGATGTTTTGGGTTTAACTGGAGCAAAAATTGTACAACAATCTTCATAAGGTCTAATTGATATGTCATATGTTCCTATTTTTTCACTGATTCTAATTATATCCACTTTATCATAAGTACAAAGTGGTCTTAATACTGGAATATTGGTGACTTCATTAATAACATTTAATGAATCAATCGTTTGGCTTGCAACTTGTCCGACACTTTCACCACTTGCAAGGCAAGGAATATTTAATCTTTGAGCTAATCTTGATGCAATTCTATACATCATTCTTCTCATTATTGTAATTGGATAACCTTCAAAAGAATTCTCATAAATCTTTTCTTGAAGTTTCGTGAAAGGAACGATAAACAATCTAATTTTTGATTGATATTTTGTTAATGATTTTAAAATATCTTCTAATTTATCGATAACACCACTATTTGTATAAGGTGGGGCTGCAAAATGAATACATGTCACTTCAACACCCCTTCTCATTAAAAGATAGGTTGCAACAGGAGAATCAATTCCTCCTGAAAGCATCATTAATGTTTTACCAATTGATCCGCTTGGATATCCACCCATGCCTTTTATTGTTTTTGTAAAAACATAAGCACCATCATCTCTAATTTCAATATCAAAAATTAAATCTGGATTATGAACATCTACTCTCCAACTTGTATTTTTCAAGATTGTACTAGCTATTTCTCTATTAATTTCATCACTTATAAAAGGATAAGATTTATCAATTCGCCTTGCTCTAATTTTAAACGTTTTTCCTTCTTCTTCAGCAAAAACTTTTAAAGCAAACTCCTTTAAATTATCTAAATCTGGATCTTCAATTTTATATGCTAAAGAAAATGAATACATTCCACTTATTTCAGATAAAGTGTTTTCTAAATTATCAATATCATTTATTAAATACAAATAAATGTGGTCATGGCGAATGACCATTTTATAATCATCTTCATTTTCTCTTAATGCTATTCTAATTGACTTAGCAAGTTTAGCGACAAAATCTTTCTTGTTTTTTCCTTTTGTTGACATCTCGCCAAATCTAACAATTACTACATTGTATTTCATAATTTCCTTCCTATAATAGAATCAATTATCTTATTGAATTTTTCGATGAATATTTTTGCTTCATCGAGTGTGTTTGTTTTATTAAAAGATAATCTGATTGCATTTTTAGCTTCTTCTTCATTTTTACCTAAAGCGAGTAGAACGTGTGATGGAGATTCTTTTTTTGAGTTACATGCGCTCACACTACTCACCATAATATCTTCATTAGATAACGCCTCAACTACTACACTCGCTTTCTTTGTTTTTAAATTGAAATTTAAAATAAAAGGTGTTTTATTTTTGAAAATATTTAAAGAAATTTCAGGATTATTTTTGAGTTTTTCAATCAAAAAACCTTGCAAATCTTGAATATTTTTATAATTTTGGTTGAAATCCTTCATTGTATTTTCAAGTGCAACACAAAGAGCAACTATACCTGGATAATCAAGCGTTCCGCTTCTTAAATTATTTTCTTGGCCGCCTCCATAAAGAAGTGGTTCTAGATTAATTTTTTTCTTTTTAATTAGCGCTCCGCTCCCTTTGAGGCCATTTATTTTATGTCCGCTGATTGTAAGCATATCACCAAGTGAATAATCAAAAGGATATTTTCCAACGGTTTGTGCGCAATCTAAATGCAAAACGCATTTTGGATAATTCTTAGTAATTTCTTTAATATCTTTAATATTTAATGCGAAACCTAATTCATTATTAACAGGCATAATTGATACTAAAATTGTATCTTTAGAGATTACTTTTTTAAATTCATCAATATCAATCTCTCCATCTTTATTTATATCTAAATAAGTAACTTTTGCACCGTGGTTTTCTAAATATTTAAAAACTTCTAAAACAGAATCATGCTCAACTTTTGTAGTAATAATGTGGTTGCCTCTATTTTTATTTTTATTGAAATACCCAATGATTCCTAAATTGTTACTTTCAGTAGCTCCACTATTAAAAATAACTTCGTATTCTGAGTCTAAATTTAATGCTTTTAAAATTCTTAATCTAATTCGATTAATTTCGTTAAAATTCTTCATTCCCAATTTATGGATTGAATTAGGATTTTCAAAATTATTTGAAGCAGCATTAATATATGCTTCTAAAACCTCTTTTGAAGGTTTTGTGCTACTAGCATTATCAAAATAAATCATTACTTAACGTCTCTTTGGTTCAATTTTTCCAAAACTTGTTCACTAATTTCAAAAGCAGATTTGAAATCACCAGTTAGATAAAGAGTTTCTGCTTGGGAAACTAAATTATTAATTTCAGCAAATTTCATACGATCTCTATTCGCTAATAAAATCTGCTCAGATGCCATATTTTTATAATTATCGATTTCATGAATTTCTTTAACTAAATTATTAGTTAATTCATTTAATTTCATACTTGCATCATTAACAGAAACAACATTGATTGGAACAGCTTTTAAATATTTGCTAATACTATCAATTAAAGCGTAACAATCGTCAAATTTTGATTTATATTTTTCTTCTAACTCAGGAATTTTAAACCTTACAACTAAAAATTCGCTTTCTTTTAACTGACGATATTTAGTTATTAAATTATTAAATGCAACTTCACAATCATTTTTTAAACTTGAAAGATAAGTTTCAAAAGAAACAACTCTTTCATTTAATTCATTTGTACCTTTTTCAAGTACCAAAAGCTTTTCAATCAAAAGTGAATATGGATATGGATCAGCTGAATGGATATAAACATCTAATCTTCTCTTGTCTTTTGAAACAACATCTAAAAATTTGCCCAATTCTTCAAGTGATCTTAGATGTTCAGAATCGATAATATAAACTTTTTTAAATCTAGAAATGTTATTTGTAATCTTAATATATTCGCCAGATAAGAAATTAAATTTATCTAATATTTCTTGATTTTTAAGGTCAAATTGACTGTGTGCATCAACTTCTTTGTCAAAAGCTTTATAAATTCCATCGATAATTTCGTTGATTCTATCTTTATTTTCGCTTAATCCGCTAATAGATAATTTTTTAATTGCGAGTATGGAATTTGAGCAACATTCTTGAATTTCACTAACTGCGTCTTCAACTCTTAAGTGTTTTAAAGGAATACCACTTAAAACTAAAGAATTATATTTATCGGTCAATTGATCAATTTTTGATGGAATATTAATAGAAAATTCTTCATATAAAGGTGGAATTTGATCTATTAAAACATTGAGTTCATCGACAACTTTTTCAATTTTAGGAAGTAAAGTGTTTGCTTCGTCATAATTTGCTTGCTCAACATCAGCTTCAAATTCATTAAATTTTTGATCGATAGTTTCAAAAACTTTATCAAAGCTTAAAACAACGTCGGTTAACTTATTTTCATTACTATTATATTTTGATTTGCAATCTCTATATTTTTCTTTAACGACCAAGGCTGCTTGTCTACAATCTTCTTCAGGTCTAATGACTTGAATTAAGTCATTATTAAGTTGATTAACTGAATCTTCATATTGCTTTAAGATTCCTTGATGTTCTTTTAAATAATTTTTGAACTCATTAATTCTTCTTTCTTCTAAAAATACTTGTAACTCAGAAATAATTTCATTGTATTGCAAATCTGTTGTATCTCGGATTTCTTTGCTTCTTCTGAAATAACTTGAATGAATATCACTATAAAGTAGATTTGTTCTGGAAATGATCTCGAGTCTTTGGATATATTGGGCATCTTGACCAGTTAAAAGGGCATGCAAATATTCGTATTTGCTTTGAATTTCTTTGAGTTGTTTTCTGCATCTATTTCTCTTAAAAACTAAATTGTTCAAAAGAATAAAAACAACAACTGCTGAAATAATTAAGACGCCAATAATTGGCAATACAATTGCCAAAATTCCACCAATATCAGATTCAAGAATAACAAATTTGCCCATAAGAAAACCTCGTTATAGTTATTCTATACTATAACGAGAAAAATTTAAACTCTATTAATTAAAAAAATAAATTGAATAAAATCGTAAAATTTACATAACAATAAATGATAAAGGTCTCAAAAATAAATTATTTTTGAATTCTATACGTTTAAATAACTTAAATTGCTCTAATTCTTATTGATTTATTTTTGTAGAATTATCATCGAATTATAAACATAATTTATATCAATTTTTTATTGACTTACCTATGGTAAAGTAGTATCTTAATAAAGCATATCGTGAAGCAATTAAATACTTCTCGTCTAGTGAATTAAGGATGTAAATCTTAAAGGAGTAACCACCGCTACATTGGCGAAACTGGCAATTAGTTCACCGTAGGAGAATGGAATTTAATCCCTTGCTTTAAACTTTATGTTTAAGAAAGGAGTCCAAAAATATGAGATACACTGGACCAAAATGGAAAAGAGCTAGAAGACTTGGCTATTCCTTATTAGGAACTGGCGAAGAATTCAACGGCCACACACTTAAAAAAGGTGACAAGAGAGAATATGCTCCTGGTCAACACGGTGCAGACAAGAAAAAACTTTCAGAATACGGAAGACAACTTGCTGAAAAACAAAAATTAAGAGACACATACGGTATTAATGAAAGACAATTCCGTAAAATGTTTATCTTAGCAACCAAATCAAATGAAGTTACTGGTACAAAATTCATGACTTTACTTGAATCAAGACTTGATAACTTAGTTTATAGACTTGGTTTTGCTACAACACGTAGAGCTGCTAGACAACTTGTTAATCACAAACATATCTTAGTAAATGGAAAGAATATTAACATTCCTTCATATACATGTAATGTTGGTGATGTCATTTCTGTCAAAGAAGCAAGTCAAAGCATGGTTGTCATCAAAGCTGCACTTGAAGCTCAATCAGTTTCAGTTCCTTATGTCGAAGTAGAAAAAGAGAAATTCCAAGGAAAATTCGTAAGACTTCCTGAAAGATCTGAACTTCCAAAAGACATTAACGAATCACTCATCGTTGAATACTACAACAGAATGTTATAGTTTCAACAAATATGTAGCATCTAAGAACCTATCATTGATAGGTTTTTTTATTTGTGTTATATTTATCACTTATGAAAAAAATTAGTTTAGACAAAGAAAACACATTAGTAAACTTAGCAAATTCAGTCATTAAATTCTTCGATGTTACGCCATTAAATGATACATATAAACCTTTAGATGAACTTCTAAAAGTAACAAAAAAAGAAAAAATTGCAATTGTTCTATTTGATGGGGCAGGAAAAATTGTTTTAGATACTCATAAAGATTATATTCCTTTTATATATAATCATATTTTTACTACATTAAAATCTGTTTATCCTCCTACTACTGTTGCAGCTACAACTGCTTTAACAACTGCTTTATATCCTATCCAAACAGGATATTTAGGTTGGACACAATATTTTAAAACTCGAAAAGCATTTATAAATGTTTTCCCATCAACTGATAAATTTGACCATAACATAAAATTTAATCCCCCTGTTCAAGAGACTGAATTAAAAGTCGAATATATTTGGGATTTAATAAATAAAACATATAAGCACAACGCTTATAGAATTTACACATTCGATTATAGAATCGGGAAAAATTTTGAAACTGATTATGAAAAGTTTTTTGCTGATGCTGATAAGTTAGTCAAAACTCATGACTTTGTTTATATTTATACAGAAAATCCTGACCACCTACTTCATGAAGAAGGAATTGAAAGTTTAGTTATTAGAGATAATTTAATTTACCTCAATAACAAGCTTGAAGAGTTAGTAAAAAACAATCCTGACACATTATTTTTATTAACTGCAGATCATGGTTTTAAAAACATAAAAGAAATAAATTTATATAATTTTCCAGATTTTTTAGAAACTTTAAAATATAAAAATTTCTCAATTGAGGGGAGATTTGCAACGTTTTTCGTAAAAGATGAAAAAAATTTCTTAAAATTATATAAAAAATATTTTGAAAAAGATTTTGAAATTTTATCAAAAAAAGAAATTTTAGATAATCATATTTTTGGATATGGAAAAGAAAGAGAAAATGTAAATTATAATATTGGAGACTACACTTTAGTTGCTACAGGTGACATTTCATTTTATGATTTAGAGAAACCAAGAGATTACAATTTTGTTGCAAATCACGCTGGTGGAACACCTGAAGAAACCGACATTTATCTTTGTGTATTTAACAAATAAATTAGTAATGATTAAGTGGACAAAATGAAGTATAATTTCATTATTGCCAACTTAGCTTAGTCGGTAGAGCAACTCATTCGTAATGAGTAGGTCGTTGGTTCGATTCCGACAGTTGGCACCATTATTAAAAATACATTTTGCTAGGTGCAAAATGTTTTTTATTATTAATTATTAATAATATTTTACCTCTGAAATCTTAACTGGGATTTCGTAAGTTTCTTTAATAAATCTATCTGCTTGAATTAAAACTCTTCGATCATTATCAAAATTTAATAGGTCTAAAGCTTCTTCTAATTTAACCCATTTAAATCCTGCAACTTCGAATGGATCAGATGAATCAACTGCTTTTTTATTTTCGGTTACCTGACCTGCAAAATAGAAGACATCTTTTGTTCTTTTTTCACTTAAATTATAAGAAACCATCTCTTTAAAATCTTTATCTAAATCGACTTCATAACCAGTTTCTTCTTTTATTTCACGTAAAGCTGTTTGTTCATCAGTTTCGCCATCTTCTTGATGGCCTTTACAAAAACCAATATGCCCTTTATAGAAGAAAAGTAATAAATAATAAATTTCTTTATCTTCTAATTTATATAAAACTGCTCCACAACTTTTCTCCTTACGAATTATCTTCAAATAGAATCTATTAATAATATAAATTACATTAACTATTACGATAACCATGCTACTTAATATAATTGAAATTAAAGAAACAGAATAGAAAACGTAATATAAACTTCCATCTTTATACGTGTTTATAAAGCATAAAAATTGATCGTAATTTGAACTTGATTCATTACAAATATCAGTAGGTAAATTAACTAAATCAATTCCAGCTACCATGCTAAAAACAACAACGGAATAAGCTAATAAGTAAATACTTACAAGCATAATTAAAACGTAAATTACTATTCGATTATAAAAGATTTTATCGATTGACTTTTTGTACTTCACTTTCTTTTTCATTTTGCTCTCCCTTTACATATTTTATATATTCATAAGTTGAATATTTTGCAGCTGTTTCGCACATAACTTTATAGCATTCATCTCGCAAATAATCTTTATTTTCGTTGACACTTAAATTATCTCGCGGATAAATTGGTTTTCCAATATACATCGTTATTTTCGGCTTTTTTGATAATTTTGATTTCCTAACACAATTAGTAATTGGAATAATTGGTGCTTTAAGTTTAGCTGGATATTTAAATGATGCTGAAACAAATGGTCTAATTTTAGTATAGTAAGGCCAAATATGAGCTTCTGGATAAATCAATGTATTATGGCCTTTTTTAGTTTCGTATTCTAAATCGTTCATAAAGTTTTTATATGTAGATATTTTATCAGGAATTGGTCTATAACCAATAAGTGGAACTATTTTAGAAATAACCTTGTTTGATAAAGCATCAGTATAGCCTAAAATATTCGTCCTTTTAAAAAGGCAAACATTGGCTTGAATGTCAAATACATCATAAAAAGAAATGTGATTTGCGTAAATAAAACAGCCAACTTTTCTTAATCCTTTTAAGTTCTTTCTTCCTTTAAAACGGACTCCTCCAATTAAAGAAACTATACTTAAAACTGGGAAAGCTAAAAAATAATAAATTAGCCAAGAAAAAAATCTATAAAAAATGTTTTTATGAGTGTATTTATAATCATCTGGAAGTTCAATTCGCTTCAGATTCGTCTTTTCAAAGTCGTCATTAAGTTCGTCTTGGTAATAAATTACTTTGCCAAAATATAGTTTGTCATCTTTTTTGAGCTTAACCATTTTTTGCACCCTTAGCGTTTTTATCAGTTATTTCGCCATTATGTTTAATAGTTTTCCATGTAATTCTTTTACTCTTATTAAATAATCCATCAAGGAAAGCAAATAAGAAATCACCAAAGAAAACTAGATACGTTAAAACAACAACGACACAAAGTTTAGCATTAAATTTCAAATTATTATTATCGATTGCTAGCGTAAAAGCTGCAACAAACATGAAAACAAGCCATAAAGCTGCAAAATATACGATTGCATGAGAAAATAAAAATCCTATATTTGGTTGATTAAATCCTAAAGCTATAAAACTAAAAACTAATGAAACAATTGAAGCAACAGCTAATAAAACCGAAAATACAGCAAAAGGATAAATTGAAAAATTATATTCCATAATGGATAAGCCTCTTACGAATTTATTGTTTACTTCATAATATTTTCCAACTTCGTTTTTAAATTTCTTCTTATTTGCAAAATATCCCCAGACCCAACGTGTATGTTGTCTATGAAGCGTTTTAAAATCTGTTGGTTCTTCATCATAATAAACTGCATGAGGATAATAATGCATTTTTATGTTGTGATAATAACAATATGCAGTAAGTTCAACATCTTCTGTCATTCCGTTCCAATACCAACATCCAATATCATCGACAATCTCTTTTGCAATAAAATATCCTGTTCCAGTTAAAGTGGCTTTTTTAAACAACATTGAACGACCACGAGATGTAAATTGATTCATAAATGAAAATAATGTTGCACTAGTTGCAGTAATCCAATTCTTAGAGCTATTTGTAAATGATCTATATCCAACTCCAACTAAATAACCGGATTTATAAACATTATTCATATGAATTAAGTAATCTTTGCTGACAATATTATCTGCATCAAAAACCATAAATGCATCAAAATCAAGATGATTATTTTTGATGTATTGATAAGCATCATCAAGAGCGTAACCCTTTGTTCTTCTGCCTTCTAAATTTCCGCGAACAACAACTTTATAACCATATTTTTCAACAATTTTTTTAGTTGGATCATCTTCAGTTTCAATGATTACAAAAACTTCATAAAGATTTCTTGGATATTCAAGAGCAGAAAATGAATCTAAAATATGACTTATAACATTCGATTCGTTTCTTGCAGGAACTAAAATTGCAAATTTAGTCTCAGGTAAAAACTTACTTATTTTTTTAACCTTTATACAAGCGATAACAAAATAAGTTAAATAATACCAGAACATTAAAAATAGCAATCCTAGAGAGATTCCTACTGCAAGATCAAACCATGTAATAATTTCTGATAATAACATAAATTAATCGAATCTTTTTTGTTTATTAATAAACAAAATCAATTGATTACTATTTTAACAACTAAGATATATTATTTCAATTTCAAAGACAAACTATAAATAAAAAACTAATACTAAACTTACTTTTTTCAATATTTATTATTTTTGTAAAAAATCTATTATGGATGTCAAAAAGAGAAACTTTATAACAAATTTTTGAATTTTTTTAAAATTTTCCGGAAGAATTTGATGTTCAAACTACTTGTATTAGTGAAAGGGGGCAAAATATGCACCAAAATCCAGGATTTGTAAATGAACAAGAATTCGTTTTTAGACTTAACGGCAAAAAAGTTGGAGATTTATCAAACAACTTGAAACACATTGTTAAAGAGGTTTATGGACTCTTTAATGATGATGAAATTATTAAAGCAGGTTTTGTTGAAAATTATCAAAAACCTGATATTTATTTAGAATTTCGAGGAATAAGGAAATATATTTCCCTAAAAAGTGGAAATGCTACAACTGTTGCTGAAGAAAATATTAAACTTTTCATTCAACACCTTAGAGAGTGTAATATTTCAACAAGGTCTTTAAAAACGATTCTTTATTATCATTTTGGAGATGGTACTTTGAATGGTACTGGTAAGCGAAGAATGGATTATAACGTTTTAAGGGTAAAATTAAATAAAGCTATCTACGAATTAAATAGAGAATTAAACGAAAATAAAGAATTTGTAAAAAATTTCGTGATACGCTCAATGTTCAAAGGCACACGACCAGATAATGTAGAAGCTGATTATATTTACTTTGGAACTGTTGAATATGGTGTTTTATGTTCAAAAACCCAAGTTATGAAACACCTTGATCGTAGATCTTGGGATTATATGGAAAATCCACATATAGGCCCCCTTCAATTTAGACCTCATGCTCGATATGTTCATACAATTATTAAAAGTGAAAAACGACGATGGGCAGTTGATATTTATCGGGCAAACCTTTATGCAGATTTAACTTATATTTCAAGTAGATATGATGGCTAAAAAAGTGTAATCTGCTTCGTTAAAAACGATTCTTGTTTCGCTTCTCTAATAGTATCGTTTTCATTTAAATTTCCAATTAATAAAGGAGAATTATCATCATGTTTTCGAGCATTTAAAAGCACTTCTTCTTTTGTGCCATTAGCATAGCAATATGAGCAAAAATGAAGACACGAATTATAACTACCAATATCATTTGAAAGATAGCATGAACAATAACTTTTTCTAGCTTCCATTTTCTGCTTTACATTAAGTTTTGTGTGGATGCTTTGTTCATAATCTTCAAGTCGCATACATCCGTTAACATCTATTCCGAATTGATTAAGCCGCTTCTCTTTCGAACAAAGTCTTAATTCCATGTCATATTTTTTAGCGATTTCTAAAAAAGCTTTCGATATTGTAATCTTGTTTTCATCTTCGCAATCTACTAGTTCAGAATGGTTAGTCTTTAGTTTTTCATATAGATCTAAAAATCCAAAAACAACTAAATGGCTGTGTTTATAAAGACGACTTGCAATATATTCAAAAGTTTGAATGTGATATTGAACTGTATATTTGTTATTGATAATTATAGGAGTATATCTCCAGGCGATTGAATCAACTCCAACTCTTTTTGATAAATAGATAAAATTCTCTATTCTTTCATCAAGCGGTGGAACGTTTGGCTCTAAATCTTTATCAAATCCTGTTATTGTTACATGCCAATATTGCCCAAAATCTTTAAGTTCATCTAAATATTCAAACATTGGTTTGGGATTTTTGGTGCAAAACCCAATTATATCGACCACATCCGGAGTTAATTTAAATTTAGTTACTAAAGAAGGATAATATGGGTTTCTTACCATAACATACTTTTCACGAATTCTATTTATAAACCATTTTGAATAAAAAGCGGGAATATCCGTTCGTTGACCTGTATTTATAATCATACTTAATAGTTTATATTATCCATATGTAATTTTATATAAAGATCTAAATTCATATGAGAATAAAAGCTAATTAGCTTATTAAGAATTCATCAGTAATAAATAAAAAACTAAAACTATTAATGAGCAAATATTATCTTTAATTCATTTTAAATAATTTTTTATTATTGATTTAAAATTTATTTTAATTCCTGACATTCATCTGAAAACCAGGTGCTGAAATAATTGATACCATTAAAGCAAAAGAAACAAAGAAAAGTATTAAAGAAATCGAAAATAAAATTATAGAAACTATTCTAATTATTTTAAGTACTTTTATACTTAAATTTGAAAAGCTTAATAAAGAACTAATTAAAGAACATACTAATAAAACTAAATTTATAAGAGCTATGGGATTTCCACCTCTTAAAGTCGCTCCAATTATTGAAGTAAATCCAGTTACATGTGTAGGTGTTGGATTATCAGGATAAGATACAGTTGAATAATCGTAACCACTATATTTATAAAAAGGAATAACAGTTAGCAAAAGAAAAATAATGCTTAATGAAGCAAAACAAATATTTAAAATAATCCATAGTCTTTGATTATTTTTATATGATCTTTCTACAATCTCGTTTTTTTCTTTATCAGATAATAGTTCATCTACTTTCACATTGAGCGCTAGCGCTATCTTCTCTAAATTTTCTTGAGTAGGAAAAACACTACCACTTTCATATTTTGTGATAAGAGTTCTTGAAACATATATTTTCTTAGCAAGATCTTCTTGTGAGAGCCCAGCTTCTTTACGTAATTTCTTTATTTTTTCATTTAATTCCATGTTGTTATTTTTATTATAAACGAATTAGGCATAGCATATATACTTCTAAAACTTTTATTTTCATCAAAAGAACGAATATACATATAGTGACTTTTGTGGCTTATATAAAATAATTGCGAGTACCACATATCATAAGGATGAAAATTTTCGGCACCTATATGAATACATATAGCATCATCTTTTGCTTCACTTGGTGGCCATGCATTAAAAAATTCTTCATCAATATTAAAATCGACTAAGATATATTTACAATCTAAATAAGAATAATATTTTTCATCTACATACCAAGCTAAACTTTGATAAACACTCGCACTAACAGTCATTTTACTAATATCCGTAACTTCAAAACCAGCTACATCCTTTAATGAAAATGTTTCTTGATTACAACCTGCTAAAAGAAATGATAAAACAAAAAATAAAGATATTTTTTTCATGTTTTTATGATAAAACACATAAATCAAAACAATATGTGAATTGATGTGAATTTATTCTTTATTAATAATATAGATAGATTTAGAAATTATTCCAATTTACAAGTGACTAAAATAATTAAAAAATACCTTTATTAACAAAGAAAAATTACAAAACTATTTTTAATTGATAATTTTATAAATGCATTTGCTATTAAAAGCATTTATAAATATATCGTGTTTTAGTTCTATAAAAAAAATAAAGTGATACTTAAAATAACATAACCCGAATTAGAGGTCGAAAAGATTCAAATCTCGAAACCAATAAAAAATGACCCGAATGGGTCTATTGTTTTCATTGGTTGCGGGGGAAAGATTTGAACTTTCGACCTCCGGGTTATGGGCCCGACGA
>CAMNHN010000013.1 GCA_946539555.1 uncultured Mollicutes bacterium | reverse complement strand
TCACCCCACAATATTTTATAGGTTTTAGGTGACCCCACTTTTATTTAAAGAACCTTTTTTAATTTTGGAAAATATAAAACATTTACTTTTTATAAATAAAAAGGCAGTGAGTAATAACTGCCAAATGGTAGATCATTGGAGCATGCGAGGGTAGTCGAAACCCCAACATTAGCTTGGGAAGCTAAAGTTTTACCGTTAAACTACGCATGCGTGTGATTTATTATATCACAATTTTCTATTAATTCTTTAAAAATTGGAACCGTTATATCCCCAGTCATTTGTTGAAAAATAAGAAACATAAATTCGTGATGAAGGAATCAATATTTTTTGAGAAATAAAGTCAGTAATTTTTGAAGTAAAATTGTCTAAAGAATTTTGATTTGCTCCTCCATACATTTTGACTTCAATCATTGCTGCAGATTCTTTTGACCCTTTGAAAAATAAATCTTTTCTATCGTCAATTTCTACCATCAACCATTCTTCGCTCTTTCCAGGAAGAATTTTAATCAATTCTCCAAAAGTTTGTTTAATTTCTATTTTAGTAAAATCATCGATTGTTATGTTTGTTTTTAAAGATACAAATGGCATATTTAAGCCTCACTCATTAATAAAATGAATAGCTGTTGCAGCGTCTCCTACTGCAGTTACTATTTGTCTAACGTTTTTAGAAATACAATCACCGATAGCAAAAATTCCATCAACTTTTGTTTCAAATTTTTCATTAACTTCGATAAATCCGTATTTATTTAAAATATCTAAATCTTTTAAGAAATCAGTTGGTGGAACTTGACCGACATAAAGGAATATTCCATCAACTTTTAATTCAGATAATTCTTTTGTATTTGTGTCAATTAAAGTAACACCTTCAATTTTTTTATCTCCATGAAGTTCATTAATTGATTTGAATTCGATTACTTCAATGTTTTTAAAGTTTTTTATTTTATCGATTTCTTTTTTATCAGCCTTTAATTCATGTCTAGTCATGATATAAACTTTGTTGCAGATATTTGCTAAATAAAAAGATTCACTTACAGCACTATTTCCACCACCAACAACTAAAACGTCTTTTCCTTTATAGAAATTTCCATCACAAGTTGCACAAGTAGAAATACCTCTTCCCATAAATTGATCTTCTTTAGGCAAACCTAATTTTCTTGATTTGGTTCCAAGTGCTAAAAGAACTTTTTTAGCATAAATAGTTCCAGAATATGCGGTTTCAAGAGCAAAGCAACCATCGTTTTTAGAAATTTTAGTAATTTCATCATAATTAACGTCAATATTTAATTCAGTAAGGTTTGAATTAAATTGCACAGCTAAATCAGCACCGTTAATTTTTGCATAACCAGGGTAATTTTCTATTTCATAAGCGTTAACAACATTACCACCAACAAAATTTTTCTCATATAAAGCAAAATTTATATTGGCTCTTTTTGCATAAATTGCTGCTGTAATTCCAGCAGGACCAGCACCAACGATAACTAAATCTAATACTTCCATAAATAAAAAACCTCAATTAGAATTTTAAAGACTAATTGAGATATACGCAATTATTTTGCTTTAGCAATTAATTAAATTTAATCTTTGAATCAATCATCACTTCGACTTCTTCAATTGGCTTATTTAAAGAGACAGCAATTTCATTATAAATGTTTCTTTTAATCTCTTTTAAAAATGATTCATCAGTAAAAGAAAGACTCTTTTTTTCATCTTTAAATTCTACTTTTTTCTTTTCAAAAGATTTAATAAGTCTGAAGATTTCAATTGGATCGCCTGAAGAATATAATTCTTTAAATTCAGTTTTTCTTACCTTAGGATTTGCATACCAAATTGTGTCGATGCTTTCAATTTTACTAAGTAAATTCTTAATTTGTTTCTTGGTCATTACTTCTCTTAAACCATCTTCTTGTTCTGCTGGAACAAAAATTTTCATTGATTCATTAGAAGAAAAACAAGGTTGCAAAACATAATAAGTTTTAAGACCAGCACCATAATCTTTTTCTTCGATGGCAATTATTTCACAAACTTTGCCATTTTTATTTACAATTTTTCCACCAACTTTATACATCATTTCATTAATAGTTTAACATAAACAAACTCGATTTTCTAATTTCAAAAAATTCAAAATTTTATTTTTGACAATTTTTTATCGTTTTTGCTATAAAATTAATAACCTTTTATAGAAAAGTATATAAAAAACACTTGCTTAAAATTCAATTACTATGCTATATTATTTAAGCGTTTTTAAAACGCTGTTCATACAGTATGTGTAAGCTTGCTTACATTTACGACGAGGTGGACCAGTGGTGTAGCGGTTAACATGCCACTCTGTCACAGTGGAGACCGCGAGTTCGATTCTCGTCTGGTCCGCCATTTTTTTATAAGATGGTCCGATAGCTCAGTAGGTAGAGCAATGGACTGAAAATCCATGTGTCCCCAGTTCGATCCTGGGTTGGACCACCATATAAGAAGATTTTGGTTTGATTTATTAATCAAACCTTTTTTTATATTTTTTAGCCGTAATTAAAAATCGACTTCATTTAAGAGGCCGATTTTAAATTGAACATCTACTAATTTTCGACTAAAAATCTACTAGTAGTGTTATTATTTGAGTTCTATCTTTTCAAGATGCCAAATATCTTTATTATATTGTTCAATAGTTCTATCGCTTGAGAAGTATCCACTCTTAGCAATATTAATTAAACAACTTCTTGCCCATGCATCTCTATTTTGATAGTATTTATCAATTTTTTCGCTTTCTTCAAGATATGCATCAAAGTCAAGAAGAATGAAATATTCATCATTATGGTTCATAATTTCATCAAAAATTGATCTAAATCTATCTCTAATTCCTTCGCACCATGGTCCAACGAATAATGAATCTAAAACTCTTCTTACTTTTTCGTTTTCATTATAAACATCCCGTGGATTATATCTTCCACTTCTCTTTAATTCATCAATCTCATTAACTTTAAGTCCGAAAATAAAACTATGTTCATCTCCTACTCTTTCGTTAATTTCAACATTTGCGCCATCAAGGGTACCAAGTGTGATTGCTCCATTCATCATGAATTTCATATTTGATGTTCCAGAAGCTTCTTTACCAGCTGTTGAAATTTGTTCTGAAATATCAGTTGCTGGAATAATCATTTCTGCCATTGAAACACCATAATTTTCGATAAAGACAACTTTCATGAATTTATTAACATCAGGATCGTTATTAACAACATTTGCAACGGCATTAATTAAATTAATAATGTTTTTAGCAAAAACATAACTTGGAGCAGCTTTTGCACCAAATACAAATGTATGTGGAGTCATCTTAAATTTTGGATTTGATTTTAATTCGTAGTAATAATGAATAATTCTAAATACATTTAAAAGTTGACGTTTGTAAGCGTGTAATCTTTTAATTTGTGTATCAATAATTGAGTGTGTATCAATTTTAATATCGTATTTTTTCTTTGCGTATTCAGCAAATCTAATTTTATTAAGATGTTTAACTTTTCTTAAAGCGTCTAATGTTGCTTTATCATCTTTAAATGCTAAAAGTTTTTCTAAATCATCTGGATTTTTTCTCCATGATGTGCCAATTCTTTCATCAATAAGTTTAGAAAGTTCAAGATTGCTAAACATTAACCATCTACGTTGAGAAACACCATTTGTTTTATTGTTAAATTTTTGTGGGAAATATTTATAGAATTCTTTAAAAGTTTCGCGCTTTAAAATTTCAGTATGCAAAGCAGCAACACCATTAACAGAAAATACGGTAAATATCGCTAAATTTGTCATTCTAACCATTCCATCAGAAATGATTTTCATGTTATATTGTTCACCTTCAGGAATATTGTTTTCATGCATCCAGATGAGTGATCTACGATTAATTTCTTCAATAATCATGTAGCATCTTGGGATTAAATCTTTAATATATTGTACTGGCCATTTTTCTAATGCTTCTGGCATGACAGTATGATTTGTATAAGCAATACAATTTTTGACTACTTCCCAAGCTTCATCCCATCCAAAACCATGTTCATCCATTAAAATTCTCATAAGTTCAGGAATTGCTAAAATTGGATGAGTGTCATTAAGTTGGAAAACATAATATTTTGGTAATTCGTGTAAATCATCATGATTATGCAAATAACCTCTGATTGCACTCTTTAAACCAGCGCTTACAAAGAAATATTGTTGCCTTAATCTCAAGATTTTACCATGTTCAGTTGTATCATCTGGATATAAACCATGACAAAGTTCATTAAGTTGACTTAAATATTCATTAAATGACATGTGCTTTGGTAAATTTTCTTCACTTGCTTGAGCTTTCCAAAGTCTTAAATTGTTAGCGATACCATTATCATAACCAACAATTGAAACATCATAAGGACATGCATTAACTTTTGTTGAATTTACAGTTTTAATTCCATATCCTCCATCAGGTTTAAGATATGTCTCTGCATTTCCATAAAATTCTACATCAACAGAATGTTTTGGTTTTCTAACTTCCCATACAAATCCGTTTTGTAACCATTGATCTGGAAGTTCGACTTGTTTTTCATTAACAATTCTTTGTCTAAAGAAACCATATTCATATCTAATACAATTTCCATGTCCTGGATAACCAAGTGAAGCAATTGAATCTAAAAAACATGCAGCAAGTCTTCCTAATCCGCCGTTTCCTAAACCAGCATCAGCTTCCATGTCTTCAAGTTCACCAATATCGATTCCAAGTTCATGCAATCCATCTTTACACATGTTGTAGATTCCAAGATTCATCATATTGTTAGTCAAGAGTCTACCAATTAAAAATTCCATTGAAAAATATATCAATTGTTTACGATTATTCTTGTTGATAAATTCATGAGTTGTACGCCAATTTGCACCAGCATAATCTCTAACCATTTCACCTAAAATATCATATTGTTCATAGATGTGAGCAGTCTCAGGTCTACGTCCATATTTTGCTTCAATTCTAGAGATATATTCTTTCTTAAATTCTTCTTTATTTTTGAAAATCACTGCAAAATCCCCCTATTTTTCTCAAATCCTATTTATCTTTCTCGCTATTTGAGTGTGCGTATTTAAAGATACATGCGGCAAATCCAGCGAGTTTAATTACTATCTTATGAGGTCTTCCTTCAGGTCCATAATAGTAAGACATATATTCTCCACCATTATAGGCATTTGTACCTCCATAAACATCTTTATCAGAGTTAAATATTTCAACATAAGTTCCTTCACGAGTGACACCAATTTCATAATTTTCATAATAATTTGGAGTCATGTTGTAAACAAAAACTAAATGTGAATCACCAACTTTTCTTTCAAACGCAAAGATGGAATCTCTTGCATTATCAACCATTAACCAATTGAATCTTGCAGGATTATGTTCTTCAACATGCATTGCATCTTCACTTCTATAAATAAGATTTAAATCTCTAATTAAACGTGATACTGAATCATGTTTTGGATATCTTTTTAAATCCCATGGAAGTGATTTTTGTTCATTCCGTTCATCCCAACTTGCAAGTTCATTACCCATAAAGTTTAGTTTTTTACCAGGATGGCCGAATTGATATGTGTAAAGATTTCTGATTAAAGCAAATTTATTATCATAATCTCCCCACATCTTATTTAATATGGTGCCTTTCCCATGAACTACTTCATCGTGAGATAAAGGAAGCATGAAATTATCACTATAAAAATATGCCATAGAGAAAGTTAATTTATGATGATCATAAGATTTATAAATTGGATCGAGTGCATAATATTTTAAAGTATCATTCATCCAACCTAAATCCCATTTATAATCAAAACCAAGTCCACCATATTCAAGTGGTTTAGTAACACCTGAAAAATCTGTAGAATCTTCGGCTATCATCATGATTTCTGGATGTTCATAATGTAATTTTCCATTTAATCTTTTAATAAATTCAATAGCACCTTCATTAGCGCCATTATTCTTATTTCCATCCCAATAAAGTAAATTACTAACAGCATCTACTCTTATTCCATCAAAGTGGAAATAATTTAAGAAATAATTCATTGCACTAATTAAGAAACTTCTAACTGGGTCTTTACCAAGGTCAAATTGATAGCTTCCCCAAGGAGAAACTCTATGTTCGTTACTATATTCATACATTGTTGAACCATCAAATTCACAAAGTGACCATGAGTCTGTTGCAAAATGAACAGGTGCAAAATCTAAAATAACTCCAATTCCTGCTTGATGTAATCTGTCTACAAATGACATAAGTTGGAATGGATTTCCATATCTTGAGTCAACACTATAAAAACCAGTTGCTTGATATCCCCAGCTTCCATCAAATGGGTATTGGCAAATTGGCATTATTTCAACATGAGTAAATCCATTATCTAATATATAAGGAATAAGGTAATCTGCTACTTCTTCATAAGATAAATTTCTATCGTCAACTTTACCTTTCCAGCTTCCAATATGTATTTCATAAATACTAACTGGTTTATCAAAATTACGTGTTCTAGTTTTTAAATATTCTTCATCGTGCCATGCAAAATCTTCAATATTAAATAATCTAGAGCATGAACCAGGTCTATATTCGCTTAAAAATGCGTATGGATCACTCTTATCAACATATTCTCCTTTAGCATTTTTAAAGTGATATTTGTAGAAAGAATAGTTATGCAAATTCTCAATGAAAACTTCAAAAACCCCGCAATCCTCAACTTTTTTCATTTTATTTGCACCATAATCCCAATTATTAAAATCACCAATAACTGAGACATCTTCAGCAAGCGGAGCATATAATCTGAACAAAACTCCATCAACTAATCTTTTACGTTTAGCCTTCTTAGTTTTTGTAGGATCTTTTTTTAAAGGTACTTCAACTTCAATTTCGATTTCTCTTTGTGTGAAATGAGCTCCAAAATATTCATAAGCTTTTGTGGTTTGACCATATAGAAAATCATTAATAAAATTAGAATCCATATTTTCCATCTCCATTTCTTCTAAATTATATTATTTTCATATGTACAATAAAACAAAAAATGAAGAATGATTCAAAATTACATTCATTTTCTGTAAAATTTACTGAAAATTTTTCTTTCTTTACATTTGTTTATCACTATATTTTTATTAATAAAAATATTATAATTATAAGGATTTTTTAAAAAGGAGATAAATTATGGCAAAAGTAATGTCAGTAAATTGTGGATCTAGTAGTTTTAAATTCAAACTCTATGAGATGCCAGAAGAAAAAGTTATTTGCAATGGTATAGTTGAAAGAATTGGTCATGATGATGCAATTTTTACAATTAAATACAATGGTGAAAAAATTACCAATATTGTTCCTGTAGCTGACCATGGTGTCGCTGTTCAAATTGTTATCGATAAGATGCTTGAAATGAAAATTATCAAATCTATCGATGAAATTAAAGCTACTGGACACAGAATAGTTCAAGGTGGTGCTTATTTTGATAGATCAGTACCATTTGATGAAGACGCTTATAAAAAGATTGAGAGTTTAATTCCTCTTGCACCACTTCATAACAAAGCACACTTAACAGGTTTTGATGCTTTCAAAAAAGTTCTTCCAAACACACCTGCTGTTGCCGTTTTTGACACTGCTTTCCACCAAACAATGGCTCCTGAAGATTACGTCTTCCCAATTCCATATGAATATACAGAAAAATATATGATTAGAAGATATGGTGCACATGGTACAAGTCATAAATATTTAAGTGAAGTCGGTGCAAAATATATCGATAAAGAAGATAAAAAAATGATTATTTGTCACCTTGGAAGTGGCGCTTCTATTACTGCTGTTAGAAACGGTAAATGTGTTGCTACTTCTATGGGTTTAACACCATTAGGTGGTATTGAAATGAATTCAAGAACTGGTGATATGGATCCATCAGTTTTCTATCAAGTTGCTAGTTGCACAGGAAAAGATGTCGAAACAATTTTCCAAGAATTTAACAAAAAGAGCGGATTATATGGTGTTTCGGGAGTTTCAAATGACTCAAGAGATGTATCTGCAAAAGCAGCTGAAGGCGATTATAGAAGTCAACTTGCCTTAGATTTATGGGGAAGACGTGTTGCCGATTTTATTGGACAATATTTCGTTAGACTTGGTGGCTGTGATTTAATTATTTTCTCTGCTGGTATTGGAGAAAATGATAGCGGCTCAAGAAAACTTGCATTAACAAGAATCCAAGAAGCTTTAGGTATTGAAATCGATTGGAAAGTTAACGATGAAACTTTTGGTGGTAAAGAAGCAGTTTTATCAACACCAAATTCAAAGATTAAAGTTGTTGTAATTCCTACTGATGAAGAAGTTATGATTGCTAGAGATGCCTACAATATTTGCTTAAAATAATGAGGGCGTTTCATGAAATTGTCAGACAATATCAAAAAAGAAATTAAAGTATTTCAAAAAGATTTTAATAAGGTTTTAACTAAAATTAAAAACGCGAATAAAATCGCAATTTTTAGACATATCATGCCAGATTTCGATGCTCTTGGCACACAATTTGGTCTTGCTACTTGGATTAAAGATAACTTCCCAGAAAAGGAAGTTAGATGTTTTGGTGATAATCACGTTACATTTACTCCTCGTGGTTTATTTCCTGAAACAAACAAGTTAAGTGATTCATGGTTTGAAGAAGATTTTTTAGCAATTATTGTCGATGTTGGCGATAAAAAACGTATCGCTGATCCTCGATTTGAAAAAGCTAAATATAAAATCAAAATCGACCATCATCCAGCGACTGATAACATCTTTGATTTGTCAATTGTTGACACTGAAAAAGCTGCTGCTGCTGAACTCGTTTTAAGTATGTTACTTTCATTTAAAGGAAATTATGTTTTAAGTCAAAAAGCAGCTGAATATTTTTATATTGCAATTGTTGGAGATTCAGGAAGATTCCAATACAATTCAACCACTCCTTTCACATTTGATTTAGCTTCACTTCTTTTAGAAAAAGGCATAAATATCACAAAAATTTATGAAAAAATGTATATAAAAACTATCGACGATCTTGAAGTTACAAAATTCATTATGAACAATTACAAGATTGATAAATATGGTGTTTGCTACTACGTTTTGACAAATGATGATTTAATTAGATTAAAAATTACTTCAGAAAGAGGAAAAGATAATGTAAATCTTTTCTCTAATATTGAAGGAGTAAAAATTTGGTGTTCAATTACTGAAGATGTAACTGAACCATGCTTTAGAGTTTCTTTAAGATCGAGAAACTACGTTATTAATGGGGTTGCTGCTGAATTTAAAGGTGGAGGACACGCTCAAGCTAGTGGCGCTCAAATAGCTGATTTAAGTGAACTTCCAAAACTTATTGAAGCTTTAGATAGAGTAATTATTGAACAAAAATAATGCCTACATTTATTCCACTTCATATACATACTGGTTATAGTTTCCTAGAAAGTGGAATACTTTTAGAGCGTCTTTTTGATGTTGCTCAAAAATATAATTATGCATATTTAGGAATTACTGATTTTGATGTAATGTATGGCATTCCTGAATTTAATGCGCTTGCAAAAAAGAATAATATCAAACCAATATTTGGTGTCGATTTAAAAGTCGATGAAAATAGAATTTCTTTATTTGTCAAAAATGAAATCGGTTATAAAAATCTAACAAGAATTATCGCTATTAAAAATAAAGAAAAGTTAGATCAATTTCCTTTAAAACTTTCTGACATAAAAGAATTTTCTGAAGGCTTAATTTGTGTTGTTCCAACTGAAGAAAATGATTTTTTCAATTCTATAAACGATAACACAAAAGACAAAATGTTTGAGTTTTGCAAGGTTTTTGAAAATATTTTTATTGGAATTTCAGAATACAAAATTGAAAATAACGACCATGTAAAATTAATTATGGAGTTTGCTAAAGAATATTCTTATAGCACTCTTCCATTCCCAAACATTCTTTATCTTAATAAAGATGAAGCTATTGTTTTAGATATTTTAGATGCAATAAAACGTAACACTACTATCGAGGAAGACATCACTCCAACTCATAATAAAGAGTATTTAAAAAATATTCATGAATACACTGAATATTACCCTTTAGAAACACAAATTGTTTTTGATGATTTCTTAAGATTAATTGATTTTGATTTTGATACAAAACGTGGCGAACTTATTAATTTTGTCGAAAATGAAAATCCAAAAGATATCTTCATCGAAAAAATCAAAGAAGGCGCAAAAATTAGAGGTATTGATTTAACAGTTCCTGTTTATAAAAATAGGCTTAACCACGAATATAAAGTAATTAAAAATTTAGGTTACATCAACTACTTCCTTGTTGTTCAAGATTACATTAATTTTGCAAAAACTAATAACATTCCTATTGGTCCAGGTAGAGGTTCTGCAGCTGGAAGTTTGATTTCATATTGCCTTCAAATTACCGATGTTGATCCTATAAAATATAATTTGTTATTTGAAAGATTTTTAAATGAAAAACGTAACTCGATGCCTGATATTGACGTTGATATTTCAGATATTAAACGTGAAGAAATTATTAAATATTTAATTCAAAAATACGGTTCAAATAGAGTCGCAAGAGTTTGTGCTTATCAAACTATTGCTGCTAAGCAAGCACTTCGTGATACTTGTAGAGCATTTGGAAAGCCAAAAGAATTTATCGATTTATTAAGTAAAACAATTCCTTCTAATTTCAAAGGAAATGATCAATCACTCAACTTCTCTCTTGATTATGCTAGAGAAAATATTCCTGCTTTTAATGAGATACTTAAAACGCCAGATTTTGAATTCATTTTTAATAAAGCACATTTAATTGAAGGCCTTCCACGTCAAAGAGGTTTACATGCAGCTGGTGTTATTTTGAATGAAACTGATTTAAGAGATTGCATGCCTTTAGATTTTGATGCTCCTTCTTTTAGTGTCACTCAATATGAGAAAGATTATTTAGAAAACCAAGGTTTTTTGAAGATGGATTTACTTGGTTTATCTAACCTTACTGTAATTGAAAAATGCCTAGAGAAAATCAAAGAAACTCGTCAAATCTCTATTAAAATGGAAGAAATACCATATGAAGATCCTTTAATTTTTGACTTAATTAAAGATGGCAGAACAATGGGTATTTTCCAACTTGATACCGCTGCTGCAAATAATGCAATTACAAATATTAAGCCTGATAATTTCTTAGATGTTGTTGCAACAATTTCTTTAGATAGACCAGGACCAATGCAATTTATTCCTTCTTATTCAAGAAGAAAACATGGTAGAGAAAGAGTAACCTACCTCAATAATGTTTTAGAACCTATTTTAAAAGAAACTTATGGCATTATTGTTTATCAAGAACAAATTATGCAAATCGCTCAAGTATATGCTGGATTTGATTTTGCTGAAGCTGATATTTTTAGACGTGCAATTTCTAAAAAGCACGAAGACGAACTTCTAAAACTTAAAGATTCTTTTATAAAAGGTTCTGTTAAAAAAGGCCATAATCCTTTTGAAGCAGAAAAATTATTCGAACAGATTCATAAATTTGCTAATTATGGATTCAATAAATCACACGCAGTTTCTTATGCAATGATTGCTTGTAAAGAAGGTTACTTAAAAGCACATTATCCTATTGAATTCTATGCTTCGATATTAGATCAACAATATGGTGCTAATGATGTTAAATTTTCTAAATATTTGGCAGAAATTAAAAAAGCAAAAATTAAAGTACTTCTTCCAAATATTAATGAATCAACTTATCAGTTTGAACTTTATGAAAATGGCTTATTGATGCCACTTTTAGGAATTGGCGGCCTTCAATCAAAAGTAGTATTTAATATAATTAAAGAACGTCAAGAACATGGTAAATTTAAATCTTTTATTGATTTTGTTGTAAGAATGAGTTCAACAAAAGAAGGAATTACTGATAATCAATTATCAAAAATTATTGATGCTGGTGCTTTTGATTCTTTAGAACCAAATAGAAAATCTTTAAAAATGTCTGTGCCAAATGCAATTCAATACGCATCTACTTGTATCTATCAAGAAGGATTATTATTAAATGATTTTGGATTATCATTTAAGCTGATTGATGCTTATGATGACCCTATTGATAGAATGAATAACGAAATGAATGCACTTGGAGTTATGATTAGCGATTCTCCTTTTAATCATTTACCTTCAAGTTTAAAAGATGTTAAACGCACTCCTATCACTGACTTAAAATACAGAGAAAATTCGACTGTTATCGCAATTGTTAGAGCAATCAAAGTAATTAATGTCAAGCAAGGAAAAGATAAAGGCGCTCCAATGGCATTTGTAACTATATTTGATGATACTGGTGATATAGATTGCACAATTTTCTCAAATTTATTTGCAGAGATTCAAATCGATTTGAAAAAAGATAATTTAATTCATATTACTGGATATAAAGAAGAAAGAAACGGAAGGGACAATTTTGTAGTTAATACATGCAAAATTGTAACGGAATAAAATTATGGCAAAAATGTTAATTATTGATGGTAACAGTCTTCTTTTTAGAGGATTTTATGCGACCTACGCTATCAATCCAAATAATATAATGAAAACAACTGATGGTTTTCCTACAAATGCTATTTTTGCATTTTCAAATATGATTGCTTCTCTTTTGTCTACTTTAAAAAAAGATGATGCAATATTTGTTGCTTTTGATAGTGGTAAGCATACATTTAGGCATCAAGAATATCCTGAATACAAAGCAAATAGACAAAAAACGCCTGAAGAGTTATTAAAACAAATGCCTGTTGCAAGAGATTTTTTAGATAAACTTGGCATTATTCATTATGAATCAGAAGAAATTGAAGCTGATGATATTGCAGGAATTATGGCTAAAAAAGCCGCTGCAAAAGGTTACGATGTTGAAATTTATACAAGTGATAAAGATTATTTGCAACTAATTGACGATAAAATCACTGTTGAATTAATTAAAAAAGGCCTAAAAGAAGTTTACGCAATGACTCCAGAATCTTTTAAGGAAGAATGGGGTTTTGATCCAATTCAAATCACTGATTACAAAGGTCTCAGAGGTGATGATAGCGATAACTTAAAAGGTATTCCTGGAGTTGGAGACAAAACTGCAAAAAGTTTAATTCAAAAATTTGGAACACTTGAAGAAATCATTAAAAACGCCGATACGAAATCAAAGGTCGGGCAAAACATTATTGAATATCAAGATAACGGAAGATTATGCAAACACCTTGCTATCATCGTTACTGATAGAGATCTACCATATGAACCAGAAGATTTAATTTACAAAGGATACGACTTCAACGAAATCAATAATTTTGCACAAGTTTATCAATTTAAATATCTATTAAATAAGCTTCCAAAATCATTTAAAAAAGAAAATATTACAGAAGAAAAAGTTGAGTTTTGCGAGGTTTTTAATTCAAATGATATAGATTTTGAAAATAAAATAGGTATTGGAATTGATTACGAGGAAAACGTGAATTATCATGTTGCAAAGTTATTTGGGATATCACTAACAAACGCCAATAAAACATACTATATAACTACTGAAAATCTACTTAAAGACAAAAAGTTGCTAGATTTGCTTGCAAGCAAAGACATTAAAAAGTACTGCTTTGACTACAAAACAATATATTGTGTTCTTCATAATGCAGGTATAAAAATTAATGGTTTAGAGTTTGATTTGCTGCTTGCAAACTATCTTTGCGATTCAAATTCTCAATCTAATTTTGAATTCATCATCACTTCTTTAGGTTACGACATTTCATACGCATATAAAAATGAATCACCACTATTTTCTGAAGGCAATAAAATTCTTTCTTCAGTTAAAGCATATTTCCCAATCGCTTTAGCTGAAAGAATTAAACAGAAATTATTGTCATTAAATCAACTTCAACTTTTATATGATATTGAGCAACCTCTTACAGTTGTTTTAGCAAATATGGAAATCGAAGGTTTCCCACTTGATGAAAATATCTTGCTTGAATTTAAAAAAGAGTATCAAGCAAAAGCTGATCAATTAACTAAAGAAATATATGACCTTGCTGGAGAAGAATTTAACATTAATTCTCCTAAACAAGTTGCACAAATTTTATATGAAAAACTAGGCCTTCCTGGCAATAGAAAAGGTTCTACTTCTGTCGAGCATCTTCAAACAATTAGATTTCATCATCCAATCGTTGAAAAGATTTTAGAATATAGAAAATATACAAAACAAATCTCAACATATATTGATGGATTTATTCCTTTTATCGATAATGATGGGAAAGTTCATTGCACATTTAATCAAGCTTTAACTACAACCGGAAGACTATCATGTTCTGAACCAAATCTTCAAAATATCAGTACTAGAGATGAAGAATCAAAACAAATTAGAAAAGCTTTCTATTATAAAGAAGAAAATGTATCTATTTTATCTTTAGATTATTCTCAAATTGAGTTGAGAATGTTAGCACATCTTTCAAATTCGAAATCTTTGATAAATATGTTTAACAATAACGAAGACATTCACTCTTCTACTGCCAGACTTGTCTTTGGCTTAGATAGAGAACCAACTTCATTAGAACGTCGTAAAGCTAAAGCGGTTAATTTCGGCATAGTTTACGGCATTTCTGATTGGGGTTTAAGTGAACAACTTGAAATACCTGTAAATGAAAGTCGTGAAATTATCATGAATTTTTATAAAGCTTTCCCTGAAATTAAAGCATATTTAAATAAGCTTGTTGAAGAAGCTACAACTAATGGCTATGCTACTACGATGTTTAATCGTAGAAGATATCTTCCAGAAATTAATAGCGACAAATATCAACTTAGAGAATTTGCTAAGCGAGCTGCTATGAACGCACCAATTCAAGGAAGTGCTTCTGATTTAATTAAAATCGCTATGATAAAAGTATATGACGCTTTAATTAAAGGAAACTATAAATCCAAAATCGTTTCTCAAATTCACGATGAACTGATTTTAAAAGTTTATGATGATGAAAAAGAAGATGTTTATAAATTAGTAAAAGACATTATGGAAAATTGTGTAAAATTACACGTTAGTTTAAAAGTTGATGGAGGTTATGCAAAGAATTGGTATCTTGCTAAATAAATTATGCCTGAACTACCTGAAGTTGAAACTGTAATTGGTATTCTAAAACCATTAATTATTGGTAAAGAAATACAAAAAGTCGAAGTATATTATGACCGTCTAATTCAATCTAATTTAGATACTTTTAAAACTACTGTAATTAATAAAAAAATCACTAGCATTACTAGATATGGTAAATATATTTATATCCATTTAAGTGATGATTTTGTCATCATTACTCACTTAAGAATGGAAGGAAAATTTAGATATTTAGATAAAGGAAATCAAAGAATTAAACATACTTCTGCAATGTTTTTCTTTAAAGATGGCACTTATTTATCTTTTGATGACACTAGAAAATTTGCCATTATGTATCTAACAAATGAAGCTGAACTTCCTACGCTTCCAATGATTTCAAAACTTGGTGTAGAAGCAAATAAAGTTGAAGAAAAAGACCTTCCAGAACTCTTTAAAAAGTTCAATAAAAATAAGCCAATAAAAGAGTTACTACTAGATCAATCAATTCTTTGTGGAATAGGAAATATTTATGCAGATGAAATCTGCTATGCAACTAAACTTAATCCATATACAAAAGGTAAAGATATTTCAAAAGAAAAAATAATTGAGATAACTAAGCAAGCAAAAATAATTTTAAATAAAGCAATTGAACTTGGAGGTTCAACTATTCATTCATTCCATCCTAGTGAAGGTGTTGATGGAAAATTCCAAGAAGTATTAATGTGTTATGGTAGAGAAGGCGAATTATGTCCAAGATGCTCAACAAAATTTCATAAAGATTTTATTGGAGGTAGAGGCACAACATATTGCCCAAACTGTCAAATAAATCATGAGCTAGAAAAAGCAATAGGTATAACTGGTCCTATCGGAAGTGGAAAATCTACTGCTTTAAATTATTTAAAAGAAAAAGGATATAGAACATATTCAGCTGATGAAATCGTTCATGAACTTTATAGAAAGCCTCACATTCAAAGAAAAGTTTCTTCAATTATCAAAGCTCCTTTTGATATTGATAATAAAGAATTAACTTTGAAAGCTAGAAAAATCCTAATTGCTTTCCCAGAAAGAAATAAAGAACTTCAAAATTATATTCATCCACTTGTAGAAAATGAATTTTTAAACATTTTAAAAAGCGAAGATAATCCTGTTTTTGAAGTTCCTCTTCTTTTTAAAGCTCACTACGAATATATGTTCAAAAAAATATTAGTTATTTCTATTTCAAAAGAACAACAACTTAAAAATCTAGCTTCAAGAAATGAAAATATAGAGACTTCAAAGAAACTTAATTACAATTTTGAATACCCAAAAGACAACCCAAAAATAAAAGTTGTCGAAGCTACCGGCAACTTTGAAACTTTCTACAAGAATATTGAAAAAGCTTTAGATTAATAAATGGATAGTGGACTTGTTTCACGACCATTTTTTACTTTTTCTTTAAATAATTTAGTAAATTTATTAGACATGACATCATTTGTGTCATCTTTTAGTTTTGTATATAACTTACAAATTTCATCAACTGTAAAATCGCTTGTAAAAATAGTCATTTTATTTGTTGCAGCACGTTTAGATAAAATTACATAAAGTATAGTATCACGTAAAAGTTTTGATTTAAGTTCTTGACCAAAATCATCAAAAACAAGACAATCAACTTCTGTATATGCTTTCATTAAGTCTTCATAATCTTGACGACTCTTAAAGTATAAATCACATAATTCTTTTAATCTTTTTGGAGAATTTAAAAAGGCAATTGAGTTCTCTTTTCCAATGTATTTTTTATTTATAATAGAAATAGCTGCATAGGTTCTGCCGCTTCTTAAAGCTCCATAAAAATAAACCCAGTCATTTGCTTTAAAAGCTTTTTTATTATATTCACGTAATTTTTCATCAATCTTAAGATATTCAGCATCTACATAATCATCATCAAAATCACGAATAAAGAAACAATTTATATAATTTAAATAAGCCGAAAAAGGTTCTAATGCTACATAATTAACATCAACAAAATTACCATTTTTCTCTAATATAATTCGGTCAAATTTATTAAAAAGTTTGCAATCCTTATATGTTTTTATCTTTTTTGAAATTTCTAAATCTTCAATATAATCATTAAATTTAGATAAATTATTTTTAATATCTTCGTCAGTAAAACCTTGAGCTAAAAAATCATTGTAATAAACTGAATTTACAATTTTAGCGTAAAGCTCTTCTTTAAATTTCTTTAAATCAGAAACATCATTATCAAAACCAAGTTCTACTTTTTTCATATTTTAAAAATCCTCGAAATTTGGATCATTAGGATCTACTTCAACAATATCATCATTTTGGCTATTATTTAAATCTTCTTGAGAATATGTATTTTTTACATTAAATTTATAGAGATTCTCTAATACACTTAATGTATCGTCACAACCTTTTCTGACTAAAGTTGTTGCAACTTTTTCAATGTATTTTTTATTAAGTTCTCCATCTTTTACATTCAAAATATAATCAAGTAATGCATTAATCATGCCATTTGAAAAACCATAATCATAAGAAAGCATTTCTATGATTTTTGAATCAGCTTGAGAAACATCAATATCGTTTTGCTTGGATTTTAAGAATGCAAAAGGTGACATACTTTCAAAATAGCTAATTTGTTTCGCAACATCGCTTTCGCTATTGAGTTCAGTCTTATTTTGATTCTTTTTATTTGTTTTTGGATGAGACTTCAAATGTATTTCAGCTAACTTTCTTGCTTTATTTTCATCATATTTCTTTCCAAATTCATTCATTAAAGTAAATGAAGAGGAAACAATATCAGCCATCACTTCTTCGTTCATTCCATAAAGTGTAGCAAGGTGTTCGATTTTAGAAATTTCTTCATCAGTAAATGAAGAAGCAAAAATACCACTTCTCTTTTCTAAAATTTTAAATAACTTTGCACTACTAAAATCATCTTTCAAATGAACTTTAGTTCTTCCAATAAGTCCGTTAATATTGTTATTTGAATATTCGAAATTTAGTTGATAAGTATCATTAATTGCAGCACTTACATCTTCAAATCCTTCAAGGTCAATATTATGAGAATATTTTTTAACTAAATGAGCAAAACGTTCTTCCCCTATTGTTCCTTTTAAAAGACCGCTTAAAACAATATGATTTAAAAAGTCTTTTGCTGGTAAAGGATCATTTAAAACAAATTTAAAAACATTAGAATCTATTTTAGTGTAAGTCGAAATCAAATTTACTGATTCTAGACTCTTTTTTGCAACTAAAAATTTTTCAAAAGTTAAACCTGAATAAGCAACTAAGTCTCCTACCTTTCCTTGAGCTTCTTTACTTTTAAATGAATGCACTAAAAATTGGTATAAATAGACACCGTCGCTAAAAATTAAAGGTTGATAAAAATCAAAAAGAGATACTGAACTTTCAGCATCAAGCAAGCCTCTACTTTTTATTTCAAATTTTGAATCTAAGTTAATCATTGTGTGATAATTATAAACCAAATTTGTCGCTTTTAAAAAGCACCAAAGCAATTTTTTTGAATTATTTTTATTATTCAAAATTAATTTTGAATAGAATTCATTTTTTATAGATATTTACTTCAATAAAAATTATAATAATATTGGTTTTTTTCGGGGGAAAAGGAAATGGTTAAAAAAATTGGTATATTAACAAGTGGCGGCGATGCTCCAGGCATGAATTCTGTTCTTCTTGGCGCTATTAGAGCTGGCACAAATATGGGCAAAGAAATGTATGTAGTTTACGATGGTTATCGCGGACTTGTTGAAAACAAATTTCAAAAAGTAGATAAACACTTTGCAGACAATTTTTATTACCATGGAGGAACTATTATTAAATCTGCAAGATTACCAGAATTTAAAGATGAGGCAGTAAGAAAAATCGCCGTCGAAAATCTTAAAAAAGAAGGTATTGAGGCATTAATCGTTATTGGTGGTGATGGCTCCTATTTGGGTGCTAAAAAATTGTCAGAGATGGGAATCAATTGTATTGGTTTACCAGGAACAATTGATAACGATATTGCATCAACTGATTACACAATTGGTTTTGATACTGCATTCAACAATATTGTTGATGCAATCGATAAAATTAAAGAAACCATGAGCTCGCACAACAGATGTTGTTTAGTTGAAATCATGGGTAATAAATGTCCAGATTTAACAATCTACTCAGCTATTGCAACAAATGCTGACTTCATGTTTACAATCGATAGACCTTTTGATGGAGAAAAATTAATCAAAGATTTAAGAAGAATGAAAGAGGAAGGAAAAGACAACGTCATGATCCTTGTTTCTGAAAAGATTTTTGATTTAAATAAAATTGCTTCCTATATTAGATTAAACACAACTTGGGATGTTAGAATTGATATTTTAGGATACATCCAAAGAGGCGGTTCACCATCTGGTATGGAAAGATTTAATGGTATGAGATATGGAAGATATGCAATCGAACTTCTTGACCAAGGAATTGGTGGTGTTTGTGTTGGTATCGTCGATAATAAATTACATTATTATGATATTTATGATGCTTTAGCTCTTCCAAGAAAATCTAATGATGAGTTATACAAATTATTTGATGAAATCAAATAGAGGAAACTATTATGGAAAACATCAATTTATTAAAGAAAACTAAGATTGTTTGTACAATCGGCCCTGCAAGTGAAAACATTTCTGTTTTAAAAAAGCTTATCGAAAACGGAATGAATGTAATGAGACTCAATTTCTCTCATGGAAGTTATGATGAACATTACACAAAATTTTTAAAAGCTAGATCACTTGAAAAAGACGGAATTTATATTCCAGTAATGCTTGATACCAAAGGTCCTGAAGTTAGAACTCACGACATGGAAAACGGCAAAATTGAAATTAAAAAGGGTCAAATCACAAGGATTTCTATGAAACAAGTTTTAGGAACTCCTGAAAAAATCAGTGTTAATTTCCCAAAACTTTATGATGATGTTAGCGTAGGAAACCATATTAAAATTGATGATGGTAAACTCGACTTTGAAATTATCGAAAAAGATAGTTCGAAAAAAGAACTCATTTGTAAAGCAATGAATACACACACAATTGGTTCTAAAAAAGGTGTCAATTGTGCTGGTGCAAAATTAAATTCTCTCAAATTCATTTCTGATAAAGATATGGAAGATTTAATTTGGGGTTGTGAAAATGGTGTCGATTTTGTTTCTGCTTCATTTGTTAGAAACGCTAAAGATGTCCATGATATTCGTGATGTTTTGATTTCAAATGGTCATCCAGAAATTAAAATTATCTCAAAAATAGAAAATTACGAAGCAATGGATTGCTTAAATGATATAATCGATGCTAGTGATGCTATTATGGTTGCTAGAGGTGATTTAGGCTTAGAAATTCCTGAAGAAACTGTCCCAATTGTTCAACGTCAACTTATTGATGCATGTAGAGCGAAAGGAAAACCAGTTATTGTTGCTACTCAAATGTTAGATTCAATGATGAAATCACCTATTCCTACACGTGCTGAGGTTGGTGATGTTGCTACTGCTATTTTAGAATCTGCAGATTGTGTTATGTTAAGTGGAGAAACTGCTAGTGGTGACTATCCAGTTGAATCAGTTACTATGCAAGCAAAAATTGCAAAAACTATGGAAGCAACTTTAGATTATGAAACACTTGCAAAGCAAGCTTATGATTCATCAAATAAAGATAACAATGATGCTATTGCTAATGCAATTGCAAATACTGCAAAATTAATTGGAGCAAAATTAATTGTTTCATTTACTGAAACTGGTAGATCTTCTAGACGTATTTCAAAAGCTAGACCATGCTGCCCAATTCTTTCAATCTCAAATAACCTCACAACAGTTAGACAAAACGCAATCTATTGGGGTGTAAATTCAGCATATATTCCATCAATTAATATGCCTGGATTTATTGAAGATATGGAGGTAATTGCTATAATCCACGCTCGTAGAGCTGGATTAAAACCTGGAGATACAATTCTTGTATCTGGAGGTACTCCAACTGGCGCAGGTAGAACAAACTTCTTAAGAATTATCACAATGCCAGTTGATAAAGATGTCTTATAATTCCTTTCTTTATTATATAAAGAAGGTTGAAATTAGACTTTAAAGAATATATTATTTTATTATCGTTAAAGAAAGACACGATATCTAACTTAATTTACTTAGAGAAAATACGGTTGGTGAAAGTATTTAAATAAACTAGATGTTACCACTTTCTTAGAGATATGAGGAAATGCATATCCGTTAATTCACGAAACGAATAAATTAAGAGCTAGATTAAATTAATCTAGAATTAAGGTGGTACCGCGGTTAATTCGTCCTTATTTATAAGGGCGATTTTTATTTAAATGGAGGTAATTTATGGTTAAAGTTACATTAAAAGATGGAAGTATTAAGGAAGTTGAAAATGGTACTCTAGTTCTTCAAATCGCTAAAGAACTTGGAATCTTAAAAAAGTGTTGTGTTGCTAAATTAAATGACAAATTAGTTGATTTAAAAACACCAATTAACGAAGATTCATCACTTCAACTTATTTTATTTGAAGACAAAGAGGCATTTGAGGTTATCAATCACTCTTGTGCTCACTTGATGGCTCAAGCAGTTAAAAGATTATATCCTGGGACATGCTGTGGCGTTGGTCCTGCAATTGAAGAAGGCTTCTACTACGATTTTGTAATTAACGGAACTATTACTAATGATGATTTAGCAAAAATTGAAGCCGAAATGAAAAAGATAGTTAAAGAAAATTTAAATATCAATCATTACATGCTTGATAAAGCTTCTGCTAAAGAAAAATTTAAAGCTGATAAATACAAAGTTCAACTTATTGAACAAGTCGAAGACGATGAAGTAGGAATCTACGAGCAAGGTGAATACGCTGATGTATGCCGTGGACCTCACGTTATTTCTACTGGTGTTTTAAAGAACTTTAAACTTCTTTATATTGCTGGATCATATTGGAAAGGTGACTCAAAAAACGATGTCATGACAAGAATTTATGGTACTTGCTGGAATAGCGAAGGAGAATTAAAAGCATATTTAGATCTTCTTGAAGAACGTAAAGCAAGAGACCATAGAAAACTTGGCAAACAACTTGGCATATTTATGTTTGATGATTTAGTTGGTAAAGGTTTACCAATGTGGTTACCAAATGGATTTATTGTTAGACGTTTACTTTCTGATTATATTATGGATAAAGAAATTGCCCTTGGTTATCAACATGTTTTAACTCCAGCATTAGGTAATATTGAGCTTTATAAAACATCTGGTCACTGGGCACATTATAAAGATGATATGTTCCCAAAAATGGATGTCGATAATGAATCTTATGTTTTACGTCCAATGAATTGCCCTCATCACATGGTCATGTATAGAAGCCAACTTCACTCATATCGTGAACTTCCTTTAAAAATTGCTGAAATTGCTGCTGATTTTAGATTTGAAGCATCAGGAGCATTAACCGGCATTGAAAGAACACGTGCATTCTATCAAAATGATTCACACATTTTCTGTATGCCTTCTCAAATTGGTGAAGTATTTAAAGAAGTCACAAAATTAATCCTCGATGTCTATCAAGATTTTGGTTTCAAAGATTATAAATTTAGATTATCTTTAAGAGATCCTAAAGATACAGAAAAATACTTTGGCAATGATGATTTATGGGAAAAATCTGAATCAGAATTAAGAGAAGTTTTAAAAGAACTTGGTGTAGATTATTATGAAGCAATTGGTGAAGCAGCATTCTATGGACCAAAATTAGATGTCCAAGTTAGAAGCGCTATTGGTCATGATGTAACTTTATCTACTATTCAACTTGATTATCAATTGCCTGAAAGATTTGATCTTACTTATATTGATGAAAACGGACAACATGCTAGACCAGTTGTCGTCCATAGAGCAATTTTAGGATCAATGGATAGATTCATCGCTTTCTTGCTTGAAGAAACTAAAGGTGTTTTGCCAACATGGCTTGCTCCAACTCAAGTTTCACTTATTCCAGTTAATTTAAATTATCACAAAGAATTCTGTGAGAATTTACTTGCTAGATTAAAAGAAAATAAAATTAGAGCAAAAGCTGACTTTAGAGAAGAAAAATTAGGTTATAAAATTAGAGAGGCACAAATGCAAAAAATTCCTTATCAACTTGTTGTAGGCGATAAGGAAGTCAACGAAAACACTGTTACATATCGTGAATATGGTAAGCAAGAACAAGTAACTGTTTCAATTGATGAATTCATTAATATAATGAAAATTAAATGTGCAAATTTAAAATAAAAATCTATATTAGCAAACGGGTGGTATTAATTTGCCACTCTTTTTTGATATAATT
>CAMNHN010000012.1 GCA_946539555.1 uncultured Mollicutes bacterium | reverse complement strand
CCAGTTATTGCTGATGAATATGTAGATATTACATTTGGAACCGGTGCTATGAAATGCACTCCAGCACACGATCCTAACGACTTTATAATTGGCAAAAAATACAATCAAAAGTTTGTAGTCATCATGAATGTTGATGGAACAATGAAGGAAAATTGTGGCATTTATTCTGGAATGGACAGAATGGAATGCAGAGACTTGCTTGTTAAGAATATAGAAAAAGAAGGCAACTTAATTAAGATTGAAGACTATAAACATCAAGTAGGACACTCTGAAAGAAGTGATGCTGTAGTTGAACCAATACTTTCAAAACAATGGTTTATAAAGATGAAGCCATTAGCAGATAGAGTTCTTGAAAACCAAAAGAATCCTGATACAAAAGTTAATTTTTATCCAGCTAGATTTGAAAATGTTTTAATACAATGGATGTCAAATTGTGACGATTGGTGTATATCTAGACAACTTTGGTGGGGTCATAGAATACCAGTTTTCTACCATAAAACTACTAAAAAACTACTAGTTAGTGCTGAAAAGCCAAAAGATATGGAAAATTGGACTCAAGACGAGGATGTTTTAGATACTTGGTTCTCATCAGCACTTTGGCCATTTGAAACAATGGGTTGGCCAGATGTTGATTCAGAAGATTTCAAGAGATATTACCCTAATGATGTCATGGTAACAGGTTATGATATTATTTTCTTCTGGGTTGCACGTATGGTTTTCCAAGGTTTACATTTTACTAATAAAGCACCATTTAAAGATGTTGTAATTCACGGAATTGTTAGAGATTCTTTGGGCAGAAAAATGTCAAAATCCTTAGGAAACGGAATTGATCCAATTGATGTTATTAATACCTATGGTGTTGATAGTTTAAGATATTTCTTAGCTACAACAGCATCTCCTGGTCAAGACATGAGATACAGTGAAGAAAAAGTCAAATCAAGTAATAATTACTTAAATAAAATTTGGAATAGTGCACGTTATATCTTGATGAATATTCCAGAAAATTATAAAGAGACAAAAATTGATATTTCTAAACTTGAAGCTGTTGATAAGCATTTATTAACAAAATTAGAAAATACAATTGAGAAAGTCACTAAAGCTATGGATGCCTATGATTATGGTGTTGCAAGCAGCGTTCTTTATAACTTTGTTTATGATGATTTCTGTTCAAATTACCTAGAAATGACAAAAGTCACATTAAAAAATGAAAATTCATATAAAGAAGGCACATATTTCACTTTAATTAAAGCTCTTAAAGCGATTTTAATGATGATTTATCCTTTCTCACCATTTATAGCTGAAGAAATTTACTTAAATTTGCCTGAACATTTAGATTCAATAATGTTAGAGAGCTATCCTGAATTTGAAGAAAAATATATTTTCGAAGAAGATGAGGCTAAAGTTAATATTATTTACGAATTAATCGAATCTATTAGACAATACAAAGTTCAAAACGAACTTGCTCCAAACTATTCATTAGATTTAGCTCTTAAATCCGAAATTGATTTAAGCGATTTATATCCATATTTAACAAGATTTGCTTTTGCAAAATCTTTAAAAGAGACAAATGAAGAAGTTAAAAATGCAACTTCAATTATTCTTCCAAAGGTTTCTTTATACATTTTTGATGGAATCGATAAAGAAGAACTTAAAAATAAGCTTTTAAAAGAAGTTGAATCTATTAAAAACGAGATAAAACGTAGTGAAGGAATGCTCAATAATAAGAACTTCTTAGATAAAGCACCTGAAGCAAAAGTCAAATTAGAGCAAGAAAAGTATCAAAATTTTAAGCTTAAACTAGAACAATTAGAGGAAAAATTAAAAAAATTATAAAAAAACCGGAAGAATTTGATTTTGAAACCACTTGTATTTAGTGAAGGGAGGTTTTTTATGGATAAAGTTCCTTTAACTGAATATGAGTTGGAAAATACTCGTCCTGGTGAAGCTATTACACTTGCAGGAGTTATGGCGATTTTAGTAACTGCAATAGTTGTAGTTGTTGTTTGGAAACTCTATACAAGTGGTGATGGTTCTGTTGCCTTACCAGGTGGTTATAAATTTACTTGGAATTAGAAATTAACGTTAAATTTATTTCATATTGACGCTCTATCATTTTAATGATAAAATTAAGCACGTTGTAACCTCATTTTGTTACAACCGCATTGAAAAGGTCCTTAAATTTCAATAAAGAAATACCTCTAAAGCGAGTACTTGATAAAAAATAGGAGGGCAAATATGTACGCTATAATTTTAACTGGCGGTAAACAACTTAGAGTAGAAGTTGGCCAAAAGATTTTTGTAGAAAAATTAGATGTCGAAGCTGGCCAAGATTACACTTTTACCGATGTACTTTTAATCGGTGATAAGAAAGTTACTACAGGCAAACCAACAATTGCTGGTGCTACTGTCGTTGCTAAAGTTGAAAAGCAAGGCTTAGGTAAAAAGATTCATGGTTTCAAATATAAAGCCAAGAATAATTACCGTAGAAGATATGGCCATAGACAACCATATACTTGCTTAACAGTCACAAGCATTAACGCATAAGAATGATTGAGATTAATTATTCGAAAAAAGATGATCAAATTTGCATGATTGAATCAAAAGGTCACGCAAATTATGACGAAGAAGGTAAAGATATAGTTTGTAGCGCAATTTCTGCGATAATAGTCGGAGGATTCAACGCTTTACTTGATGAAGAATCTGAAGAAATTGTTGTTGAAAAAGGCTATGCAAAATGTGTTGTAACTGATGAAATTTCAGATCATGACAAAGATGTTCTTGATGTAATATTAATTCAGTTATTAACGGTTGAAAGATCTTATCCTAAATTCGTCAAAATCTTAAAAAAATAAGAAAGGATACGGAAATATGGAATTCAAATTTATACTTGATTTACAACTCTTCGCTTCCCATAAAGGTGTCGGTAGTACTAAGAACGGTCGTGATAGTGCCGGTCGTAGATTAGGTGCCAAAAGAAGTGATGGCCAATTCTGTAAAGCAGGTGCAATAATTTATAGACAACGTGGAACAAGAATCTATCCTGGTGTTAACACCAAAAAGGGTGGAGACGATACAATTTTTGCTACAGTCGCTGGTATTGTTAAATATGAGAGAGTTGGCAGAAATAGAAAACGTGTAAGCGTTTATCCTGTTGCTGAATAAATGATTTAACCATCTGCTTTACGTAGATGGTTTTCTTTTAGGAAAATACTTATGTTTATTGATCGTACTATTATTGAAGTTAGAAGCGGAAAAGGTGGAGATGGCTCTATCGCTTTTAGACATGAAAAAAATGTTCCTAAGGGTGGTCCAAGTGGTGGAAACGGAGGTAGAGGTGGTTCAATTTATTTGAGAGCTTCAAAAAGCACAACAACACTTGTAAATTACCGTCATTCTCGTGTTTTTATAGCTGATGATGGAGAAAAAGGCGACATTAAATTGATGTATGGTAGAGCAGCAAAAGACATTTATATTGATCTACCAATTGGTACTGTTGTTTTTCTAGAAGAAAACCATCAATTTCTTTGTGATTTAACTGAAGTTGGCCAAACATTTTTAGTTGCAAAAGGTGGAAGAGGTGGCAGAGGGAATGCTGCATTTAAAAATGCAAGAATTAAAGCTCCAAAAATTGCTGAAAATGGTCTTCCTGGTGAAAAGAAAAGATTAATTTTAGAATTAAAATTACTTGCTGATGTAGGAATTATTGGTCTTCCTAGTGTAGGAAAATCTACATTTATTAGTTGTGTTACAAATTGTAATGCTGAAATTGGTGATTACGATTTTACAACGATTGTTCCTAATTTAGGTGTTGCAAAAATAGAGGATGAATCCTTTGTTTTAGCTGATATGCCTGGATTAATTGAAGGTGCTCACTTAGGAAAAGGATTAGGCTTGATGTTTTTACGTCATATTGAAAGATGTAGAGTCTTAATTCATATGGTAGATATGAGTGGAGCTCGTGATCCTTATGAAGACTATTTAACAATTAGAAAAGAACTTGATGCCTATGGAATGCATTTATCAGATAGACCAGAAATAATTGTTGCATCTAAAATGGACGAAGAAAGTGCTGATGAGCGCTTAAAAGAATTCAAAAAGAAAATTGGTGAAGATAAAGAAGTTATTGAGATTTCTGCAATCACTGAAATGAACTTAAATAAAGTTCTTTATAGATGTGTTGAATTATTGAAAACTGCGCCTACATTCAGTGTTTTTGAAGAAAAAGATCAAGAAAAAGTTTATAACTTAAATGATGAAGCTGAAGTCTTTGAAATCGTTAAAGTTAAAGAACATGTTTATGAAATTAAGGGTGAAAGAGTTGAAAGAACTTATAACCTTATTAACATTTCGACAGATGAAGGAATGATGAGACTTATAACCTATTTAAATAAGATAGGTGTCGATAAAAAATTACATGAAATCGGTGCTCAAGATGGTGACACTGTTAGATTATGCGATTTTGAATTCGAATATTTTGAATAATTTATCCAAAAATAGAATTTGATTAAATACATAGTTGGTAAAATCGTAGAAATTGTTCACAATACGATTATTTTAGAAACTCCTGCAGGAATTGCATTTGAAATAAATATTTTAAATAAAGAAAAATATCATAAAAATGAATTAACAAAAGTTTATTGTTTTTTATATACATTTGAAGAAAAAACAACTCTTTTTGGTTTTGTTGAAAAGAATGAATGCGAGATTTTTACTCTTTTAAATAGTGTTAGTGGAATTGGTCCAAAAACAGCTATGCAAATTTTAAAAAATGTCGATATTAATCTACTTATTTCCTATGTTTTAAATAACAAAATCGATGATTTAGCAAAGATTACTGGTATAGGAAATAAGGCTGATAAAATATGTATAGAACTAAAAAATAAAGTTAAAAAATATTCGATCTCAAAAGTTAGATATGAAGATGTTTATCAGATATTAATTGGTCTATCTTATAAGCCTTCATCAATTTTTGAAGTGCTTAAAAAATTACCTGATGGATTAAGTGATGAAGAAGCAATAAAACTATCAATAAGGGAGCTAGCAAATGGGTAATTATATTAATTTAAGACCATCTAATTTTGATGAGTTTTTTGGTCAAGAACAAATTGTAAAAGAGCTTAAAGTTTATATTTATAGTGCTATAAAAAGAGGTGATACTCTTGATCATTTGCTCTTTTTTGGTCCATCAGGTACAGGAAAAACAACATTAGCAATGATTTTAGCTAATGAATTAGGAAGGCGAATAAGAACAATAAATGCGCCAATGATTGAATCAATTCAAGATTTAGTCGAGATTTTAGCAACGCTACAAGAAGGCGATATTTTATTTATTGATGAAATCCATAGACTTGATAAAAAAATCGAAGAAGTTTTATATTCAGCAATGGAAGATTTTCAATTATCTTTACCATATAAAAGCGATGAAAAAGTAAAAGTTGTAATGGTAAATTTACCAAAATTTACACTAATAGGGGCAACTACTTTAGATGGAATGATTGCTACCCCATTAAGAGAAAGATTTGGGATAAAATTTCATTTTTCTAACTATTCACTAGATGAAATTTCACTGATTGTTAAGCAAAATATGACTAAAGTAAATCTAGAATTTGAAAATGAGAATTTAGCTCGAGAATTAGCTTCTAGAACAAAATTAAATCCTAGAATTACTAATAATTTAGTAAAAAGATTGTATGATTATGCAATCTATTATGACTTAAAAATAATAGATGCAAAAACTCTACAAAGTTTCTTTGATTTTTTAAAAATTGATATTTATGGAATCAACGAATTAGATAAAAAAATAATAAAGACAATGTATGAAAAATTCGGTGAAAACCCTGTTAGTTTAGAGTCTTTAGCAAGCATAATGAATGAAAGTCTTTCAAATTTAAAAGAAATTAGTGAACCATTTTTAGTTGCAATTGGCTTTATTTCAAGAACAAGAAGAGGAAGAATTTTAACTAAATTAGGTAAAACATTCTATTGGAGCAACATAAATAAGTAAAACTTATTTAAGCCTATAAAATTCAAATTGTTTTTTGTGAGCATATGTAGTATGATTTTAAAGATATTTATAAATTTATTTATAAAACTGAGGTAAATATATATATGAAACGATTAATTGGCTACATCTCACTTGCTATATCATTCGTCGCAGCAGTTGCTGTTGGTGTAATTCCTACTATATTAGGAATTAATGGTGGTGCAGATTATTCTTCAAGTAAGAATTTTGTTTTTAAGATTTCAACAAAACAAACAGATAACGATTTTTCAAATGGTACACAAAGAAGTTTACCAACTGTATCAGAAGAAGATGAACAACCTATCGATATAGTTGCTGATGAATTTAACTACAGATTAAATGCTGCAAATTTTAATGACTACAAATTAGAAGTTATCGGAGATGATATCCTCAGTTTAACATTTAAAGATAACAATGGCGCTTATGATGAAGTAGTTAAATATTTAACATTCTCAAATTCACTTATGGTTAAAGACTATAACGAAAAATATACTCAAGGTTATACAGCTCTTGAACTTGCAAGTGGATCAGAATTAAAAGACAACAATTTCTATGTTCCAGGTAGTGCTTATGTCGAATATAAGGACAATAATCCATATGTTGTTGTTAAATTAAGTAGTCCTGAAGAATTTAAGGCCATGGTTAATGGTTTAAATGATACTGAAACAACTGATGTTACAAATAACAAAGCTTACACAAGAATTCAAAGAGCTGAAGAAGGCATCGCTGAAGGCGAAGAAGAAGACAATCAAGTAGAAAAACTCGACAAAGAGAAAGCTATTTTCGTTTTAAATAACTGGTTATCAGGTTTTAAACTTTCCGATATTTTAGATGGAAATAACGGAAATATTAACTATGACAATTTCTCAAAATATTTCATTACATATTTTGATGCTTCAAAACCAGAATCATTTTATTGGGATTATGATGAGAGTTTAAGTGAAGCTGATCAAAAAGCAAAAGCTTACGAATATATTTATTTTAGACATTTTGCTCAAGGTTCAATTAACAGTTCACAAGTTTTCCCAGTCGATGTAAGTGTTGCTTATCATACTTATAACGAAGTAGAACAAGATCCTCGTTTAGCTTTTGAAAAAGCTACGATGTTTGCCGCACAATTTAATGGTATTACTTATCCTTATGAAATTACTTTAATTAACCAATCAGTAGTAGAAAATGATAAAAATAATGTCGATCCATTTGTTGAATATTTAAAATTAGCTGGCATTGTTAAATTCTCTTATCTTTTAATTGCTACACTTGTTGGTCTTGTTATTGTCTCATTATTCTTATTCTTAAGATATGGATTATCAGCATTAATGACAATTGTTTCAGGTGTAGGAACAGTTTTAGGTGCTTTAGCTTTATATAATTTCTTAGGAAATACATTCCAAGTTGGTACAATTTTAGGTATGATCGCTGCTTTAGCACTTTCATTATTTACTAATACAGCATGGTTAGATAAAGCTAAAAAAGAGATTTACGAAGGCAAATTACTTAAAAAAGCATATCAAGAAGCAGATAAAAAGAGTGCAATGTTCTTCCTTGATTATAACGTCATCGCTTTAATTATTGGTTTAACTTGCTATCTTGTACCACACTCAACAACAATTGCATTTGGCGCAATTTTAATGATGGGTGCAGCACTTAATTTAGTAATAAGTGGAGTTGTTGCTCGTGGTACAAATTGGTTCTTATTTAATTCAAATTATGCTCAAAAGCATTTAAAACTCTTCTCAGTTGATTCAAAAGTAGCCGCTGATCCGGTTCACGATGTCAAATCAAGTTATCTTGAATCAAATAGAGCTGATACTGATAAAAGTCATAAGAAATTTAAATTTATTGGAATTATTGCTTCAGTTTTATTTGTAGCAAGTTTAGTTGGTTTAATTACATTTAAAGCTACAACTGGAAGTATTTATAATTCCACAACCAATACTGAAAATACTCAACTTGTTGTTTATGATTACATAAACAGCCCTAAAGATAACTTTAATTATGATAAAGAAAGCATAAGAATTCAAAATACAATTGGCCAAGTTTTTGCCAATGAAGAAATGAATAAAAAAGCCTTCAATAAGATTAGTGTCGAAAGCTTTGGCTACACATATAAATATGGTGAAACAGAATCTTCAGCAGTCACAAGACAAGAAGTATACTTCATTGTTGATTTAGGAAAACAAGTGGATTTAGATTCGTCAGCTAAAGATTATTATTATCTTGATGCTACTTCAAATATTCAAAATGGTGCGATTATTGACGCATTAAGTGCTGTATTTGAACTTAATTTAAGTAATTACGAAATTAAAATTTCAGAAGCTCGCGATATTAGTAATAATTCCATTTCTTTATATTCTGTTATCGCAGCAAGTATTGCTCTTGGAGCTATCTTCTTATATTTCTTATTAAGATTTGGCCCTTCAAAAGCTTTAACTGCTTTAATTATTCTTGCTTGTGGAACAATTTCATCAATTGGATTATTCTCACTTATTAGAGTTCCTGCAGCTAGTGAAACATCTATTGGTTTATTCATGATTTTACTTGTTGGAGCATTTATCTTTAATTCGTTCTTTATTGGTGAAAGAAATGCTTATAAAGAAAGAAAACGTGATTTTGAAGATTTAGAATTAAGAAGAAGTGAATATGTCTATCAAAACAATTTAACATTTGCATTTACAACAAATTCAGCTTTATTAGTTGTATTTGTTATTACTGCAATGCTTTTCTCTAATTCGTTCTCAATTTACACTTTATTTGTAAGTATATTTGGTATCTTATTTATCGATATATTAATTGGAACTTTATCGCTAAATATCGAAATGTTCTTTACGAAAAAGATTGGTAATATTAAGCCTAAACTTAATCGACCAAATAAAAAGAATTCATCCGATAAGCAAACCGATGAAGGACCACAAGAAGCAATTTTTGCTGGAATTAACGATTAATGAAAGAGGTTTATCCTCTTTTCTTTTATGAATATGAAAGCATTTTTTGAAAGACTATTAGAATATTTTAATTTAAGCGAAGAAGAATATTTAAAATGGCAAAATTTAAACGAAGATGATTTGCCTCATTTTAGTGTGTTTCCTCATATTTTAGATATTGTAGAATATTTTAAAAATGCGATTATAGCGAAGAAAAAGATATTAGTATATGGAGATTATGATTGTGATGGAATTATGTCAATTTCAATCATAACTAATCTTTTTAAAAGCCAAAATTATACAGTTGGATATTATGTTCCAAATAGAGAAATTGATGGCTATGGTTTAACAAAAAATAACGTAGTAAAGTTTCACGAATTAGGATATGACATTCTTCTTTGTGTTGATAATGGAATTACCTTATTTGATGAAATAGAATACGCAAATTCTCTTGGAATGGAAGTTGTTGTGTTTGATCACCATAAACTTCAAGGGGATAAATTACCAAATGCTAAATATTTCTTACATCCTGATTTATCAGAAATTGGTAAATATAATATTTGTGCAGGTCAAGTTTGCTTTTATTTTTCATGGGCTTTTTTAGGATATATTGATAAATATTTATTTACTTTATCTATGCTTTCTACAATAAGCGATATGATGCCTTTACGTGAATATAATCGTGTTTTTGTTAAAGTTGGCTTAAAGTATTTAAATGAATATAAATATCAAAATATAATGGATTTGATTGATAAAAAATTCGAGATAATTAACGAAGATAATATCAGTTCTGAAGTTGCTCCAAAAATTAATGCTATTTGCAGAATGTTAAATGATAATACTAGGTTTAACATTGTTAAATATTTTTTAGAAGATGATGGTAAGCAAGAGCAAAGATTAAAGTGGATTAATTCAATTAATGCACAAAGGAAAAATTTAGTTTCTACATATTCTACAGAAGTTAATATTGATAATTCTAAAAGTTCGATAGTTTTAGTTATTGATAAAGGCGAAGGCATTGCTGGATTAATAGCGAATAATTTACTTCAAAAATATAATAAACCTGTTGTTGTTTTTTCAACCAATGATAGAAATTCTACTTTAAAAGGAAGTGCAAGAAGTAAAAATGGTTTTGATATAGTTGAATCCTTTACTTATTGTAAAGATTTTATCATCACTTTTGGTGGGCACGAGTTCGCAGGTGGCTTATCGATTGAAAAAGATAATCTAAGCGAATTTATTAAAAAATTCGATGAATTTGCAAAAAATAATCCTTTTAAAGATAAAAAAAAGGAAAATTTTAAAATTTCATTAGGCGAAATTAATATTACGAATTACAATTTACTTAGAAATTTCGCTCCATTTGGAGAAGATTTCCCTAAACCAACTTTCTTAATTAAAGATTTAAATCTTGCAACAAGTTATACATCTTTAGATGGAAAACATTTATTTATGGACATAAGTAATTATGCAAAACTTGTTTATTTCAATTTTGATAAAGAAGTTGTAAACAAAAGAGGCGTAAATTTGCTTGGTACATTATCAAGAAATAATTTTAGAGGTATTGACCAAATTCAATTTATCGTATCTGGAGAGGAGGAATAATTATGGATGAAATAAAACATGATGGTTCTTATGAATCTGATTATCAACCTGCTCAAACGGAGATTCTTCAAAATGGTGGCTATCCAATGCACACTTTTGATGATGTTAAAGAAATTTTTTCTATTTATATTCACGATGACAATGATACAAAATTAATCAGAAAAGCCTATGAATTTGTAGAAAAGAAACATAGTGGCATTTTTAGAAAAAGTGGAGAGCCATATGTTCAACATTTAATTGAAGTTGCTTATATTTGTGCATCATTACAAGCAGGACCTATCACAATTTGTGCTGGTTTTTTACATGATGTAGTTGAAGACACAGATACAACAATCGAAGATATTAAACGTCTTTTTGGTGCTGATTGTGCTCGTATTGTTGATTCGCTAACAAAAATTCAACGTTTAAAGCTTTCAAAACGTACAGAAGAAGAATTTGAAGCTGAAGATCATAGAAAAATCTTTTTAGGAATGGCAAAAGATGTACGTGTCATCATTATTAAACTTGCTGATAGATTGCATAACATGCGTACAATTGCTGCATTAAAGCCTGAAAGACAAAGAGCGCTAGCAAAAGAAACATTAGAAGTTTTTGCTCCAATTGCCCATCGTTTAGGTATTTATAAGGTCGAAAGTGAACTTGAAGACCTTTCTTTAAAGGTTTTAGAACCTGATCAATATCATAAAATTGCCTCCTCACTTAATGAAAAGATTGAAAATAGATCTAAAGCATTGAATTTATTAAAAAAGAAGATAGCAGACATACTTTTAGAGCATAAAATTAATTTTGAAATCGAGTCCAGAGTTAAATCTATTTATTCAATATATAAAAAGATGTTTGTCAAAGGACACTCATTTAACGAAATCTATGATTTCTTAGCTCTAAGAATCATTACTGAAAGTGAATTGAATTGTTATGAGATTTTAGGCTTAATTCACGCTCAATTTAAGCCTTTACCAGGCAGATTCAAAGATTATATAGCTAATCCTAAGTCAAATATGTATCAATCTTTACATACGACCATTATTGCAGGGGATGGCAATATTTTTGAAGTTCAAATAAGAACAAAAGAAATGGACGAAATCGCTGAAACTGGTGTTGCAGCTCACTGGAGATACAAAGAAGGGCAAAATTATAACGCAAAGCAAGAACAAAAAGAAATAGAAGAAAAGCTACATTGGTTCCGTGATTTTATTTCGATCAGTAATGAAAGTAAGGATCAAAATGCTCAGGAATATATGGATACTTTAAGTAAGGATATATTCGAAGCAAATGTTTTTATTTTTACTCCTAAAGGAAAAGTTATTGATTTACCTAACGGTTCTACGCCATTAGATTTTGCATATAGAATTCATACAAAAGTAGGAGACTCTGCAGTTGGTGCACTTGTTAATGGTGTCCTTGTACCATTAAATACAGTACTTAAAACAGGAGATGTGGTAGAGATTAAAACATCAAAATCTGCCCCTGGACCAAATGAAAGCTGGCTTAATATTGTCAAAACAAATAGTGCTAAATCTCATATTAAAAAATTCTTAGCAAAGAAGAACGAAGATGTAATAAGAGTTGAAAAAATAGCACGTGGGAAGACTATTCTATTCGATTTCTTTAGAGATAGAGGATATGATGATAATCAGACAATGTCCTTAATATCTACTGAAAATCTACTAAAAAACTACCAATATTCTACTTTAGACGATTTATTTGTCGGAATTGCATCACATAGACCAACTCCTGGAGCAATTGCTGATTTCTTAAAAATTAAGAGAAACGATGTCAAAGAAGTCAAGCTATTTAAAAAAGAAAATTTGGAAGATGACAACTGTCCAGTCACAGTCGATAATCAAACTGGCTTCAAAATTAATCTTGGAAATTGTTGTACTCCAATTCCTGGCGATCCAATTGTTGGTTATGTTACAAAAGGTATGGGCATTACTGTTCATAGAATAACATGTCCAAATATTTCTAATTCAAAATCTAGATTAATTGATGTTCATTGGAAAACTGATTTAGGTATTAAGTCATATCCAGTCGATTTAGTAATCGAATGCACTGATAGAGTCAACCTTTTATCTGATATTTTAAATGTTTTTAACTCAAACAAAATAAAATGTACTGAAATTTCAGCAAAATTACACCCTGAAAATATGACAACAAGTGTTTTTGCGCAAATTTATGTTTCTGATTCTAATGTCTTATTAAATATTTTTGCTTTATTAAAAGGTATGAAAGATATTTATGACATTAAACGTGTAATTCACTAAATAATTCAAATGTTTAATCTATTTCGTGGAAGTTCATTAAATAATTAGATATAATTATTAATGAAACGAGGTTTTTTATGTTTAATTTAGTAAAAGGAACACATGATGTCATTTTAGAAGAAGCTGAAAAGTATTCTTATATCGAGCAAATATTGCAAAATACTGCTCAAATTTTTAATTACAAAGAATTTAGAACCCCTATTATCGAACATAGTGAATTATTTGCACGTAGTGTTGGTGATAGTAGTGATATTGTAAGAAAAGAAATGTACACTTTTGAAGATAAAGGTGGCAGAAATATTACATTAAGACCAGAAGTTACTGCAGGAATAGTTAGATCGATGGTTAACGCAAAATTATTCGCATTACAAGACTATCCAGTTAAAGCTTATTATACTGGTCCATGTTTCCGCTATGAAAGACCACAACAAGGTAGATATAGACAATTTAATCAATTTGGTGTGGAATGTATCGGAATTACAAGTCCACATAGAGATGCAGAAGTAATCTCTATGGGGTATGATTCTTTGATTTTCCTTGGTTTTAAAGATGTAACTTTAAAGATAAATACACTTGGTGATGATGAATCACGTGAAAACTATAAAAAAGCATTAAAGGAATACTTTGGAAAACATCTCGAAAACATGTGCAGTGATTGTAAAGAAAGATATGAACTTAATGTTTTAAGAATTTTAGATTGTAAAGTTCCTGAAGATCAAGAAATTGTCAAGAATGCACCAAAAATTAGTGATTTTTTAAGTGAAAATGCAAAAAATTCATTTGAAACTATAAAAAGAGACTTAGATTTCTTAGGAATTCCATATGAAGTCGATGAATCATTAGTTAGAGGATTAGATTATTATAGTGGGGTTGTCTTTGAATTCCATTATGTATCTTCTAAAGGTAAATCCTATGGTGCAATTGGTGCAGGTGGTCACTATGGAAAACTTGTTGCTGAAGTTGGTGGACCAGAAGTTGAAGGATGCGGATATGCATTTGGTATTGAAAGACTTGCAAGCGTTATGAACGATGATAATTTATTTGAAGATCTTAGTGATAACGTTGATATTTATTTAATGCCACTTGGTGAAAGAGCAAATGCTGCTTCATTAGGAATTGCAAATTATCTAAGAGTTTCTGGGTATAGATGTGAAATATGCTTAGAAAATAAAGGTATGAGTCAAATGTTCAAGAAAGCCGAAAGAAGAAACGCATTATATGCGATTATTATCGGCGATAACGAACTTGAAAACGACGAGTATGTTATTAAAAATTTAGCTTCACAAGAACAATTTAAAGTTAGCAGTGATGATTTATTAAAAACATTTGATGAATTATTAAACTTTGAAGGTAAAAAAGAAACTGAATGTTGTGAAGGTGATTGTTGCTGTGGTGACGATTCTAAATGTGACTCCGATAATGATCATGAAGAAAATTGCGATGAAAACAAATCTTGCTGTTGCAAGAATAAATAAATACGTTGAAAGTAGGTAAATGTTATGAAAATGGAATCTATTGAAGAAAAATTTATAAGAACTCACGGTTGTGGAACTTTAAGATTAGCTAATGTTAATGAAAAAGTTTCAATTTTAGGTTGGGTTTCAAAGAAAAGAAACTTAGGAAGTTTACTATTTTTAGATATTAGAGATAGAACTGGTTATGTCCAAGTTTGTGCTAAAACTGATGAGATTGAAATTCCTGAATTAAGAAATGAATATGTTGTCGAAATTAGTGGAACAGTCGTTAAAAAAGATGTTCCTAATAAGAATTTAGCAACTGGAGAAATTGAAATTGTAGCTGATAAAATCAAAGTTATTAACACAGCAAATCAACCACCTATTTCAACACAAGAAGTTACTGATGCTAACGAAGACATTAGACTTAAATATAGATATTTAGATTTAAGAAGAAATGTTATGCAAAATAGATTTTTCATTAGATCAAATATCGTTAAAGCTACACATGAATTTTTAGATAATAATGGTTTTGTTGAAATTGAAACACCATATTTAGCGCCATCAACTCCAGAAGGTGCTCGTGATTATCTTGTCCCAAGTAGAGTCCATCCTGGACAATTCTATGCTTTACCACAATCTCCTCAACTTTTTAAACAAATGTTGATGGTTGCTGGTTTTGAAAGATATTATCAAGTTGCTCGTTGCTTTAGAGACGAAGATTTAAGAGCAGATAGACAACCAGATTTTACTCAAATCGACGTTGAAACATCTTTTTTAAATCAAGATGAAATATTAACTTTAGGTGAAGGCTTAATTGCTAATATTTTTAAGAGAGTTTTAAACTATGATGTTAAATTGCCTTTAAGAAGAATGGACTATTCTGAAGCTGTTAATAACTATGGAAGTGATAAACCTGATACACGTTATGATTTAAAATTAGTTGATTGTAAAGGTGTTTTTTCAAAATCAACATTCGAAACATATGCTAATAATAAGTATGTAAAAGCAATCAAAGTTGAAAACTTTGCTCATGAACTTTCTAGAAAGAAACAAGATCAAATAAATTTAATTGCTCCTAAATTTAATATGAAGCAATTTGGTTATTTTAAATTTGAAAATGACGCATTGACTGGTTCTCTAGTTAAATTTTTAGATGAATCTGTTATTGCTGAAATTGTTAAATTATTTGAATTGAAAAACGATGATGTTTTAATTGTTGCAACAAGTAACATTCTTCGTGATGTAAATTTTGGCTTGGGAGCTGTAAGAACAACTTTAGCAAAGGAACTTGGCTTAGTTAAACCAGGAACATTTGATCTTTTATGGGTTGTTCATTTCCCACTCTTTGAAAAGAGTGAAGAAACAGGTGAAATTACACCATGTCACCATCCATTTACAAGACCTTGTGATGAAGATTTAGATAAATTAGAAACTGAACCATATAATGTCTATAGTTATGCTTATGATATTGTTATTAATGGTTATGAAGCAGGTGGTGGTTCTTTAAGAATTTATAATCAAGAAGTTCAAGAAAGAATTTTTAATGTTCTTGGATTTACAAAAGAAGATATTGATCGTAAATTTGGCTTCTTTGTTGAAGCTCTTAAATATGGAACACCTCCACATGGTGGTTTTGCATTAGGTTTAGATAGATTAACAATGATTTTATCAGGAACTGATAATATTCGTGATGTTATTGCTTTCCCTAAGAACCTAAGTGCAGTTTGTCCATGTACCTCAGCACCAACTGAAGTCGATGAAGATCAATTAAAGGAATTACATATTAAAGTCATTGGAGATTAATTATGGCTAAAAACTTATCTAATATTGATGAATTATCCATTGCTGCAATTAGAGCAACATGTATTGATGGAATTAATAAAGCAAATAGTGGACATCCAGGAATGTGTTTAAGCGCAGCACCTATTGTTTACACTTTATTTAAAGATTATTTAGTTTCAAATCCAAGCAATTCAAAATGGCATAATCGTGATAGATTTGTCATGAGTTGCGGTCATGGAAGCATGCTTTACTATACAATTTTGCATCTTTGTGGATTTGATATCACAATGGATGATTTAAAATCATTTAGACAAGTTAGTTCAAGAACACCAGGACATCCAGAAGTTGGTGTTACTGATGGAATTGATGCTGGAAGTGGACCTTTAGGCCAAGGTATAGCACAAGCCGTTGGTATGGCTTTAGCTGAAACTATCCTCAATAAAATGTATGGTGATGATGTTTATAACCATTACACATATTGTTTAACTGGTGATGGTTGTCTTGAAGAAGGTATTTCTCAAGAAGCTATTACTTTTGCTGGCACTAATAAGTTAAATAAATTGATTTTACTTTATGACAGAAATAACGTTACTCTTGATGGGCCTTTAGCACAATCTTCATCAGAAGATGTCGCTAATAGATTTTTAGCTTCTAATTGGAACGTTATTCATGTTGCAGAAGGTAACAACTATAAAAGTATAAAAAAGGCGATTAAACTCGCTAAAAATAATGTTTGTGGTCCTACAATTATTATTGTAGATACTGTTATTGGATTAGGAAGTAGAAACCAAGGAACATCAAAAACACATGGTTCGCCATTAGGAGTTGAAGATGGTAGTGCTGCAAAAGCAAGCTATGGATATAACTATGGTGAATTTGAGATACCACAAGAAGTTTATGATAACTTTAAGAACACTTTTATTAAACGTGGTCTTGAAGCAAATAAATTAAGCGATGAAAAAATTGCAAATTTTGCTAAAAATTCACCAGAAAAATATCAATTATTCAAAAAGTATTTGAATAATGATTTATCAAATGATGTAGACAATATAAAAATTTCTGAAGAATTGTTTAAAGATTGTGCATCTAGAGACGCTTCAGGAGAATTATTAAATATTTATCACGAAAACATACCAGTTTTAGTTGGTGGTAGCGCTGATGTTGCAGGTTCGGTTAAAACTAAATTAAAAAATGGTAAAACTTGGGATGCAGAAAATTATGATGGAACCAATATTAATTGGGGAATTCGTGAATTCTTTATGTCAGCTGCAGCAAATGGCATTTTGTTACATGGTGGTTTAAGAAGTTATGTAGGTACATTCTTTGTTTTCGCAGATTATTGCAAACCAGCAATTAGAATGAGTGCATTAGAAGAATTACCACAAATTTATCTATTTTCACATGATACAATTGCTGTTGGAGAAGATGGTCCAACACATCAACCAATTGAACAATTAGCAATGTTAAGATCTATTCCAAATAATTTTGTATTTAGACCTGCAGATTATAAGGAAACCTTAGGTGCATATAAATGTGCTTTAAAATCAACAAAAACACCATGTTCAATCATTCTTTCTAGACAAAAATTACCAGTTTTAGAAAATACATCTGTTGATAATGTTCAAAAAGGTGGTTATATAGTTAAAAAGGAATCTAAAAATAATGATTTTACAATCATTGCAACTGGTAGCGAAGTTAAATTAGCAATTGATGCAGCTAATTTACTTTCTAATAAAAATATTGATGTTAGAGTTGTTTCAATTCCTAGTTTGGAATTATTTGAAGCTCAAGGAGAAGAATATATTGAATCAACTTTAGGTGCTGACTATAATCACAGATTATTTGTTGAAATGGCATCTCCATTTGGATTATACAAATATGCTAAAAACGTGATGGGTATCGATAAATTTGGTGCTAGCGGTCCAGCAAATCAAGTAATTGAACTATACGGATTTACAGTCGATAAAGTCTGTGAAAAAGTATTAAAAATATTAAATAAATAAAGGAGTTAAATATGCCAGGTAACTATTTAATTTTAGACAAGTATACAAAAAACGGTGGGAATATTGAAATTTCTAATAAAGTTTTTAATACTTTAGCAATTCATTCTTTAAAACAAATTAAAGAAATCAAAAAAGACAAAGGAACCTTAGTTCAAACAAACATCGTTAGAAACAAATTGTATTATAAAATTACAGCTGTAGTTCCTAAAGGAACTAACTTTAAGAGTTTAACAGACAGAATTGAAGAAGTTATTTTAGGAAATTTAAACGAAATCGCTGAAACTGTTCCAGTTGATATTAAAGTTAGATTTATTGAAAAGGAAGTTAAGCGTTAATTATGGCTGAATTGAGTCGTTATAAGATACAAGAATTATGTGTACAATTGATGTATTCTTTTTTGATCAAAGAAGATACTGGAATTGAAATTGATTTTGTTAACGCAATTGAAGAAGCTTGTGACGCAAATTATGAAGATTGTGATTTGTATTTAAAAGAAGTTTTAATAAATTGTTTAAAATATCAAAATAAGATTATTAATTTTGTCGATAGTTATCTTAATAAATGGAAATTTGATCGTTTAAATCAAGTCGTTCAAGCTATTTTTATTGTCACAATTTCTGAATTCTATTTTGTCGAAGAGAAAATAGATAAAGCTGTTGCAATTAATAATGCAGTAGACTTTGCTAAGAAATTTGGTGATGGCGGTGAAAAAGATTATAAATACGTCAATGCTGTCTTACAAAACTGTTTAGACAATGGAAACAAAGAATTATTATTCAGTTAGTCAAGTAAACGAATATATTAAAGATATATTCGACAATATTGAACCTCTAAGAAATATTACGATTAGAGGCGAGATTTCAAATTGCAGAGGTAGAAATAAATCTGGTCATATATATTTTTCATTAAAAGATGATAATTGCATTATTAGTGCAGTTATTTTTAAATATGACACTCTAAAATTAACTTTTGAGCCTAAAAATGGTGATGATGTCGTTGTTACTGGCTCAATTTCCGCTTATCCACCTAATGGTACATATCAAATTATTGTAAAAGAAGCTCATCTTTTTGGAAAAGGTGAAATTTTATTAAAGAAAGAAATGTTAAAACAAAAATTGTTTGCAGAAGGACTATTTGATGATTCTCATAAGAAAGAGTTACCTAATTATCCTGAAAAAATAGCGATTATTACCGGAAAAAATAGTGCTGCTGCAAAAGATTTTGAGTTTAATATTATGAGAAGATTTCCTCTCTGCAATATCGAAATTTTTTACTCTTTAGTTCAAGGAACCGGTGCTCCAGAAGACTTGATTAAAAATCTTAAAAAAGCCGAAGAAACTGCTCCTGATATTATCATTATTGGAAGAGGAGGAGGATCAACTGATGATTTAGAAGCATTTGATGATGAAAATTTAGTCAGAGCTTTATACGATTGTAAAATTCCTACAATTAGTGCAGTTGGCCATGAAATTAATCTTAGTTTATGCGATTTAGTTTGCGATTTTCATGTTTCAACTCCAACTGGTGCAGCAGAAAAAGCAGTACCCGATATTAATCAAATCGAAGTAGACATTAATCAACATGCAAATTATTTAGGCACAATAATGAAACGCAAAATCAATGATTTAAAAACCAAAATAGAACGATTATCATCGGCAAAATACTTTGCTAATATAAATTTGATATTTTCAAATTATGAAAGCAAGATTGCTCAGATAGATAAAAACATTAAAGATAAGGTTACTTATTTGATAAATGTTAAAGAAAGCAAAATTAAAGCCCTTAATAGCCAAATTGAACTTATGAATCCAGATAATATTTTAGAAAGAGGATATTCAATAGTTTTTAACGATAAAGGTCAGATTGTTAGGAATGCTTATGAGCTTAACCTCGGAGATGAAATAAATGTTAAATTCTCTAAAGGATATATAAAGAGTAAAGTAGAGGAGATTAATAAGGATGAAAGATAAAATTACATTCGAAAAGAAGTTGGAAAGATTAGAAGAAATCGTCAATATTCTTGATGAAAGCGAAATTGAACTCGAAAAAAGTTTAGAGCTTTATGAAGAAGCAAAAGAACTTATAAAAGATCTAAACAAAACTATTGAAGAGGCCAAAAATAAGGTAAATTCAGATAATTAGTAGTTTTTTAGTTGTTTTTTAGTAGATATATAGTTGATATGAGCAGGATTATTTTACATGTAGATTTAAATAAATTCTTTGTAAGATGCGAAGAAATAAAAAATCCTTATATAATCGGAAAGCCTGTTGTTGTTGGTGGAGATGGAAGAAAAGGAATTGTTTCAACATGCTCATATGAAGCTAGAAAATACGGAATTCATTCTGGCATGCCTACATTTCAAGCCAAGATGCTTTGTAAAGATTTAATTATTATAGGTGGCGATTACAACTATTATGAGCTCATGTCCAAAGAATTTATTAATTACGTAAAAAAGAGGGTTGATAAAATTGAACAAATTAGTATTGATGAATGTTATTGCGATATTACAGAGACTTATAGATGTTTAAAAAACAAGGACATTATCGCATTTTTACATGATTTTCAAACTGGATTATATGAGCAAACAAAACTTAATTGTTCTATTGGAGTTGCAGCTACAAAGTTCCTAGCAAAAATGGGTTCTGACTATAAAAAACCTAATGGTATTACAATTATTAGAAAAAAAGACATTCCTAATATCATTTTTCCTTTAAAAATCGGTTCATACTATGGAATAGGCAAAAAAACTGCACCAAAACTTGAACAATTAGGTTATGAAACTATTGGCGAGTTATATTACGGATTAAAAAATAATGATGAAAAGTTACAAAATTTCTTTGGAGTAATGAGAGAAGAGATTATTGATCAATTAGAAGGTCGTTCTAGCGATGATGTAAGTAGCGATTACGATACAGCTAAATCTATCGGTAATACTCGTACTTTAGAGCATGATAGCGATGAAAAAGACTATATCAGAAGATTCTATTTAAAATTAGTTAATAACGTCATAGGAGAGTTTTTAAAAGAAGATCTATTAACAAAAACAATTCAAATTACTTATAAGAGTGCTGAGCATGAAGATTTCGGTTTTAAAAGCAAAACAATATCAAAATCCTTTGACACATATACAAAAGATAGAAATTTTATAGAAAAAGAAGCTCTTAAGTTATTTGATAAAACATATAATGGCCAAAAAATACGATTAATAGGCTTTACTTTAAAGAATTTAGTTGATAAGCATGATGTTACAGTGCAGATGACATTTGAAGATTATCAGATGCATGAACAAGAAAATAAAACTCAATTGTTAATTAACGAATTAAATCGTGAATATAATAAAAATCTATTCATGAGATTAAGCGATTTGAAAGAGAAAAAGAATGAAAATTGAAGAAGGAATGAATTTATATTTACAACATCTAAGGTTTGAAAAGGGTCTTACTGATATTTCTATTGAGGATTATTCAGAAGATTTTAAGATTTTTCTTAATTATTTTTCTGATATAAAGACAACTGATGATTTATCAGAAGATTTATTATCTGAATTTGCTTTTGAACAATCAGTAGAAGGCTTAAAAACGACTTCTATAAATAGAAGAATTATCGCTATAAGGAATCTTTTCAAATTTTTAGAGACTGAAGGTATCAAAAAAGGTCTAATAGGTGATCCTATAGTGCTTCCTAAGAAAGAAAAGTATCTTCCTGTAGTTTTGACTCAAGATGAAATTATTTCTCTTTTAAACGCTCCAGATTTAGAAAAACCAGCTGGTATCGAAGAAAAAGCTATTCTTGAAGTTTTATATTCTTCAGGTTTAAGAGTTTCTGAATTAGTAGGTTTAACTTTTAATCAGGTCAACGAACAAGAAAATTTAATCACTGTTATAGGAAAAGGTAAAAAAGAAAGAACAATTCCTATTAGAGATGAAGCTCTTAAATATCTGAAAATGTATTTAACTGAGGTAAGATCCAAAGGGCCAATATATGATAAACACTATATTTTTCTTACTAAAAAAGGAAAAAGAATAAGCAGGCAATATTTGTATAATGTCATACGCAGAAACGCAAAAAAATGTGGTCTTGAGAAAAAAGTTCATCCTCATACGCTTAGACATTGCTTTGCGACACATTTACTTGAAAACGGAGCTGAATTAAGAGCTGTACAAGAAATGTTAGGTCATGTAAATGTAGGCACGACACAAATTTATACACATTTAACTAGTAAAAAAATCGTTGATGAATACGATAATTATCGGAAAAATAAATAGAAGGAGATCGATATGAAAAAGTTTAAAAGAATATTTGTCATTGTTATGGACAGTTTAGGAATCGGACACGGAAGAGACGCAAATAAGTTTTATCAAATTGGAAATATCAGCGACGAAGGCTCAAATACTTATAAGCATATAAGTGAAAATATGCCAAATAAAGTATTAACTGTACCTGTTTTGGAATCTCTTGGATTAGGTGATTTAGACGATATTAATGGTGTAAAATCAAATTTAGAACATAAAAATAGTTTTACTGTAAAATTAAACGAAGCAAGTAATGGAAAAGACACAATGACAGGTCATTGGGAAATGATGGGAATTTTAACAACAAAGCCTTTCCAAACATTTACTGATACTGGCTTCCCAAAAGAGTTAATAGATACTTTAGAAAAAGAAACAGGGCATAAAGTAATCGGAAATTGTGCAGCAAGTGGTACAGAAATATTAAAAAAACTTGGTGAACAACAAATTAGAGAAAACAGCATGATTGTCTACACATCAAGCGATTCTGTCTTACAAATTTGTGGTCATGAAGAGCATTTTGGTCTTCAAGAATTATATAGATGTTGTGAAATCGCTAGAAAACTCTGTATGAAACCTGAATGGTTTGTAGGAAGAATTATAGCAAGGCCTTATTTAGGGGAAACTGCTGAGACATTTAAACGTACATCAAATAGACATGACTATACAATCTCTCCAAGCGGAGTTACTGTAATGGATATTTTAAAAGAAAATGGATATAAAGTTAGCTGTGTTGGAAAAATTAATGATATATTTAACGGAGTTGGCGTTACTGAAACTGTAAAAACTGTTTCTAATTCCGATGGTATGCAAAAGACGATTAATATCGCAAAATCTGATCATTTTGTTGAAGGATTATGCTTTGTTAATTTAGTTGAATTTGATAGTGAATATGGTCACAGAAGAAATCCTGTTGGATACGGAAACGCAATTCAAGTTTGTGATAAAGAAATAGGTGATTTAATTTCCGTTCTTAAAGAAGATGATTTATTAATGATTACAGCAGATCATGGCAACGATCCAACTTGGGGAGGCACAGATCATACAAGAGAAAAGGTTCCTCTAATTTGCTATTCAAAGTCTTATAAAGACGGAAAATATTTGGGCGATAGAGAAAGCTTTGCAGATATTGGAGCAACAATATTAGAAAATTTCGGATTAAATAAAAAAGACAATATGATTGGTGAATCAATTTCTGAACTAATTAAATAATTATTATTAATTAAACACAAAAAAGACTACTAAAATGTAAATTAGTAGTTTTTTAGTAGATATTT
>CAMNHN010000011.1 GCA_946539555.1 uncultured Mollicutes bacterium | reverse complement strand
TTTTCAATAAATAACAAAATGAAATTTTTGTCATAAACATGCTTGTTTTCTTTTCGTGATAAAAATTTAGACAAAATATTATCTAATTTTTTGTAACTATTTTTACTTTATTGCTAAACAAAAAAGGATTTTTCAATCCTCTTTTATATTATTAATATGCTTTAGCAAATAAGACTAAATATTTTGCTTTTTCTCCACAGACTGGACATGTATCTCCGAATGGAATTTGATCAAATGGAATACATCTTGCTGTAGCGTTGCTCACTTCTTTTACTTTATCTTCACAAGATTGTTTGCCACACCACATCATTTTTGCATATCCGCCTTTATTTACGATGTTTTGAACTTCTTCAAAAGTGTGACCTTCATGAATATTATTTAAAAGATTATTAAGAGCGGCATTATACATTTCTTGATGAATTGTTTTAAATAATTTAGAAACGGTTTCATCAAGATTATCAAGTGAATATCTTTCTTTAGTTCCATCATTACGTTTAGCAATCATACATGTATTTGCTGCTAAATCTTTTGGTCCAATTTCAATTCTTAGTGGCACACCCTTCATTTCATATTCACTAAATTTCCAACCTGGAGTCTTGTCAGAATCGTCTAATTTTACTCTAAACCCTGCAGATTCAAGGTTTTTTTGCAATTCACGAGCTTTTTGAAGAACTCCTGGTTCATTCATTTTAATAGGAACAATAGCAATTTGAATTGGTGCAACAAATGGAGGTAAAACAAGCCCATTATCATCTCCATGAACCATAATAATGGCTCCAAGTAAACGAGTTGAAACACCCCAGCTTGTTTGATGAGGATTCTTTACCTTGCCATCTTTATCTAAAAATTGAACGCCAAATGCTTTTGCAAATCCATCTCCAAAATAATGTGTTGTACCACTTTGAAGTGCTTTTCCATCATGCATTAAAGCTTCAATAGAATATGTTTCAAGAGCTCCAGCAAATTTTTCTTTTTCTGTTTTTCTTCCTTTTACAAAAGGAATTGCAAGTAAGTCTTTTCCACACTTATCATAAATTTCTAACATTCTTAATGCTTCTTGACGTGCTTCTTGTTCAGTAGCGTGCATTGTGTGGCCTTCTTGCCATAAGAATTCACTTCCTCTTAAAAATGGACGTGTAGTTTTTTCCCATCTAACAACTGAACACCATTGATTATAGAGTTTTGGTAAATCTCTATAAGAATTGATAATTTTTGCATAATGTTCAGTAAAAAGACATTCGCTTGTAGGTCTAATAATAAGTTTATCTTGGATTGGTTGACCTCCACCAATATCAGCAATTAGACATTCTGGGGCAAATCCTTCAACGTGATCTTTTTCTTTTTGCATTAAAGATTCTGGAATGACTGTTGGCATATAAACATTTTCATGACCAGTTTTCTTAAATTCTTTATCTAAATAATTTTGGATTTGTTCCCAAATTGCGTATCCATAAGGTCTATAAATAATGAATCCTTTGACACTAGAATAATCCATTAATTCTGCTTTTTTACAAACATCGGTATACCATTGAGCAAAATCTTCATCTCTGCTAGTAATTGATTTGTTTTTAATATCCATACTTCTCTCCTATTTTTGTTTCATATTAAGTAATTTTTTAATTGGTCTCTTATCAAGTGGGACAACCATCGAAGATTTATCCGCAATTTCTTTACTAATAAATGAGTTCACACCTGATTTAACTAATAATTCAATTTCGCTCCAACTGTTTGTGTTTATAGAGACAATTGGCACTTTGAATTGAAATAATTTTTCAAGCAAGTTTCTTGAGTTCATAAATTCTCTACTTTCAATACGTGTTGCTTGAGAAAGTTTCGCGTCAAATATAAATCCATCAAATAAAGAATAGGTTGCGTTTCTTAAGTTGTAATCACCCACTTTTATTGACAAATAAACTTCATAATCTTTTTGTTGTAAATTTTTAATTGATGTCATCAGTGCAACATTTGTTTCGTTATCAACTAAATCATCATTATCAATAATAAGTACATATTTTGTTCCTCCTGCACCATTTAGATGTGAGAAACTTCTAATAATATAAGGAATTTCATTTAGCTTAATCGGGTAAAAAATCTTTAATGCTTGCGATTCTTTTTCATTATTAAATATAGGAATAACTTTTCTAGCAATCATTGAGAATAATTCTTTATCAAGTTCATACTTTTGAGCATATTTTTTCGCTTCATCAATTGTGTCAAAAATACTATTTTTTGGTGAAACATAACTGATATAGCCTTGGGTCAAAACACGTTTATTTGCAATTTTTACAATAGGCATAAATTCAGCATTAATCGAATTGAATTTAAGCAATTTTTGGACTTCAGCTTTATAAGATTCTTCTGGATCAACGCTATTATTTGCTTCGTTTTTAAAGAACATAAATTCTTTATCGCTATCTTTGCAAAGTTTTGCGATGTTTTGCATTTTTTGATATGCGTTCAAATAGTTATTATCTAAATCTTGAGTTTTTGCTCCAACAACTGAGAATGTATAAAAGGATGAATATCCATGAACTTCAAGATTTTCTTTTATATCAATTGTAAATTGTTTCAAGATTCTTCTAATTTGGAATTCGTTGAGTTGTCTTGTATCTAAAACGATAATTTCAAGAGGATCATTTTCAGTAAATACCATGTAAAAAGACGATAGATATCGCTTCTTCATGATGGCATTAGCAATAAAATAACAATATCCATATTCGTTAAATTGAGCCATTGTATTTTGATTTCTATAAATATTAATCACATACATATTTCCTTTTAAGAACATACCATGTGAATAATATCTGTTGGCTTCACTATCTTTATAAACGTCTTTTTTAGCAATTCCTCTTTTTGAAGAATTATATTCGCTAGGCAAATTGTTCAAGATATTTGAATTCAAATAAACAATTTTCTTTTCGCGGTCAACTACATTAGCGACAAACAAAATTCTATGATGGAAAACTCTATTTCTGACCTTTCCAGAGATAACATCACTTACACAAATCTTGTTATCATCTGTTAATAATTCCTTTCCAAAAATAAGATCAATAATCCAATTTGAAACTCTATTTCTTTCTTTTTCAGCAAGTTTACCTAAAAAATCAGTATAAGGAATTATCTTAACTGTTTTTAAATCATGAAAATTAAAATATTTTACTGTTTGATCTTCAAAATTAACGACATAGATGATGTTATTTGTGAATTTGTTTTCTAAAGAATTTCTAAATTTTTTATCGTGGTTTTTTTCCAAAATAAAACATATAGCAATTGCAATGCTAAATGCCACAACTATCGAAGAATACAATATAATCCACAAATAATGTTCCATACAAAAAATAAACAGAAATTTCTTTCTTTTGTTATTTTATAACAAAATCGACCAAACTACACTAAAAATATAAATTATGAGTGAATTTTAAATGCTTTAAAAAATACTTCTACTTTCATATAATATTCACACGGAGAAATACCCAAGTGGCTGAAGGGGTCAGTTTCGAAAACTGATAGAAGCGAGAGCTTGCGGGGGTTCGAATCCCCCTTTCTCCGCCAAAAATTATCGTTTTATTAAATTAAAAAAATAAATTTCAAAAACAAAAATGCCAAAATTTATTGGCATTTTTTGATTTTAAAAACTAAATTATGAATTAAAAACCTTGCAAATCTCAATTATTTTTGAAATTTAAAGTAAATTCTTAATTAATTCCTCTAATTTATTTAAATCATCAGTTGGTTCAAAGCGTGCTACAACTTCTCCATTTCTGTCGACAACAAATTTAGTAAAATTCCATTTGATATCTGGATTTGAAGCGTAGTTAGGATCAGCTGCTAACATCATATTATGTAAGAGGCTTCCAAGTTTTGAATCATCAAATCCACCAAAACTTTTTTGTGATTTCAAGTATTTATATAATGGCAATTCGTTTTCACCATTCACATCTGCTTTTTTCATTTGTTCAAATGTTGTGTTGTAATGTAGTTGACAGAATTCATGAATCTCATCATCACTACCTGAAGCTTGAGCACCAAATTGGTTGCAAGGAATATCTAAAATTTCCAAACCTGCTTCATGGTATTTTTTATACATTTCTTCAATTGGGGCATATTGAGGGGTAAATCCACATCCTGTTGCAGTGTTAACAATTAATATAACTTTCCCTTTATAATCAGCTAAATTTAATTCTTCACCGTTTCTTTTTGTTACTTTAAAATCATAAACCATAATTTATCCACCTTTTCTTTATTATATATAAAGGACATATTTATAAAAGCATTTTTGCTTAAAATAAAATCCCTTTTTAGGGATTCTATTCGTTTATTTCAGCTTCAATCGCTTTGTCTTTGTTTTTATCTTTCGTGTAATTTTCAATTGGTTTACATATTCCGTAAAAAACAGGGATAGCTAAAAATTCAACCCAAGTTGGATGCCATATACCAAGCCTCATTCCAACAAACAAATATGCAAACAATACTATAAATACAATATTTAATTTTGAAAGTTTCTTGTACATGCAAACTGCGAAAATAGAGTCTATAATTCCAGGAATAAAGAAGAGAGTCCAATAAACTGCCCAACCTAAACCATCAGGAAGTAAAGTTCCAAGAAGAATATAAGCAATTAAAGCAAGGCCAAATCCAATACCATCAATTATTTTTCTAACTAATTTTAATTGAGGATTTACTTTTACTTGTTTTTCATCTTCTTCATCTTCATCTTCATCCTCATCATTATCGAACTTTTTCTTTCTTTGGCCATTTACAAAAATACCATCAGAATCGATTTTTATTTCTCTATCATCACTAGTAACATGTATTCCTTCATCATTTATTATTACTCTATCATTCCTATTTTTATTATCTTCTTTATTTAAATCTTCAGGATCAACATTTAATAAGTCATCAATTTTGACATTATAAAGTTTAGCTAAAGCAATTAAATTATCTGTGTCAGGTGCACTTTCTCCAGTTTCCCATTTAGAAATTGCTTGGCGACTAACTCCTAATTTTTCTGCTAAGGCTTCTTGGGAGTAACCATATTTCTTTCTATACTTTGTAAGTCTTTCTCCAGTTTTGTAATCCATACTTTTCCTCCTTTATTGTTAGTAACATTATTAAAGAAAAAATTATTCTAATCTACCAAATCTACTTTGAACTTTTGCAACTATTGGTTGCTATAACTCTAAAAACCTTGCAAATTGAGTCTTTTTTTAAATTGTCATCTTACCTTCATATTTTTCTATATATAAAAATGAGACAGTTCCTTCTTCTAATTCATTAAATAATTCGTCTAGAAAAACAACCGACATCATCTCGTTTTTCTTATCAATATTTATGACTCTAGCTAATCTTGTATCGCTAAAATTATCTTCATCATGAACGATAGCAATTTGTCCAACTTTAGGTAATCTTACATTTTTAATCATAATAAAAAAGTCAGATTAAACTGACTATTCAAGGCCAAGAGGCTTTGCTTCATATAGGAATAAATAGCAATTGATTTCGAAAATGTTAAAATTATTTTTGCTAGCAAAATAGATAACAATCAAAGTAACAACATAATCATCAACTGAGTTATAGCCAAGTGAACCTAAAAGTTTAGCAACTTCTTTTTCATTTAATTTTAATCCGACACAAATTGCTAATACCCAGTGTTTGGTTGGTATTTTGTCCTTATTTGAAATTACTTCATTAAAAATTTCTCTAGAAACGTTTGAATTTAAGATTAATTCATCATCACTAATTTCTTTTTCTTTTTGGAATTTTCTAAGTAACTTAACGAAATCTTCATTTGTATCTTTTACTTCATCTAATTCTCTTTTTTCTTTGTTATATCTTGAGATAATATAATTTGTTAATTTTGCTCTAGAATCTTCATCAGAAAAATCTGGAAAATTCTTGAATAGAATCATATAAATTGTAAAGTCAGGATTCTTCTTTAAGAATTTTGAAAACACTGATTCAGCAGTTTCATAAGCAAAATCTAAAGGATAATTAAATTCGCCACTTAAAAGAGGGAAAGCTACACTTTTAAATCCGTTTTCTAAACAAAGTTGTAGTGAACGATTGTATGCTGAGCGAAGATTTTTTTCTTCATCATGTTTTCCATTAATCCAGATAGGACCAACTGCATGAATTATTGCTTTACAGTTTGTTAAATTGAAAGAAGGTGTCATAACTGCGTTGCCAACATCACAATGACCAATTTGTTTACATGCATTTGTTAATTCTTCGTCGCCGGCTTTATGGAAAATAGCTCTACCTACTCCTTCAACCATTTTTAAATTAACATTACTAGCATTAACGATTGCATCAACTTGTGCTGAGACTAAATCACCACGACGTAAATAAAATGGCATAATTATCTCCTTTCAAAATCAAAAAAATTATATCAAATTTGAAAGTGCCATTGATACAATTATTTAATTGTATTTCCTCTCAATAATCATTGAAAATTCGATTTTTTATCATAATAATGAAGTTAATACTGTATTTTCTAAATTTCTCATATATGATATTATCTATTCAAGGAAAGAAGTATGAAAATTTGTATTATTACCGACGATAACTCAGGAATTAAAGAAAGCGAAATTAAAGTAGACAATTTAAAAATTCTTCCAATGCCAATCATCATTAATGGTGATGCATTCTTTGAAAACCGCACCATTACCGATGAAGATTTTTATAAAAAACTCGAACAAGGTGCTGATGTTAAAACTTCTCAACCTTCTCCTGGATTAATTACAGACTTGTGGGACGAAACATTAAAAACATTCGATGCTATTATTCACATTCCTATGTCAAGTGGATTAAGTACAGAATGTGCTACTGCAAAAATGCTTGCCGAAGATTATAAAGGTAAAGTTTTTGTTATCGATAATCATAGAATCTCTGTCACTTTAAAAGAAAGTGTTCGTGAGGCATTATATTTAGCAAGTATTGGCAAAACCCCTGAAGAAATCACAGACTATTTATTAAATTCAGCATATAAATCAACCATTTACATCATGGTAGATACACTTAAGTATCTTAAAAAAGGTGGAAGAATCTCTGCTGCTGGCGCACTTTTAGGTGGAGCTCTTCACATCAAACCTGTTTTAACCATTTTAGGTGAAAAACTTGATGCTTTCTTTAAAGCAATTGGTGTTAAAAAAGCAAAAAATGCTATGATTGAAGCTATCAAAAAAGATGTTCAAACAAGATTCAAATACACCGATAAAGAAAATTTAATTTATCAAATGGCCTATACAAAAGATTATGAAGCCGCACTTGAATTTAGAAAAGAATACGCTAAATCACTGGGTATCAAAGAAGAAAAAATTGAACTTGACCCATTATCGCTTTCAATTGCAACTCATATTGGTCCTGGATCTTTAGCAGTAACTGTTTCTGAAACTTGTAGACCTCAAGGTTAAAAGATGTGAAAACATCTTTTTTTATTTGAAATATTAAAGTTTTGAAGGTTTTTTGTGTTTTTTGTACTTAAAAAGTTCATAAAAATTTTAATAAAGATAATTTAGATTTGAAGTAATTTTTGATAAAATTAATCTATGGCAAATAGAGGGATGAAAAGATGGCTACCTTTCTCAGCTCTTGTTGAACAACAAGTCTATCTTGACAAAATGATTTATGATAAATATAAAACAGAAAAGCCAAGAGTAAGCACTGAACAAGCGAGAAAGATTGATCGTATTTTGAAAGAATACGATGGCACTTCTTTAAACATGAAAATTTTTGTTGATGGTTATTTATATGAATATGAAGGAACAATCAAACACCTTGATCTCAACAAAAAAAGGATTGTTTTAGAAACGATAACAATCCCTATTAAAAATATAATTGATATTGAAGACCCTAATCCTTTTGCAGATATTCTTTAAAATCCTCTTTTTAATCTTCTCCATTTAACAATTGGATATAAGAAATAAACTAAACCAAAAAGTAGATTGCTTAATGCACTTAAAAATATCGAAATAATACCAACTACATGATAAGCAATATCTATCGATTCTAATCCAGAACCAGATAAAAGAGAAATTGTTTCAATACCACCGAGTGTTATAACAACACTTAAACCAATATTAATAAGTAATAAGATAGAACCAAAAATAATGAGTGCAACATATGGATTTCTCAACTTTTTTCTTAAATCTAAAATTAAGAATATGAAATATAAAATTCCAATTGCAGCTCCAGAAATAAGGATAACTATCGTGGCATATCCTACTGCACCATTTACAATTCCATTTATTAAAGTTTGAACGGAAGGAATCACGTAATCAAAAATAGCTAAAATTCCTAAAGCTAAAGCAATCGAACGTAAATCATCAAAATTTTTAGCCCTAAAGAAATATCTTCCGATGCTTAAATAGAAAAGTACATTTATTGCAGTGATAAATAAATCATAAAGTCCGTCATCATATGATTGTGAAAGAATTATCGTAAGTAATGACAAAAGTTCAGCAATTACCATTGCAATTGATGCAACAATTCCTAAATTAGCAACATTAAATTGTTTAAAAAATCTCAAAAATTTATTCACTTAACAACTACTCCTTCTTAATAAGAAATTCTACAGTGTATTTTCCTTTTTTCTTTAATCTGTATTGTTTGTGGCAAGGATCATCCCATGAATTGTCTCCGCCAACTCCACGTACTTTATCACAGATTGTGATGTAAGTGTATTTTTTCTTTGGAAGTTCGTCTGTATGAGTTGCATTTTCAATTTCTAAATCAGAATATGGCAAACATTTAAAGTTAAATGATTTATTTAATGAATAGAATCCTAACTTTGCACCATTTTTGCCTTCAATTTGAGCATATCTAGTAAATGTGTGGTTACCACATTCTTGTGGGAAAATGTAATTTACAAATTCTTTTTCAGGACTTGTTTCATAAACGCCAAGTTTTTGTCCTAAATATCTATCTGGATAAGAGTCTCTTTCACCTAATCCATAATATTTAAATGATTTAACAAGATAAGGAACTTTAAAGGTTAAACCAAATTGATTAAATTCAGCATCAAAAAGGTGTTTTCTATATGTTGCTTTAACTCTCATATCACCACTATTGAAAATTTCGTATTCAATTTTTACTTTTCTAATTCTTGGTAAATCTAAAATCCAATAAGTCATTGTGACTGTAACTGATTTTCCGTTATATCTAGATACTTTTGTATGAGAATTTAATGGTAACAACCATTGATTTTTACTATAACCGATGTATCTATGTCCAAAATATTTAAACATTGATCTTTCATTTGGAGTTATAGCTCTAAAGAAAGTAGCTTTGACAGCATCCTTTAAAAATTCTTCCCCATTAAATTTAATTGAAATAAGTCCGCCTTCCATCGCATTAAATCCAGTGAAAAGATAATGGAAGCCATTTCCTTTAACACCAACATTATATCTGCCACGAATTATTTCTAATTTTTCTTTAGTATCTTCTTTAAAAACAGTATTGCTTGAAGCATAATCAAAATTATATAAATAATCAAAATATCCAACTTCTGCACCCTTTTTTGCATAAATAGAGTCATTTTTTAGATGATAAGATAGTCTTACAAGTATTTCGCCTTCGCCAATATTAAGGTTTAAATTCTTAACATCATAAGCATAAGATTGACCTGGCTTTAAATCTAATTCAAAAGACTGTTCATTCTTCTTTTCACCATTAAGATATACTTCAGCAACAAAATAATATTTAGATGTATCAATAAACAAATTATCATTTCTAATTAAAATTTTATCTTCATCTTTTGCAAAAACTACGTCTTGATAGAAATATTTCATCGTATCAACTTTTGCATTCATCGATTTATCTGAACTTAATAAACCGTTACAACAGAAATCTTCATTGTTTGGTCTATCATCATAATCACTTCCGTAATTATATGTGTCATTTTCAGCATCATAAATACCTTGGTCGCAGAAATCCCAAATAAATCCACCTTGGAAAACATCATATTTATAAATTAAATCATTATATTCATCAAAATTTCCTAATGCGTTTCCCATAGCGTGCAAATATTCGCATAAAATAAATGGCTTTCTAACTTTTGCTTTATTTATTTGTTTTTCAATTGATGCAGGTGAAGGATACATTTCACTTGTAACATCACTAATGTGCAAATATTTTTGATCTTGGAAACACCCTTCATAATGGACAAATCTTGATGGATCAGTCTTTCTAAAATATTCAGAAGTTTTTTCTAATACTTTACCAGCATAAGATTCGTTCCCTAAACTCCAAGAAATAATACATGCATGGTTTTTATCTCTTTCATACATTCCTTTTGATTTTTCCATTACAAAATCTAAGAATTCTTCATGGTCACCAGGTAAAATTTGTGAACGTTTTGGTGCACCTGTTGCTCTAAAATTGAGCCATGTTCCATGAGTTTCTAAAGGTGTCTCATCCATTACATAAATTCCATATTTATCGCATAATTCATAAAAATATGGAGCATCAGGATAATGGCAGCATCTAATAGCATTAATATTATTTTGTTTGCAGAAAATGATATCTTGCTCAATGATTTCTCTTGTTAAAGCTCTACCTCTATGAGCTTCAAATTCATGTCTATTGATACCTCTAATAATTAAACGTTTTCCATTAATTAAGATAACTCCATCCTTAATTTCTATACGTCTAAATCCAATCTCAATTTCGTTATATTCAAATTCGATTTCGTTTCTAATTAAACTTGCTTCAAATTTATATAATTGAGGATCTTCTGCACTCCATGGTGAAACAGCAGGAAGATATTCATTAATTTCAACAATTTCACTTTTTACATCTACAACTTTTGAAAGAATAATGTGACCTTTATATGAGAATCTGTACGCTAATTTTAAAGAAGAAAGTTCTCCTTTTATCTTAAGAGCAAGATTCAAGTTTGCTTCATAATTATTTTCAGCTAATGTACTTCTATTATTTATATCAATGATATGTGTAAGAGGCATAAAGACTAATTTAACATCTCTAAAAATACCTCCAAGTCTCCACATATCTTGATCCATAAACCAACTTCCTTTGGTATGTTTAAAAACAATAACAGCAAATCTATTAACACCACGAATCAAAAAATTTGTTACGTCAAATTCAGTTGTTAAGAAATTTTTTTCAGAGTAACCGACAAATTGTCCATTAACATAAAGAAAAAGACCCATTTCAAACCCTTCAAATTTAAGAACTATTCTACTTTGAAGTCCGTTTGAAAAATCTAAATCCTTAAAATAAATTCCAAGTGGATTATTGATAGGACAACGACCAATTTCTAAAGTTTCGTTTCCGTCCCATTGATATTGAGTATTAACATAAACTGGTTTCCCATGTCCACCAAACTCAAAATGTTGAGGAACTTCAAAGCTTTCAAGGGATGAAATATCAAAAGCAGGATTTAAATATGTAAATACATCATTATTAAATGCATCAAAATATTTGAATTTCCATTTTCCAGTCAATAAAACTTCATTTGTTTTTCCACCAATAAAAGTTTTATGATCTGAATGGTCTTCAAGTGCATTTACACTTGTGATTTTTGGATCATCTAAAAATCTTAAATCTATTCCGTCCATTAGTAGTCCTCCCTTTGACTATCTTTAATTCAATTAAATGACTTCAAATATTCCACCAAAATGTGGAGGCAAAGCGTTAAGATGGAAGTCTTCTTTATAAGTTGATATGACTAAACTGAGTTTATCTTTAAGCCAATAAGTCTCGATATCATCGCTAAAATTTAAAATAATTAAAAATCTTCTACCCTTATAAGTTCTATAAAAAGAACAAATTTTATTTGATACAATTTGTCTTTCAAATGAACCATATTTTAAAACATCTGACTCATTTCTAAATTTAATCATTCGTTTATAGAAATTTAAAATTGAGTCTTCATCTTCGATTTCGTTTTTGACATTAATCTTATCAAAATTATTATTCATCCTAAGCCAAGTCTTTGCACCTTCATTAAACCCAGCATTTGTCGAATCATCCCATTGCATTGGTGTACGAGCATGATCTCTACAAATTGTTTCATTAATCATTTTCCATGCTTTTTCTTCACTTACTGGAAGAAGTTTTTGAACTGTTTTTATAGTAGAAAGCGATGCGCAATCATTGACCTCTTCAAGTTTTAAATCAGAGACATTGGTCATACCAATTTCTTCACCTTGATAAATAAATGGTGTTCCTTTTAATGAAAGTAAAAAGAGACAAAGCATCTTTGCTGTTTCTTTATAAAATTCTTTTTCGTTTCCATATCTAGAAACACTTCTAAGTTGGTCATGATTTTCTAAATAATTTGCAATCCATGGCACAGCTTCTTGCCATTTAAAAATAGGTTCAACCAGCTTTTTAGCTTGAAAATCGCTTTTAATTACAGGTATTTTTGACATTTTATCAGCATAAATGTGATCAAACTCAAAGAACATATCTAAGGCTCTTGAACTTAAAAATTCTCTTCCGATTTCTGGAGTGAGTGCTCCTGTTTCGCCAACTAAAAAGCAATTGTATTTATCTAAAACTTCAGTTCTAAATCTCTTTAATATGTCAAACATTCCTTTTTGATTAGCATAGAATTTTTCACCCTTATTATAGAGTTTAAAAATTGAATCATCTTGTAATGAAGTTTTAAAAATATTATTGATAACATCGCATCTAAATCCATAGACGCCTTTATCAAGCCAGAATTTCATGATGTCTTCGATTTCTAAAATAACATTTTCATTATGATAATTTAAATCAGCTTGAGTATCACAATATAAATGCATGTAATATTTATTATCTAAACCATCGATTTTTTTCCAACATGTTCCAGTAAAAGCGCTGTCCCAATTATTTGGGACTTTGTCTCCTTTTCCATCCTTAATGATGTAATAATCTCTATATTTGTTATTTGGAATATCTTTTATTGCTTCTTTAAACCAAGCATGTTCAGTGGAAGTGTGATTTATTACTAAATCCATGACTATTAAAATGTCACGTTTTTTTGCTTCTACCATTAATTTATCAAAATCAGCCATGGTGCCAAAACGAGGATTAATTTGTTTATAATTTGAAATATCATATCCCATGTCATCCATTGGAGAATCATAAATTGGAGATAGCCAAATAATTCCAATTCCTAAATCTTTTAAATAATCAAGTTTAGAAATAATACCTTGGATATCACCCCAGCCATCGTTATTTGAATCCTTAAAACTAGATGGATAAATTTGATAAACTACTCTTTCTTTATATTCATTCATTTCAATTTTCCACCCTTTCAACGTTTGCTTCTTTTTTCCTTTCAGCAATTTCTTTAACCATCTTTTCATGACTGTGTTCATCAATTCTAAAAGTTAAACCTAAGAAAATGAAACATCCAACCATAAAAATCATAGGTACAATAGTAAACCCGATTTGATACACTACTCGTTGCCACAACTCTACATTTGCAATACCTGTAATTGCATCTGCATTTGTTTTAACATACTCACTAATTTGAGCAACATCACCATCAAATTTAACAATTGCTTCTTGTTCAAAACCACTAATGCTATTAGAAATAGCTAAAAGTCCACCAATTAAAAGAGCAAGATATAGTACTCCTTGTTGAATTGAACTACCAAGTTTTGCTGCTAAAGCCCTTAATGAGAAAACTGCTGACTCTCTTCTTTCACCAAATTTATATTCATTATATTCGATTGAATCTTGAATATTTATGTAGATAATAAGTTGGAAAAACGTTTGAAAATAAAAAACAATAAATCCTAAAACAGCCATAAGCGGGAAAAAGGTAAATGGATCTAAAAATACATAAAAGAATAGTCCTAAATATCCAATACCAACAACAATTCCAGAAATTGTTAAAAGTTTTTTCATGCTCCATTTAAGTTTGTTTAAAATAAATTGGAAACTAAATTGAGCTAATAAAGTTGCTGCCGCATAAACTATCGTAAAATAAAATTGATAAGTTCCAGCATCACTATATCCAAAATTAAAATAAAAATAATTTAAGCCCAAAGTGACTAAGATTGATGATCCAGTGTAATAAAGCAAAACTGCAATTATCGAACTTCTCACTTGATCATTTTTACCAAGAACAGTAAAAATTTCTCTTAATTTCATATTTTCAGAAGCCTCGACCTGTTCTTTATCTTCTTTTCTTTCTTTCATGAAAATACATAAAACTACTTGAGAAACTAGATACAAAACAGAAGCAATTAAAGAAAATAATCTGTATGAAACTGTATAACCTAAAGCACTTGATAAAATAGGGACTAAACCACCTGCTGTAAAAGCACCAATTGAAACAAATATAGAAATGATTGTTGTCAATTGACTTCTAACTTTTTCATGATGCGATAAAGAAGGTAAAACTGACCAATATGCAATATCATTCATTGTATAAGTCATATCCCAGAAGAAATAAAAAATCGCAAAGCAAGCAACATATGCCCAGCCGTGAACAGGAAGCCAGAACATTAAAATCGTCATTATACTTGACCCGACTGCACCAATAAAAATCCATGGACGATATTTTCCAAATTTTCTAAGTTTTGATTTTTCTAAAATGAAACCCATTACTGGATCGTTAATACCATCCCAAAGTCTCAATATGATAATAACAAGAGAAATAACTCCATACATTGCCAAATATTGTGAATAATCTGATTCACCGCCAAGTCCACAATACTGAGCAAACATGAGTAAAAACATAGAGACAAATTGATAGGCTAAGTCTCTAAACATTGCGCTTGATAAATAAAGCCACTTAGTAGCTTTTGGTATATTATCGCCTTCAAAAGTTTTGTTCCTAAACATATTGTTACCTCGCTTTTAAATATTATCACTTTTACATATAAAAATATATGTAAAACTTTAAAATTGTGCATTGTTTTTACTAAATATTCTCATTTAGAGAGTTTTTTGGCAAAACGAGCTAATTAGTAATTATTAAATCTAATGGAAAGTCTTTCTCATCAAATATAATTGAATCATCTTTATCAAACTGTTCTTTATAGAATAAACTAACCTTTAAAGCATTAGTACAAAGAGGCAAATATCTATCGTAATATCCTCCACCATATCCTAATCTTTTCTTTTTGTTATTGTAAGCTAATCCAGGAACAATAATTAAATCGATGTCTTCTGGTTTAACTTTTTCTATAACTCCAAATGGTTCAAAAATTCCAAATGAATTTTTTTCTAGTCTTGTATTTTCCTCAAATAGATAGAACTCAATTTTTCCTTTTTCTACAATTTTAGGAAGATATATTTTGTATGATTTTGCTTTAAGAAAATCAATCAGTGGCATAGTATTAATCTCATCTTTAAAAGAATAATAAATTGCAATTTTACTAAAGTGTTTTTCTTTAATTAGAGAAGAAATTTTCTCGAAAATAATCGATTGCTTTTCTTCTTTTTGCAAAGCATTTAAACGTTTATTTTTATAAACTATTCTCGCTTGTTCTTTTGTTAATTTATTCATCTAAAAATTTGAATATTCTTGCCATAATTTGAGGATCTTCTTCAGTAAGTTTAAAGTAATCAATTTTTTCATCTTGCAACTTACCTTCTAAAACACCCCTACTTATTAAATCTAGATAATAATTTTGTGCATCAAGAGAAAAATAAGGTTGATGATGTCTATTTGAAGAAACAACAAATTCAATATTCTTCTTATCTTTAAGTTCGTTTTTAAATTCTAAGAAAACTTTGTCATAAGAAATTACTTCATCTAAATCTCCATGAACCATCATCACTTTCTTATCTGTATTCTTTAAAATTTTTAAAGTATCAACGTTTCCTAATTTACCAAAATATCTCCAATTCATTAACTTTAATAATAGTGAAACACCTTTTGAAGATGGCGAATTTGAGATAAAAACCTGCAAAACCGACCTAAAACCTGACATTTCGACCACTTTATCAATCTTATAAGCAGGATCAGCTAAACTTGCCATAGCCGTAAATCCGCCCCAAGAATGGCCCATTGCAAAACGTTTTAATCCTTTAACATCTTCATCACTTTCTAAGAATTTGAAGAAATATTTTTGGTCAACTAAAGATTGAGAAAAATTCCAAAATCCTTCTCCTTCGCTTGAACCACAGCATGAATTATCATAAGCATAAACAAGATAACCTTCTCTAGCCAAAGCTTCTATTTCTCGTGTATAAGCTAAATGTCCATTACCTGCACCATGGAAAAATATGACAATAGCCTTTATTTTTTCCTTATCATAGAAGTATTTATAACCATTGAGTTTTAGTTTTTTTGAGTAAAAGCTAAAAGGCACTGCTTTTAAATTTTCAAAATCATCAGCAGTTAAAACCTTCAAAAATGGGGAGCCATCTTGACGTGAAGGCATTTGACTTTTAACTTTTCTCTTTAATAAATAACTAATTAAACACATTATTTTTACCTACACTTAATGATAATCTGTCTTTATTATAAATTGTAATATTTTGATGTCAACAATTTTTATAATATTTTAAAAAATAATTTAGTTTTAGAGGCTTATTGACTAAAATTGGTGGTTTTTATGCATTAAAAAAGTCATTAGGTAACCCTAACGACTTTCTTTAAATTTATAGTTTAATTACTTTGCGAATCTGTATTTTTTGAAAGCTCTTAAACCTTCAAATTCTGCTTCATCACCAAGTTCATCTTCAATTCTTAATAATTGATTGTATTTTGCCATACGATCTGTTCTTGAAGCGGAACCTGTTTTAATTTGACCAGCATTAACAGCAACACTTAAGTCAGCGATTGTTGTATCTTCTGTTTCACCACTTCTATGTGAAACCATACATGTATAGCCATTGACTTGAGCCATTCTGATTGCGTTCATTGTTTCTGTTAAAGTACCGATTTGGTTAACTTTAATTAAGATTGAGTTTGCAACACCATTGACGATACCCTTTCTTAAGAAGTCAATGTTTGTAACAAATAAATCGTCACCAACAAGTTGAATTTCGTTTCCGAGTTCAGCCGTTAATTTCTTCCAACCTTCCCAATCGTTTTCTGCTAAACCATCTTCGATTGTGATAATTGGATATTTTGCGATCATTTCTTTATACCAAGCAATCATTTCATCAGCTGTTTTTGTGCCTTGACCACTCTTCTTTAATGTATAAAGTTTCTTTTCTGCATCATAGAATTCACTTGAAGCAACGTCCATTCCTAAGAAAATTTGTTCACCTGGTTTGTATCCAGCTTTTTTAATAGCTTCCATGATGAGCTCTAATGGTTCAGTATTGCCTTCTCTACATGAAGGAGCAAATCCACCTTCATCACCAACACCAGTTTCATAACCTCTTGCTTTTAAAACTGATTTTAAAGCATGGAATGTTTCAACACCTGCTCTTAAAGCTTCTCTAAATGTATCGAAACCTGCTGGAATGATGAAGAATTCTTGGAAGTCAACTGTTGAATCTGCATGAGCACCACCATTAACAACGTTCATCATTGGAGTTGGTAATACTTTTGCATTAACTCCACCGATGTATCTATAAAGTGGCATTCCATAGCTTTCAGCTGCTGCTCTAGCGCATGCAAGGGAAACACCTAAAATTGCATTAGCACCTAAATTCTTTTTAAATGGAGTCCCATCTAAAGCTAACATTGCTTTATCGATTCCAACTTGATCATCAGCATACATACCAATGATTTCTGGAGCGATTTTTTCATTAACGTTTTCAACGGCTTTTAATACGCCTTTACCTAAGAATCTTGATTTATCGCCATCTCTTAATTCGAGAGCTTCGCTTTCACCTGTTGAGGCACCACTTGGAACAATTGCTCTTCCAACTGTACCATCATCAAGTGTAACTTCTACTTCGACTGTAGGATTTCCACGTGAATCTAATACTTCACGAGCATAAACATCAATAATTTCTAACATTTGTCTTTCTCCTTTTTTTGACGCTAATATTATAAACAATTTGGCCTTTACATTAAATAAAAAAGAAATAAATATTTTTTTAAATTTTTGGGCTTAATTGTCTTATTAAAATCAAGTAAGTCACCTATATAATCCTTTATATATAAGAGTCAAAATAATTGATTTAAATTAAATGTTAATTTTTGTCTATAAATATCAAAATTTTACATACATAATTAGTATTTGTTTATGATAAAAATTTTAAGAAAGGAAAAGAAAAAATATGAAAACATTCTTAAAATTCTCTGGTGCAATTTCAGCTCTCTTAGCTCTCGTCACCTTTATTTTAATGATGGCAACTCCATCTGTCGTTTATACCGAAAATGTTCTCAAGACCGTCCACGAAATTCCTGGCGTTAATGGTATTTTTGGTTCAGCAGACTATGGACCAGCCTGGGCAGGTTTATTAGCTTGGATTTTTGTCCTTGTTTCACTTCTAATTCTTGTCGCTGGTGTTGTCTTACCATTACTTAAAGTAAAAGGTATTGAAAAGATTGCTGGTATTTTAAACCTCGTTGCTGTTTTACTTTTAGTCACAGCTGGTATCTTCATGTTCTGTGAAGTTCCTGCATTTGCTGCTGTTGCTGGTGATGCTTCATTCTCATGGGGTGGTGCTGCTGGTGGTTATGGCTTAGGCGCAGGCTGGGTAATCGGTGCAATCTTATCAATTGGTGCTGGTGCAATCGCACTTTTACCAACAATCATGGATTTTGTTTCTAAGAAATAATATTTAATTTAAATCTAAATAAAAAATGAGGGAAACCTCATTTTTATTTTGTTCAAAAAACCTTTAAATCTCAATAATTTTGCTTTAATTTAACTCTTTTCTAACTAAAAAAACACAATTATGATTGTTAGGTTTATTAACATATTTTACGGTTTGAAAACCTAAATTATTAAGGACTAAAATTTCATTTGGATTAGCTAAACCTTCTAAAACTTTAAGTGATTTTGATTTAGTTTTTTCAATTAAGTTTTCAACCAGAAATTTAACTATGGAGTCAATGTTTTCTTTTGCTGCAACAAGTAAAACAATCTTACCATCTTTATCATGAACTAAAACTCCATCAGCTTTCTTTTCGTTTTCATTAGAAGCAATATAAGCAAAATCACCTTTTTTAACTCTAAAAGGAATTTTTGATTCGGTTAAAAAATCATAAGTTTCATCTTTCATTACGATTTCTCCATCCATAATTAAACGGAAAATGTCGTCTTTATAATTATCCTTATAATTAACTATTTTGGGCATTTACTTTTACCTTGATTCTGATTGGTTCAAAAGCTCTATTTACTTCATCAATATTTAGACGTTCTAAATAGAATGGTTCACAAACTCTATAAGTTCTAATCGATGATGAAATTAATTTCATGGTAACAAAAGAGATTAAAACAACTCCAAAAGAAATCATTAAGATGTTATAAGACAAGAAAAATTTAGTAATCTCAGGAATTTTTGAGAAAAATTCTAAAGTAATTAATTCTTCTTTTGTAAAGAATTCAGCAAGAATTAAAGCTGCTGAAATTAAAAGTGCTACCAATCCAACAATAAAGAAAATTACTGCTAAGAATCGAATAAATCTTCTCCATCCTAAAGCTCTTTTTTTAGAAACAAATTTAAAATATTTGATGTGATCTCTTCCTTTTTGTTCTTCAAATTGATTATATTGATTAACAATTAAATGACATGGTTCAGTTGTGTAATATATTCTTTTTCTATTATCAATTGCTTCTGTCTCTTTACGTTTTGCAGTTCTAAAATAAACATCAAGTCCATTGCCGCTTTGAAGTTGAACTTTAAAATGATGATGAATAAGAGATGCAATTATAATATAAAGAAGAGCAACTCCACCAACGATACTAGCAACAACAATATTTAATGAATCAAAAGGTGCCATAAATACCCTCCTTACTCGATTCCAACAATTTTCTTTAAAGCTTTGTAAGCCTCATCGCATCTAACTTCAGCTTTCTCTAAATTCTCATCGACCATTTCAATATAGAATTTACATTTTGGTTCAGTTCCTGATGGTCTAACACAAATATTTGAACCGTCTTCAAAAATGAATTTAACTAAATCTCCAAGTGGTAAAACAGGAATATTTTCGACTTTTCCAGTTCTTAAATCTTTTCTTTCTAACTTGAAATAATCTTCAAAGACAGCAACTTTATTTCCGTTCAATTCGGTTAATGGGTGTTCTTCGAGTTCGTTCATGATTTTCTTCATTTCATTTAAGCCTTCAGAACCTCTGAAATAGATGTTATAGAGTTTTGATTTGTGATATCCATAAGTTTCTCCGAGTTTTGCATAAGCTTCATCAAGAGTTAAACCATGTAATTTGTACCATAAAGCCATTTCACAATATAGTAAAATTGCTTGGATACCATCTTTATCACGTGCAAAATCTTTAATTAAGCATCCATAACTTTCTTCATATCCAAAAATATAAGTTGGTCCACCATTAACTTCATAATAGTGAATTCTATCACCAATATATTTAAAACCTGTTAAGAAAGATTCGCATTTTACTCCATAATGATCACAGATTTTTCCGCCAAGTGAAGATGAAACAACTGTATTATAAACAACTGGAGAGGCAGGCATTTTTCCTAAACGAATATATTCTTGAATTAAATAATCAAGTAAGATTGCTGCACTTTCATTACCGGTCATTAAAACATATTCGCCTTTTCTATTTTTACAAGCTAAACCAACTCTATCTCCATCAGGATCAGTCATACAAATAATATCTGCATCGACTTCTTTAGCAAGTTTTATAGGTTCAATATAAGAATCTGGGTTTTCTGGATTTGGTGATAATGTGCCACTAAACGCTGGATCAGGATCACATTGGCTTAAAACTGGATATACTTCATAGCCACATTCTTTGAAAACTCTCATGGCATTAACAAAACTTGTACCATGATTTGGTGTATAAACAATCTTAAAATTCTTCTTTGGTAAATCTGGATTAATTTGAACACCTTCACAAAGTGCAACGTATGTGTCATCAACATCTTTACCAAAAACATGAGTTTTTCCTTTAACTTCTGCTTCAGGAACAACAAGTTCAAGTTCATCTCCAAGAGTAGAAATAATGTCGATTAAATCCTTGATTTTTGAAGGTACAAGTTGACACCCTTCTTCATCATAAACTTTATAACCATTATCTTCTTTTGGGTTATGAGAAGCTGTAATCATAATACCGCCACTACAATGTTGATATCTAACAGCATAAGATAATTCAGGAGTTGGTCTAAGTGAATCAAAAATATAAGCGTCAACTCCCATTTTGTTTAGAATTTCAGCACAAAGTAATGTGAATTCACGACTCATATATCTGTTGTCATGAGAAATTGCACAACTAACAGGAGCTTTGAAGTGTTTTAGTAAATATTTACCAAAGCCAACACAAGCTTTTCTAACAGTATAGATATTCATTCTATTTGTTCCTGGGCCAAGAATTCCTCTCATTCCTGCAGTACCAAATTGAATGTTTTTAAAGAAAGCGTCGTCAATTTCGCTTTCACTCATTTTTTGAAGTTTTTCTTTGTCTTCTTTAGAGAGAACAGAACTATTTAGCCATCTCTCATAATTTTCAATTGTCTTTTTATCCATATTAAAACCCTCTTAGATATATGATAAACTTTTTAACTTTCTAATGAAATTAGAAAATTAAAATTGATATAAAAATTAATGAATTTAAGAAAAGAACTTAACTCGATTTTAGCAGCTTCTTAAAACAGTCGTTAACATATAAATACCTTGTTCAATAAATGCATATGGTAATTTTCTTGAACCATCCCAACTTGAAGTCAAATTTTTTGACATCAAGATTTCATCCCGTTCACCTTTTGTTGTTTTAGAGCGAAAATCATCCCCGTCGTGAAATCACATTTTGTGACATCACGATTTCTTTTGAATTTTCTTTTGCTAATTAAAATCTATATTCATCATCTATCTTTCAACATTGTAAACGTAGCCCCTTTTCGCCATAAACTGCCTGAACATGATTCAGATTATGTTCTTTATCTTTTAAATATGTCATGGTACTGATTCCATAAAAAGAACTAATTGTTTGCATTGATTTACCTCCTTATCAAAATGGTATATACACCATAATTTCAATATTATTAATACAAAAATTTTAGAAAGGGTCTTAAGCTCGATTTTAGCAGCTCCAACTAATTTTTATTGCGCTTTTTGCGATCCAACTGCTAAAATAAAATTAGAGTTTTTTAGGTGCAAGGAGGATTAGTCCTCACACCCGCCTTGGAGTTATCTCCTTGGCTTTTTATTATCAATAACTTTAAATAATAATAAAACTAAAATTAGGATTATCACTATATCTTGCATAAGCTCTCCTTTCAAGGGAAGGCGCTTAGCTGAAGAGGAATCGCCCCTTCACTAATACAAGTGTTGTGAACCTTTGATTCTTCCGGTTTTTCATTTAAAAACATTTAACAAAGAAGAAAAATGCAATAAATTTAAAAGTTCATAGCAAAAATAATACAAACAAAAAAGTCCGCTTTTGCAGACTTTTCAACAAATTTGCTTTATTTTAGAAATTTAATTCTTTCCAGCCTCTGATATTTTTTGTTTCTTTTTTAAGAGTTAAAACATTAAATCTTTAGAGAAGTTTTTATGTTTTTTTAGTTTGTTGAGAAAAGAAAAGTGACACACAAACTAAATTCGATTTTTAAATCTATTCTGTAATTCGTTTCTATGCCTTTCTAATTCATAAGGTGTGCCAACATATGTTTTCACTTTTTCATATATTGATTTAACATCTTCAATTGTAATCTCATTATCATAGTGTTTATAACAAGTCATAAATTGAGATAAAGAATAGCAATAATTTGATTTTATCCTAGATCCGTCTTCTAGATTTTGAAATATAACAACATTATCGATTTGATAACTTCTATTTAATAGTCGATATAAAATATCCGTATGTCCTTCATTTTGAATAACTGGATTAGGATGTCTTTTGCTTTCTCTCCTCTCGTCATCAAATGTTTGAATCCAATATTTATCATCATTATTACCAATTATATGACCAGACCAAGTTTTTACTTCAATACAGAATACACCTTTACGTGTTATTAAAACCATATCAATTTCAGCTTTTCTATTTTTGCCATATGGTAAAAGCAAATTAGTTAATAAATATTCATCATCCTTTTTTAAAAGATTTAAGAAATGTTGAACAAATTTTTCTCCCTTTATACCTGCAAGTTCTTGAGAATCACTAAAATCATATTCAATTATATTGTCTTCTTCTTTTGAACTATCTCTATCTTTTTTAGAAATGTATATTAAAGTGTAAATTATTGCATATAATGCAACAATCCCACCTAATATTAAAAGAAAAATTAATACAAAATCCATGTATTAATTTTATCAATAATGACTCTACATTTAAAAACAAAACTTATTAAAATAATAGGCTTTTGTGGTTTATTTATATTTGTTTTACCTCTGTTCTTCTTGACGAGAAGCATTAATAATTTTTTACTTTCAATTCTCTTTTAATAAACCAATTGATTGATTTTACTAACTATTCATTTTTTATTTTACTGTCACGTTCAATTTGACTCCTAGAGCATTAAATAATTTTTCTACTTTAGAAAATGTTGGATTGCCAACGCCTTTTTCTATTTTTGAAATATCGCCTTGATCGATATGAGAAAGCCTTGCAAGTTCTTTTTGAGTTATATGTTTTTTATCTCTTGTTTTGATAAGAAGCGTTGCAATTTTTTGGTTCAATGATGTTTCAAAACTTCCGATTACTTCACCGTTTTCATAAATACTCATGCAATCAAAATCAAGTTCATCATTCCAAATAATCCCGTTTCCTAACGAATCTAAGTGGCCTCTTAAAAATAGAGTTCTATCTTCTTTTAATTTTTTAAGTTGAGGGTATTTTAAAAACATTTTAGACATGTTATATCTAATTACTTTTCCATCTTGAAAACTAACTTCAACTTCTACACCTTCTAAAAACTTAACTTCTGTTGCATGAATAAACATATCAATCTAAACCTTTCAATTTGTAATACTCTCCACTTTCCCGCATACTTAATAGTTCTTTTTGATACTTAAGAATAAACTCTTTAACAAGTTTCCTTGCTCGATAAGGAAATTCTCCTTCACATATTTCTTCATTTGAAATATAAAACGAAGCTCCCTTATTTCCATATTCAGCATGAACATGTGGCGGGCTTTATTCCTTGTCTCTTAAATACATTTTAATTACTATTCCATAAAAGGAACTAATTGTTGGCATTATTATACCTCCTAAATAATATGGTATTTACACCATAATTTCAACATAAATCGAAAAACAAAATTTGCTCTTCACTAATACAAGTAG
>CAMNHN010000010.1 GCA_946539555.1 uncultured Mollicutes bacterium | reverse complement strand
CATAATTAGAACATCTTCTCTTCCACCATATTCATCTAAGATTACTGCAAAATGTCTATGTGTTTTGTTAAATTCTTGTAAGATATCATTAATTTCAGTTGATCTAGGGAAAACTAAATGTTCCATTAATACATCTTTAAGTTCGATATCAATTCCTTTTAGTTTTGCTCTGACTAAATCTTTAACAAGAACAAATCCAATAATGTTATCGATTGTTTCTTCATAAACAGGAATACGTGAATAATCAAACAATTCATCATCTTTTAATATATCTTCCATTTTTTCATTAATATCAAGAGCATAAACTTTAACTCTAGGAGTCATGATTTCATAAGCTTCAGTAATTGCATAATCAATTGTGCCATGCAATATTTCTGCTTTTTCTTCATCAACGAGTCCATCTTCTTCAATTTCGTCGACCATTTCATGAAGTTCATCTTCACTAAATTTCACTTCTTCAACGTTTTTAGTAATTGGATTACTACTTAAGACACCAAATTTAGAAACAATGAATGTAATTGGGAAGAAAATATAATATAAAACATTAAGGAAATTTGCATATTTAATCGATAATTTTGTGTTATAAATTTTTCCTAAAGTTTTAGCAATAATTTCACCAAAAGTAATTTTAAATAAAAGGCAAATTAAAGACGCAATTAAACCATAAGTTTCACTAATTTCAACAACATTAGGGTCACTAGAAAATAACAAGATAGCAATATTTACGCCTAAAAGTGTTGAAACACTATCTAAACCAGCATTAACAACGTCATTAAGTAACAATATAGTTGAAATTGTTTTATCGTAATTACTTGCAAGTTTATAAGCTTTACTCACTGATTTTTTAGGACTTTCTTTTCTTATAAAGTCAAGCTTAGTTAAATTAACACTTCCATAAGCCATGTCTGAACTTGAAAAAACAAAGCTTAATAAAAGAAGAAATACTAAAGCTATACTATAAACTATGACTAATACTTCATTGTGCTTCATAGTTTATTTACCTCATTAAGAATTGTTGATTGTTCTCCAAGTTCACCAACAAGTTCTTCTAAAATTTCTTCCATGGTAATAATGCCAATAACTTTTCCGTTATCAACAATAATACCCATGTGTTGCTTTTCTTTATTAAAAGCATTAAAAACTACATCTACCTTTGTATCTTTTTCAAAGAATAATGGTTTAGTTAAAATACTTCTAATTTCTAAATGTGGATCACGATTATATTCTTTAAAATATGTTTTGACGTTTAAAATTCCTATAATGTTATCTAGATCTTTATCATAAATAGGAATACGAGAATAATTTACTTTTAAAATTTCTTCATTTAATTTATCTAAAGTTAATTCGTTGATATCTATGGCATAAATTTCTTGTTTATATTTAATTACTTCATTTGCTTCGATTGTATCAAAAGAAAATGCTTTTTTAAGAATCTTTATTTCATTAGGTTCAAGTAATTCTTCAACTTCTTCTTTATTTTCCGCCACTTCTTCAGATTCACTAGAAACCGCTTCATCAGCAGCAATAATAAAGTCTTCTTTTGTTAAAATTGAATCGTCTTTAATTTTGAAAATCATTCTAACAATTTTAATAATCCCTGCAAAAATAAGGCGAATTGGTAAAAATAAATAATAAATAAATAAAATTGGGTAAACTAAAATTTCACAAATTCTATCAGGAATCTGCTTTGAAATAATTTTTGGAATTGTATCTGAAATTATATAGACAAGTAAACCAACTACAACTGTTGAGAAAATTGCTTCAATACCTTCAGCAAGATTAAAAATATGTACTATATTATAAAATAAGATAGCACTTAAAAATGACATAAGAGTTTGAACAATATTATTTCCTACTAAAACAGTGATTAAAGTATTATCAAATTTCTCAACAAGAAAAACAATTCGTTTAGCTTTTTTATTACCTTCTTCAGCTAATACTTTATAGTGATATTTATTGCAATTTGAAAAAGCATTTTCACTTGCTGAAAAAAGTCCACTAACAATTAAAAATATTCCTATTAATATCCAACAAACCCAGTTTGGCATTCCCCAAACGGTTGAATAATCATCTAAAACAACTACGTTAATAAAATCACTCGGCGACATATAGTAAATATATTATCAAAAACTCTATTTTTTTACAACATGGCAATGGCGACAGCGAGCTTCATAGCTTTCTGAAGCACCAACTAAAACTACTGGATCATCAATAGAAGCTGGTTCTCCATTAATTAGGCGTTGTGTACGTGTTGCTTCTTTTCCACACACCATACAAATTGCTGTAAGTTTAGTAACTTCTTCAGCACGAGCTAAAAGTTTTGCTGTTATATCAAATGGCTCACCTTTAAAATCTAAATCTAATCCAGCTACTATAACTCTTAATCCTCTATCTGCTAATTCTTCAATTACATCAATTACGCCTTCATCAAAAAATTGTATTTCATCAATACATATCGCTTCAGTTTTTGCACTGACGTGACGCATTATTTCACTAGACTTAGTAACATTAAAAGCTTTATAAGAGCGTTTAGAATGAGAAACAATTTCATTAATACTATATCTATCATCAAGAGCAGGTTTAAAGACTACAAAATTCTTTTTTGCATAAATTAATCTATTAACTCTACGTAATAATTCTTCGCTTTTCCCTGCAAACATTGGCCCACAAATTACTTCAATTGAGCCTCTTGATTTATCTTCGTTTCTCATAAAAAATCTCAAACTTTCTAAATAATTTTAAAACAAAAAGCCTCTTATATAAAGAGGCTTTGCTTAAATTAATAAGTAATTAATTTAATTATTTAGCTTGAGCTTTTTTAGCAGCTCTAGCTTGTGCTCTAAGTTCTTTTTTAACATCAGCGACGTAATCAACTTCACCTTCTTCAGCAGCTTTTGCAATACCTGCTTTATTCATTGTGTCATTGACTAAATCTCTTGCTCTTCTAAGTGAAAGATTTGATTTTACTCTGAAGACAAGTGGGATGTCCTTATAAATTTCTTTACCAGAAGCATCTCCAACTGGAATTGCACTATTTGCATAATCTGCTGGGTTAAGTGCAAAGTAGACCTTTAATTGTGAACCGCCAAGAGTAATCTTAGCATATGTGTTCTTATGAAGTCTAAATGTATCACCACTATTAGAAACTCTGTCTTTTAATCCATAACTTACAAGTAAGTTCTTTAATGAATTATATGCCTCTACGATTTCTGGAGAAGCTTTAGCGAGTCTTTCGTTAAAGCTGAGATTTTCTATAGATTCTCTGGCAGCTTTCTTCTTTAATTGTTGTTCTCTACCTCTTGGTACGACAGGACGTGGTTGTGGTTTTGGTTCTGGTTGAGGTTGTGGTTGTGGTTTTACAACTGGAGCTGGTTTAGCAGCAACTGGTGCTGGTTTTTCAGCTGGTTTTACGACTGGTTTTGGTTCTTCTTTAACTGGTTCTTCTTCAACGACTAAATTTGATAAAGCGTTTGCGATTTCTTCAGCGACAAGAGCTCTTAATTGTTCTTCTGTGAGACCTTCTTCTTCAGCTGGTTCTTCAACAGGAGCTACTTTTTCTTCAGCTACAGGAGCTGGTTTTGCTTCTTTAATTCTTTCAATCTTTTCAGGAACTGAAACAACTAGAGGAGGAATTGGTCTTTCAGCTGGTTTTGCTTCTTCGATTGCTTCGTGAACAAGTGATCTTAATTCAACTTCGCTGATACCTTCTTCTTCCACTTCTTCTTGTTGAGAAGCGAGTAAATTATTTTCTGCTAAGACAGAAACAACAACATCTTTAATATCATCTTTTGTTAATTGTTCTTCTCTTTTTGCAGCATAGATATTTGCTTCATCATCTTTGTTTGCCTTTTTATCATCACTTGTATTGATATATTGGACGATTAAAGGTGCATTGTTACCAGTTGAGACGCTATTTCCACCATTTGGAGGAAGTACGACTTGTGGTTGTTGATAGGCATATGGAGCTGGTGTAGCATAAACTGGTTCTTGTTGTTTGCTTGCAACGTTTTCGAATCCATGTGTCTTGTAATATTTTTGTCTCTTTTTTCTTTCTGCCTTTTCAAGGTAGTCATATTTATGTCTCTTTAAGTATGCGACAACGCCGAATCCATAAAGTGCACAATAAACAAATGAAACGATGACAAAGATAATTGCTAAGCATGCAACAACAAATGTTGCCCATGCTTTAACGATTGATTTTGTTTCTGCACCTGCTTCAACTGCTCCACCTAAACATGTAGCATTTACAAGTTGCATAACATAGCCAGTAGCTAAATCGCCATTTGCAAGGTCAGCATAGGAAGCTTTTCCATAAAGTGCACCTTGTAAGAAAACTAATAAATAAAGGACGATTGCTAATGGGATTAATGACCAGAAAATATTTAAGATCATTGATTTTTTCTTTTTATAAACAAATAATCCCCAGATTAAATAGTAAATAAAGAAAATAACATAAATGGCAATTGCTGCTGCAAAGCAATAGAAGACAATGCCATTTAAGCCTAATGTCCAAGCGTTAACATTCCATAAGCTTGTGAACATTGTTAAGAAAGCACCGAATGCTTCATTACCATTGGCTAAGAGAAGACCTCTTATCCAGTTATTGGCTAATACATCAAGCCATGTACCGCCAAAATCAGAAATTGATAAACCTGATGAACCGAAGATAACATCAACTGTTCCACCAGCAATTTGTTTAAATGTAGCAAATGCTACAAGCATGAATAAAATAGCTACTAATCCCCAGATGAGCCCGAGGAATAATCTTTTTGCTAATCCACCTTTAGTCATAACAAACTCCTATTCCTATTCGTCATCGTCTGCTTCGCCTTCTTCTTTTTCGGCGTTAGCGAGTTCTGAAACCCAATCTTTTGGTTCGATTTGATCGACTTGTTCAAGACCGTTCTTATCCATACAATCTCTAATTAATTCTTCAGCTCTTCTAAGTGATAAGCCACTCTTAACTTTAAAGACTAATGGTGTTTCAGCATACATTGCTTTTGAACTTGCGTCTTTAACAGGGTATGTTGAGTTAGCATAATCAGCTGGATTAAGTGCAAGATAAAGTTTTAATGATTTACCTGCAACAGTAATCTTACAATATGTAACTCTGTGTAATCTAAATGCATCACCACCGTTTGAGACTCTATCATTTAAGCCATAAGCTTTAAGTAATGATTTGAGTTGATTGAATGCATCTTTTAGTGAATCATCAGCTGAATTAATTCTATCTGTAAATGGAACTCTTACAGCTTTAACTGTTTGTCCTTCTTCAACAACAGGAACACCTGCTTCACCATAAACTGGTTCTTCTTCAACAAGTTGAGGTTCTTCTTCAGGTTGAGCTTCATCAACTACTGGTTCTTCAACTGGAGCTGGTTCTTCTTCAACAACTGGAGCTTCTTCAACTACTGGTTCTTCAACAGGAGTTGGTTCTTCAACTGGTTGAGGTTCTTCTTCAACAACTGGAGCTTCTTCAACGACAGGTTCTTCAACTGGTTGAGCTTCTTCAACTGTTTCTTCTTTTGCTGGTCTTCTAGCAAGTTTTAAACTTGCAACAGCTTTAGCAATTTCTTGAGCGACGATTAATCTGATTTGATTTTCGCTTAATGTTTCTTTCTTTTCTTCTGCTGGTTTTTCTTCAACTGGTTTTTCTTCAACAGCTGGAGCTGGTTCTTCAGCAGCAACTTCTTTTACTTGAGTAGGAATTGCGAAAACGATTGGTGATTTGAAGATTTTCTTTGCTTCTTCATCGTTTGCTGATTCAACTTCTTCTCTAACTATAGCTTTGATTTCTTCTGGTTTTAAAGAAACGTAAGGATATCTTGAAGGTTTCTTTTCAACACATGGACCGACTTGTCCTTCTTTGTCAAATTGTTTGACAACTAATAAGCCTTTTTCTTTTTCTTCTTGTTCAGGTTGTTCTTCAACAACTTTTTCTTTCTTTCCAATGCGTCTAAGTGTTGCAAAGAAAATTCCACAAACACCAACGATTGCAACGATACCTGCAGCTGCAACTAAAATAGCAAAAATAGCAGCAACAGCACCATTTTGGAAAGCGATTGAAGCAAAGAATGCTTTAACTAAAGTGTTACCTGTAACAGGACTATTAACATATTGTCCATAATATAATGCTAAGTATAAGTAAAGCAATACTAAGCATAAAACGAAATTAAGTACTGTAACTCCAACGAGTTTTCCTTTCTTTCTGCTTAAAGCAAGAATTAAAGGTAATAAGAAGAAAATAAAAGTGGCAACAACTGCGACATACCAAATGATGCTTGGAATTAAATATTGAAAACTCCATAAGCCTCCATTTGCGATTGTTGCAAATACATCACCAAAATTACCTGCTTCTTTGACCCAGTGAATTGAGATAGCATTATCCCCTAAACTACCTGCAAGTACTGTGCCGAGAATGACAAGAACTAATGCGACTACAGTTCCAACAATGGCTGTAATTACAAAATTTCTCAATGCGTGGCTCTTTTTCTCCATAAATCTCCTCCATACGCTTAAGAATAACGATAGCAAGGAACAAAAAATTCCATGCTATTTAAATTATCAAGGCCTAAGCCTTTCGCTATAATTGATTTCCTTTCACCAAAAAGAAATATCAAAGATATTTGCGATATTAATATTTTAAGTGATTTTGTTTTCTTTTTAAAGAGAAAATATTTATTTTTTGCAAGTTTTTTAATAGAAATTTGAGTTAATAGAAACATTTTAAAAGTCAAATTTTGACACTGTAAAAAAATTAAGTATATTAAACTTGGGTTTATGTAATTTTTAAGATGGCTTTACTAGAGAAGGTTTTTAAAACATAAATATCAAAAATACTTGCATTATCAACTTTAGGTATGATAATATATTCAAGCGCTTGGGTATTTAGCTCAGCTGGGAGAGCATCCGTTTGACGTGCGGAAGGTCATAGGTTCGATCCCTATAGTACCCACCAATAAGCAAATTACACGATTCTTGAATCGTGTTTTTATTTTGTTTTTTTACACTATCAAAAAACTCCTAATTTATGAGATTAGGAGTCAAATAACTTGCAATTGCCGTTTAATTTAATTCGTTTAAGCGTGTTTTATAAATGCAATATAGGCTTTATAAGCTTCAAAAACGTCAATCTTTGAAACGATTTCCATTGGTGAATGCATATTCAAAACTGGAATACCTGCATCAATTACATCCATATTTAAGTTAGCAAGAATATAAGCAATTGTGCCACCGCCACCTTGATCAACTCTACCAAGTTCGGCTGTTTGATAATAAACATTTGAGCTATCCATAATACGTCTAATTTCAGCTACAAATTCTGCATTTGCATCATTGCATCCAGATTTTCCTCTTGAACCTGTATATTTATTAAAAACAATTCCATGGTTTAAGAAACAACTATTTTTAAGTTCATTAACACCAAGGAATAAAGGGTCAACTCCTGCTGAAACATCACTTGATAACATCTTTGAATTTGTCAAAGCATCACGTAATGCTAGTTCACTATATTCACCTTTAAGATTCATGATTTTAGCAATAGCGTTTTCAAAGAATCTTGATTGAGCTCCAGTTGCTCCAATTGAACCAACTTCTTCTTTATCAACTAAAATTGTACAAACAGTTTTTTCTGGAACTTCACCTAAATCTAAAATTGCTCTTAATGATGTGTAAGCACAAACTTTATCATCGTGTCCATATCCAGCAATCATAGAAGCATCTAGTCCATAATCTCTTGCTGGACCTGCAGGAACTACTTCAATTTCAGCAGACAAGAAATCTTCTTCTTCAATATCATATTTTTCTTTTAAAATACGTAAAACATTTGCTTTAACTTTATCTTTTTCTGCACCTTCTAAAGGAAGTGAACCAACTGTTAAATCAAGTTGTTCTCCTTCAATAACTTTAGCAGCAGTTTTTTGCATTTGATCACCTGAAAGATGAATTAATAAATCAGAAATACCAACAACTGGATCACCTTCATTATCACCAATATTTATTTCAACTGTTGTTCCATCTTTCTTACAAACCACTCCATATAAAGCAAGTGGTCTAGCAACAAATTGATATTTTTTAATACCCCCATAATAATGAGTATCTAAAAGTGCAAATTCGGTTGATTCATAAAGTGGATTTTGTTTAACATCCATTCTAGGAGAATCAATATGAGCACCTAAAATATTTAATCCATTAGCAAGATTATCTTCACCAATAACAAATAGGGCAATATTTTTGTTTCTATTTGTGACATAGACTTTATCTCCGGGGACAAGTTCAATAAATTCTGAGATATCTCTAAATCCAGCTTCTTCAGCTAAGATTTTTGAATTTGTAACCATTAAACGTTCTGTTTTTGAATTACTTAAAAAATCTCTATAGTCATCAGCAAATTCATAAACTTCTTTTAAAGCTTCACCTTGATACTTTGAAGCTGCATTTTTACCATACATAATTTTTACCTCACTATCCTTTATTATATATTAATAGTATTTATTTAAATAATACATTGCTCTCTTTAACGATAATTGAAGTTTCATAAAATGTTTTGATAAGTTTAATCATATCGTCAATATCTTTACTTCCACAAACTTCATAATTTGAATGCATAGCAAGTTGAGCAAGACCAATATCAACACTTAACATTGAAACGTGGCTGATTGAAATATTTCCTAAAGTCGAACCGCCGACCATATCACTTCTATTAAAGAATTCTTGATATTTGATGTTTTCTTTCTTGCAAAGTTTTTTAATAGCTCCACTTGATAAAGCATCACTTGTATATTTCATGTTAGCGTTATATTTAATAACAATTCCTTCATTAAGTTTTACTAAATTTTTATTATCACTTAATTCAGGATGATTTGGATGAACTGCATGTCCATTATCTGCGCTAATTAAAAATGAAGAAGCAACTGCTCTAAAATAATCTTCTTTTTCTTTACCTAATGCAAAAGTGATTCGCTTTAAAATACTTTCTAAGAAAGTTGAATCAGCTCCATTTATTGATTCTGAACCGACCTCTTCATTATCAAAACTAACAAAAACTTGAACAAAATCTTGAGGTTTTGCAGCAATAAAGCCTTCTAGAGCTGTGTAATCACATGCTAAATCATCAAGTTTTGGCGCTACAAAGAATTCTTCATTTGCACCTAAAAGAGTCGCTTTTTCTCTATTATACAAATAGAGATCATGACTTAATATTTTTTCATTTTTATTAACAAATTTATTTAATTCTTTTAAAAGTAAATCTTCATCCGTTTCACTTTGACCAATGATTGGACATAAATCAACTTGAGGATTATATTCATATCCTTTATTTATTTCTCGATTAAAGTGGATCGCTACATTTGGAATAATCGCTAAGTCTTTATCAATATCAATTAATCTAGAAACTAATTTTTCTCCATCATCAACTACAATTCTTCCAGCAATCGAAAGAGGTTTATCAAGCCAAACAGAGCGAATCATTCCTCCGTATCCTTCAACCTTTAATTTGACATATCCATTATCAAAAACACATGGATTTTCTTTTATTTTAAAGGCAGGAGAATCACTATGAACTGCAACGACTTGGAATCTTAAATCTTTAATATATGAAGGAACTTTAAAAGCAAGAATAGATGTTAAATTTCTTAAAACAAAATATGACTTACCTTGTTCAAGGACAAATTCTTCATCTTCTTTTAGTTCATTAAAACCATTTTCAACTAATATTGATTTGATATTTTCAACAGATTGAAACTGGCTATGACTCTTATCTAAAAAACTTTTTAACCCATTAATATAAGACATAAATAATACCTCATTTTTTATTTCAATAGATATTATACTTTGATTTAAAAAAATAACTAGCAAAATTTTAAATAATTTAGAAAAAACTTTATTTTTGCAGGTTTTTTGCTCTGTTCTTGCTGATTTTTAATATAAAATTAACGAAAAAATTTAAGCAAGTTAACTAGTGATAATAAGAATCAATTCATATATGAATTGAATTTGTTTATCTAATTTTGTTAATATATTGCCAAGAAAATACAATTCTTAGTAATAAAAAGGTGAATTATTTATGTGGTATGATACAGTTTATCAAGTCTTAGATATTATTAATCAGGTTATTCTATATGTAATTGGGGTTCCATTTTTCTTACAACTCATTTACATGCTCTTCTTCTTTATTCCTAAAAAGACTTTTAAAAAGACTGAAAAGAAAAATAGGATAGCAATCGTAATTCCAGCTCATAATGAGGAAGATGTAATTTTTGATACGGTTAAAGAAATCTTTAACAAACAAGATTATCCTCATGAATTATTTGATGTTTATGTTATTGCAGATAATTGTACTGATAGAACTAAAGAATTAGCTATTCAAGCTGGAGCAACAGTATTTGAACATATCGATGATAATCCAAAACACCATATGGTTGGCTTTGCACTTGAATACGGCTTAAAAGAATTATTAAAAATTGATGCTGAAAAACATTATGATTATATGATAAGACTTGATGCCGATAATCATATTAATGATACTTTCCTTTCCTTAATGAATGATGCATATAATAGCGGTGCAAAAATTGCTAGACCATATGAATCAGCAACAAATATGACTCAATCTTCATATACAAAAGCTTGTGGTCTCTACTACATCTTCGATTCTAGATGTTCATCTCGAGTTAGAGAGAGAATTCATCTTGATGCTCATGTAAATGGTCCAGGATCTTTAACAGATATGGATATTATTAGAAGAATTGGTGGATATGACACCGTTACAATGTGTGAAGACACTGAATTCAACTTCAAAAGAATGTTTGAAAAAATTCACCCACATTTTGTTGAAGACGCTGTAGTTTATGAAGATTTACCTTCAACATTTAAAGCAACACTTGCTAGAAATAAGAGACTTGGTGCAGGAAATACACGTTTATTAATAAGATATACTCCTAAGCTCTTCTTCTACACCTTCAAAAATTTAAATTTATCATTTATTGAAAACTGGTTAACTTATCTATTTATTCCAATTTGCCCAATCCTCTGCTTATGGCTTCCAGGATTTTATATCTACGCTTATATTTATCACTTTATGGGATTAGGAAGTGATTTTACTGCTAACTTATTTGGTATAGAAATGAATTGGGTCCAATTTACAACAACAATTATCGTTGGAGCAATTTCTCTATTATTCGTCTTCTGTGGTTTACTTCAAGCAAGTTTACTTGTTATTACAGATTATAAAAAAATGGGAGCTAATAAGAAACGTGAACTTATCTCAGGTATCTTACTCTTCCCAGTTTTCTCAATAGTTTATGTTATAACGATTACTATTGGAATCTTCATGCCTCCTAAGTGGGAAAAAGTCCAACGTAATGCTAATTTTACTAAGAAGCAGGATTAATCATCTGCTTCTTTTTTTATATCTAATTTTTCAACGCTTTCCTTGCTATTTTCTTCTTGTTTCTTTTTTAGAAAATTTAATAAATAAGAAGATTGCTATAGCTCCAACAACAAGCAAACTTCCTCCAACAATATAATCCCATAAGGCAATTCCACCATTATATTTAGGGAATATATCAGCATTTATAAACATACTAACAAGTGATCCTAGAATTAAACCAAATATAGCATAGAAAGTTGTATTTCTATGTTTTGCTAACATAAATTTCATAAATTTAGAGCAGACAACAACTCCAGCTAAAGCTCCAATAATAAGGATTAAAGCATAAAGCAATCCAGTAATCTTAAACATTGTATCACCAGTATGTAAAATCGATTCACTACCCGTGAAAGTATTTAAAATAGGATAATAAAGTCCCATAACCATCATACACATTGATCCTGAAATGCCTGGAACAACACAAGCTCCAGCAGCAACAAATCCAGCAACAAAAACAAGGAAAAATGTCCAAATTTCTCTATTTAAAACTGCATCATTAAAATTAGTTTCGGTTAAAGCTGTTGTTACACCTAATCCACCAGCAACAATTAAGCAAACTAAAAATCCTATAATATGCTTTATTTTTTCTTTAGCAGAATTTCCTTTATGAAGTTCTTCAAGAACAACAGGTAAAGACCCAATAATTAATCCAGCAAATAGCCCTGTAAAAGTAAATGGGGCAGCTTTATATCCTCTTTGGATGCCAATTAAAGCGGCAACTCCTCCAAGTAAAAGACCTAATACAAAAGGTAAAAGAATAAAAAAGCTTTTCTTAAATTCTTTTCTAAGGGAAGTTACTGCATTAATGATTTTGTCATAACATTTTTCTACAACAGCAATAGTACCTGCACTAAGTCCTGGTACTGCAGCAGATATTCCTAAGGTGACACCTTTAGCACCATCTATTAAAAATCTTTTAACTTTGTTTTCCATAACGTTTCTAATATAAAACAAACGATTTTCAAATGCAATAAAAAATTTGCAAATTTATAAAAAAAGTTGCAAATCTTATATATTTTTTCGAAAACTCAAATTAAAGTCCATCTGGAAATGAAGTGAAATATTTATGCTCATTTTCACTTATTTTATCTTTTGAAGCGTCAATTGCTTTAATTAAGAAAGCCATATTTCGTGCAAGATTTCTCATGGTTTGTAAACCTTCTAAATCTTTTTCTACATCACTTCTATCAAATCCATGAACTTCATTCCAATAAGTCGAGGAAACAATAGGCATTTCACTAATTGAGAAATATTTATTTATTTCATCAAATGCAGTTGTTGATCCAGCTCTTCGAGAAGAAACAACTGCAGCACCAACTTTCATACGTTTAGAAAAATTTGTGCTATAAAATAATCTATCTAAAAAAGATCTTAAAGTGCCATTTGCAGAAGCATAATAAGTTGGAGTTCCAAAAACTATGCCTTGTACATCTTTAAATTTACTAGCAACTTCATTAACTATATCATCAAATACACATTTTCCAGTTTTAGCACAACTATCGCAACTTATGCATCCTCTAATATCTTTATTTCCAATAAAAATGATTTCGCTATCAATTCCTTCTTCATTTAAAGTTTTAGCAACTTCTTCTAAAGCCCTTGCAGTACAACCATTTTTATGTGGTGAACCATTAATTAATAAAACTTTCATAATTATTTTTTATTGTATTTTAATCCAGCATTCCATGCTTTAGCTACTTCTTCACCAACTCCATAATATCTATTTTGGAATTGATCAAAAGTTAAAGCGCCAAGTTTTTTAGCGTCTACTTTACCTTTTTCATCTAAAACACTTTCATCAGCAATAACATTAACAATTTTTCCTACGACTACTAAACCCATGTCATCATCTTCAACAAATTTAATGAGTTCACATTCCATAGCAAGTGGTAATTCTTCAATTAATGGAGCATTGACTCTACTAGATTCTTTAGCAGTTAAACCTGTACGTTCAAATTTATCACTTACTCTATTTCCGCTAGCAATACCATAATAATCTGCTTCAGCAACATGATCTTTATTAACTAAAGAAACACTAAAAGCCTTGCTAACTCCAATGTTTTTTACAGTTTTTCTGTCGTCTCCTAAAAATAAAACTAATTTGTCTAAATCACAAATTTGTCCCCAAGCTGCGTTCATAACATCTACTTTTTTATTTTCATCATAAGTAGCAATTAATAAAACTGGCATAGGGAAAATTGCAGGTAAACTTCCTAAATCTTTTTTCATATTTTTTCTCCTTCTTCTTATTACATATATTCTAAAATACTAATTTAAATATTGTGCTTAATATATAGGTGAATATCCAGATTTATTGACAAGTTCTTGCCCTTCACTAGATTTGACCCAATTCATAAGGGATGTTGTTGTTGATTTTAATTTGTCTTTTCTTCCATACATATAAAAACTATCAGTAAATGGATATGATTTTGAACCTATATTATTTTTATTTGCTTCAACACCATTAACTTTAAGAATCTTAATATTTTCATTGCTCATTAAAGAAGATGCATAGTAATAATAAGAATATCCAATTGCTCCAGGATGATTAATATAATCAGCAACAATATTAATAATTCCGCTCATTAAACCAACGATATAATCTGGGCTTTCAGCTGGAACAATATTGATTCCATCCATATATTTTCTAAGTCCTTGATAAGAACCAGAACCATAATTTCTATGATAAATGCTGATTTTCATGTCAGATCCGCCAACATCTTTCCAATTAATAATATTTCCACTATAAATTCCTTTAAGTTGGTCAACAGTTAAAGAATCTACAGGTGTGTTTTTATGTGTGAAAAAGACAAATCCTTCCCTTCCAATTGGTTCTTTAAAAATTTGAACATCACTATATTTTGACCCTGCCTCTCTATAGCCATCAGGATCAACTCCAAATACTAAATCACGATTACCTTCAAACATTTCCATGATTGAACCAAGTGTATTTGTATAAAAGAAACAACCATTATCAGCATTTAGTGGAGGAATTGTTTTTGGATAAGTTGCATTTACAAAACTTGAATACATAGGAAATAAAGCAGCAGCTCCATCAACTTTAGGAAGATCATCTAAAGGAGAAAAACGAAGTGATGCTTCATGATCGAGTCTAGCAATTTTGCTATTTTCATCAAAAGGTAAATATTCTTCTGTATTTATATTTGAATTATCTACTATACGATGACTTGCATAATAAAGATCGATTCCACCAAATACACTAACTAATGTAAGTGAAATTACTGCCATCCCTAAAGAGACATATCTTAAAATTATTCTAGTTTTCTTTGTATAAAAGAATATTGAATAGAAAAGAATTAATAATGCTGGTACTAAAGGAATCATGGACATTAAAACTTTATGTGGTACTGCAAAGATAAGTAAGAAGCCACCAAAACCAACAAACACTAAAAAGACAATGCTTACTAATGTGCAAATAGTAATTCTTAAAGGAATATTAACTTTCTTTTCTTTCATGACTTTATAATAACATATAATAAATGAAAAAGATATAGTAAAAACTATATCAATTTTTAGAAAAATATTTGAGTTTTGTAAACTTTTTCAACTAATCTTCAACTTTAATGTCTTTTAAATTAGTTTCTTTACCAGTAAGCAAGTAAGTCTTATTGCTACCACAATTTGGACACACTTTAGCAAATTTTAATGTGTCGTAAGCTGTTTCACAATTAGTACAAAATGATTTTGCTTTAAGTGTAATTATATTTAATTTACATTCTTTCATAAGTGTTGATCTATGTTCACAAGCCCATCCCCATGCATCAGTTAGATACTTGGGGACGATACCTGAAACTTCACCTATTTCTAATGTAACTTCTTTTACACTTTTAACATTATTTGCTTTTGCTACGTCTTCAACTTGCTTGATAATTTGAAATACAATTCCAAGTTCGTGCATTAAATTTATCTTTCTGGAACAGGAATTGAATTACCAGTATGTGGTTTTTCTTTCTTCCAAGCTTTTCTAGCTTTATTGAATTCTCTACGTTTCTTTCTCATCATACGTGCTTCTTTCGAACCACTATGAGCGATAATCTTGAATCCACGTTTTAATGCATAGCCAAGTAAACCAGTAATCTTATCTTCAGCCATTCTCATATTTGTATTTTGTGGATGGTCTCTGAATAAATGAATTGCATCAAAATCACAACGAGTTGTACATAATCCACAACCAATACACTTATTTGGATCAACAACTGAAGCACCACAACCTAAACAACGTTTTGTTTCTGCTAAGACTTGTTCTTCAGTTAATGTCTTATGATAATCTCTAAATGAGTTCTTGTAATCTTTTGTTTCATCCATGCCAGCTTCTTGTCTTCCAGCTGTATCATATGAATCAACAACGATATCTTTTTTATTTAATTCAACAAAATATCTTCTATCTCTTCCAATTGTAAGTGAAGCATTCCATGAGACATGACGTGCTAATGACTCAGCAGCTTCATGACCTTGAGCGATTGCATCAATTACAAATTTTGGACCAGTGTTGACATCTCCACCAACGAAGATATCTTCATCAGCTGTTTGATATGTGAATTTATCAGCGATTGGATAATTACCATGCCAGAAAGTAACTTTTGTTCCTTTTAAGAGGTCACCCCAGACAATTGTTTGACCAATTGCGAAGATTACTCTACTAGCATTTACAGTAATTGTCTCGTTTTCATCATATTGAGGATTAAATCTCTTAGTTTCTGGATCGATTGTTGATGTACATCTCTTTAATGTAATGGATTTAACATGACCTTTTTCATCAACTTCGATTGATTTTGGACCCCATGAAGGATTAATAACGATATTTTCTTCTTCAGCTTCTTTAATTTCTTCATTTGTTGCAGGCATTGTTTCTTTTGTTTCTAAACAATACATATTGACACTCTTTGCACCAAATCTATGAGCAGTTCTAGCACAGTCAATAGCAACATTACCACCACCAATAACAACAACATCACCATCGATATGTTGATCTTGATTTTCATAAGCTCCTCTTAAGAAATCAACAGCAATTGATGTACCTTCGGCTGTTTCATTTTCAATACCTGGAAGTCTTCCACCTTGGCAGCCAATTGCAATATAGAAAGCTTTATAGCCTTGTTTTTTGAGTTCTTCAATTGTGATATCTTTACCAACTTCACAATTTGTTCTAATTTCAACGCCTAACTCTTTAATAATATCAATTTCTGCATCAATAACGTCTTTTTCAAGTTTATATGATGGGATACCATACATCATCATACCACCAGCTTTTGCATTCTTTTCGAAAACAGTTGGTTTATATCCCATTAATGCAAGATAATTAGCACAGCTTAAACCTGCTGGACCTGCACCAATAATAGCAATCTTTTGATCAAATTCACCATCAACCTTAGAAATAACTTTCTTAGGAACATAGCGTGTTTCAGCATTTAAATCACGATTTGCAAGGAATTTCTTAACTGCATCAATGCTAACAGGAGCATCAATTGTTCCTCTAGTACATGCATCTTCACATCTCTTGTTACAAATTCTTCCACAAACTGCTGGGAATGGATTTTCACGTTTAATTAAAGCAAGTGCTTCTTCATATCTTCCTTGAGAAGCCATCTTTAAATAACCTTGGACAGCTACGTGAGCAGGACATGCTGTTTTACATGGAGCTGTTCCTGTAGGATGTGTATTAACTCTAGCTGTATCTCTATAATTTTCATCCCAAGCATATTTACCCCAATGGATTTTATCTGGTAAAACTTGTTTTGGATATTCAACTTCGCCTTTAGAAGTACAAAGTTTTTGACCAAGTTTAACAGCACCAGCTGGACAAACTTCTACACATCTACCACAAGCAACACAATTTGCTTTATCAACTTTTGCAGTATATGCTGAACGTTCCATATTTGGAGTGTTATAAAGTAAAGCTGTTCTTAAAGCGTTACAAATTTCTGGGTTACAGTTACAAATATCGAAAATATGATCTTCACCATCAATGTTTGTAAGTTGATGGACATAACCATTTTGTTCAGCTTTTTCTAAAATTTCTATTTCTTTTTCTTTAGTAATATAGTGAGCTCTTCCAGTTTCAACTGTATAATCAGCCATATCGCCCATTTGAATACACCAGTCATTTGGATCATCTGCACAACCTTCACCTAACATAGCTCTTGATTGTCTACATGAACAAATACCAGCTGAAATATGTCCTTCATATTTTTTAAGCCAATATGAGATTTTTTCTAATTTAACTGCTTCAGGAGTATTTTTAATTGCCTTTTCAACAGGTATGACGTGCATTCCAATACCCATTCCTCCTGGCATGACCATTGAAGTAATCTTTTCAAGAGGTAAGAAAGTCATTCTTTCAAAGAAACTTGCAACTGCTGGATTCTTATCGATTCTATCAATTGATGAATTGAAAAGTTCAGCTGAACCAGGGACAAAATATGAGATTCTATATCTCTTTTCTTGAGCTTTATATTCTTCAGTCCAATTCTTATTTACAGGACCATCATCTGTATAGTGATCACCATAATCGTATTCAACGATTCCATGGACTGCCATCAAATCTAATATTTCTTGAAGTCTTACTGGATCAAAATTCTTTTTATTATTTTTATAGATATCTTCGAATTTATACCATTTTCTAATCTTCATTGTTAAGGCAACGGTAACTTCATCTTGAGTTAAGATTTCTCTTAATCCCCAATATTCAGGTGATGTTGATTTAATACCAAAAAGTTTTACTTCAACATTATCAGTAATTCTTTTACCAAGTTTTGCATAGTCTTGATGTTGTTTAAAATCTTCTTCGTTTCCACAATATTTAGAAACAATAGAAGGATTGGACTCACTTATTGTACTAGGGTCCTTTTTAAAAATCTCAGGCATAATTGTACTCCTTTAAAATATCCCTTATATTATACAAAAATTTATTTTTGTATTTCTACTTTAATCTAATCAAAGTCTGCTTTAATTTCAAAAAGTAATATTTAAATATTTTTTATTTTATTTCTTAAAATTATTATATCTCAAATAAATTCATAAGATTATTAATGTTGTTTAAATAAATTTCATCAAATGAAAAGCCACATATTTTTAAAAAATATATGAATTTAAAAGGTTTTTTTAAATAAATATTAGTTTCTTTTTACTTATTTATTCTTTTGTTCTTCAACAAATTTAATAGCTTTTTCAATTTCGAATTTATGAGCAAAACCAAGTTGAATATCTTTATTAACATTTTTAAGTGTTACATATGCTCTATCTTGGAAACTGCTTCTATTTAATTTAACAACATCTTTTGCTTCTACTTTATATTTTGCATTGTCTAAATCATAAAATAAGAAAGTGTTTGTATCTTCGTTAAAATAGATTAAATCGTTAGTAGCTTTTGTATTCTTATCGCTAGCAATTAAAAGTAATATTCCTAAAACAATCAAAACTATACCAATAACAATCCAGCTAATAAGTGCACCTACAACAATAAAAACAATTCCCATTGTTTGGGCATCATTACTCCTATCTCTTCTTAAAATTACTTTGTATTCTTCATTATCAAGTGTTTCTTCTTTAACTTCGCCTTCAACAACTACTTTTTCTTCTTCAAGTTTTGCTCCACAACTTGGACAAAATTTATCATTTTCAGTTATATTAGCACCACATTTAGGACAAAAATTCATAAACTTTCCTCCGTTATTTTTTACCTTCTTTTTCTTTAGCTTCTCGCGCTCTACGTTCTTCTCTAGCAAGACGAATTTCTTCATTAATTTCTTCTAAAGTCATGTTTGAATTTCCAATTGATTCTTCATACCTTTGAATTTCTTTGAGCATTTTATAAAGCTCAAAATCCATAATATCTTTTGTTACTTCAAAAGGTATTCCACCCGTTCTAATGCACTTAATTAAAAATATTCTGATTGCTGATGATAAATCTATGCCAATTTCTTTAAAAAGTTCAACTGCTTGATCCTTAACATCTTCTTCAACCTTACATTGTATTAAAGTCATCATAAATGTCACCTCCACAATTTTATGATAAGCATATACATTTAAAAAGTAAATACGAAATCATTAAAATTTAATGACGCAATACTCTTTTCTAAATCTCCTTTAATATTCTTAAAAAGCGGCCTTCACTAAATATGCGAAGTTCAAATGTGTACTTTTTCCGATAAAAATAAAAAATGAACCATTTTTGGTTCACTTTATGACAAAAAATTGAAACTTTATATTTTTATACTTTTAAAAATCAACTATCTTTTATCTGTAGAATATTTAGCAAGTATGCAACTTGTAATAGCTTCGCTATGTCTTCCTTTAAATAAGTCTTTAGCTTCTTCTGGTGACATAGCAAAAATATGTTCAGTTCTTCTTTGCCCTTTATAATTATAAGTAATTACGTATTCGTTCATAACTTATCCTTTAAATACTTTTTTACAATTATGATTCATCATAATCAACAATCGATTGATAATTTACGTGTTTATAGAGCATATTTCCACTTTCAATATCATATTCATAAAATGGCTCTTTACCATATCTATCAATTGTTACAATTTCACCTTTAATTAAGTTGTTTTCATCATCTTTAAAAATGACTTCATCAAGCATTTTGTATTTTAATTTTGGATATTTATCTTCCGGTGTAATTTGAGAAATTTCATGATTATTATCGTCAATTTTTTCATTTTCAAGAAAAGAAATCTTTTTTAACAATAAATTCCTAGCTTTATTTAATTCATCAGTTAATACAACTCTTTTTTGTTTTAAAGCTTCAATTCCATTTAATCCTTTTTCGTAATATTCTCTTGCTACTTCTTTATTGCCTTTCGCTTCATAAAACATTCCAATTGAATCATAAAAATAAGCAAAAACTCCTACTGAATTAAAATTAATTTTCTTAACATTTGTCATAATTTTATTTTCGATTTCTTTAATTTTTGCTTCTTTTTCTTCGACGCTTATATTTTCTTCACTAATCGATCTAATAACAGCACCTGAAACTTGGACTAGATTACCAAAATAGAAACTTTCTGGTGCTTTTTCAAAGGCATATAAATATGCATCAAAAGATTTCAATAAATAAGGGTGAACTTTATCAAATTCTTTTACACAATATGAATAATTCGATAAGCGTTGATAATACCAACCTCTTTGACCTAAATCTATATCTTCTTTTGAATTAAATAAAATTTCTTTAGCTTCATTTATCATTTTAAAATCTAGTTTTGAATTTTGCCCGAAATTATCAGCAACATTTCCATAAGCAAGAATCGTATTTGTATGATCTCTTAAAGGAACTATTCCTTTTTCAAATAGTTCTTTTGATAATCTATATGATTTTTTAAATAGACCTATTGTTGAATAGTTTGAGTCTAATCGCACTGCCATATTTGCAAATGAAGCAACATTATCTAGATAAGAATATTTTTCTAAATCAGTAAGTTCGGCTTCATGATTTCTAAATATCCAATAACCTTCTTCTAAATGATGAATAGAATCAAAATTATATTCCATGAGTTGTTCATCGATTCCTATTCTCGTTAAAATTTTTGCTCTAGAAATTTCATCGAAATTTTTAAATTCAGGGATCGAAACTACTTTTTCTAAAAAATATTGTTCCTTATTTATTAGATTCATTTTATCGCCCCAACTTAAATTTGATAAGGAATTAGCAATGTTTTTTATCAATTTTGACCTTTTTTCGTCATTTAATAAGTCATAATAAAAATTAAATAGGTAAGAAATTTCAATGTTTTCATTAATAAAATCTAAAAGCTTCTTTTGACTATTTAGCGCCATAAAAGTAAACTCGATGCTGCCTTTAATATCACTTTTGAGTTTTTTATTAGCGTTATCTAAAATGATCATTTCTTTTAATTTTTCATGTTTAATATTAAATCTAATTTTGCCAGTCACATCATAACTTGATTCAACAAGAATTGCTAAAGTATCTTTATATTTAACAATAGATGGGGAAACAAGGAAATTAAAGACTTTCAAACTTATCTTATCGAGTTCATCATAAGTTAAAGGCTTGTTAGATATAGCAAGTAAATATAAGGCTGCCATTGAGCGTTCATAATCCTCGCTTGCTTCACTATGTTCTTTTAAATATTCATAATAATAAGTTAAAGCGTTTTCAACTGACTTGACAATTTCAAGTGATTTATTTTTGTTTTCTTCTAGATATAAATTAGCAATATAAAACATCAAAGAGAAAGTTAAAATGTTTTTAGGTTTAACGTTTTCAAATAGTTCATCAACTTCTAAATCTGTATCTTTAAAGCTTTCATAAAATCTACCACTATAATAAAGATATAAGAATCTTAAATATTCGATATTATTCTCATCCACTGTAATTCTTTTACCTTTGAAGTTATCGATAAAATTAGATATATATCTATTATATTTAAGATTGCCTTCAGGAAGTTTGCTAGTGATGACAAAAATAATTCCATCATCATAAAGACTCATATCAGTAAATAATTCTAATATTGGATTGACTCCATTAACTAATCTTGCATCATCTATTGAATCAAGCAAAATCACAAGTGTCTCATTTTTATAATATTCTTCTTTAATTTTATTTAGATATTTAGCAAAAGAAGTAATACTAAAATATCCGAAATCATCTAAATAGAATGTTTCCTCATTCTTTTTAATAAGTTGAGGTATAAAATCTTTTTTAAATTTACCTACTGATAAATATCCTTCATCTTTATTAAAAAATAAAGCTGCTGAAGAATTAGGAAATAGATCATCTCTAATATGCTTTATAAAAGTAGTTTTTCCCATTCCCTTCTTCATTTCAATAAGTAATGCTTTTGAAGAATTATTTTTTTGAGCTAAAGATTTAACTTCTTCTTCAAGAAGAGGTATTGGAACATAATTAATTGAAAATGGTTGATTGTAAAGTTTAGAATTTGTTCTGCTTCTAAACCAATCTACAATTTGAGAAAAAGAATGAATATAATCGTGATTTCCATTATATAAAGTATCGTCTTCATCAATTTCAGAAAGTAACGATTTAACAAATCCATATTTTGCTTCGTTTTTTATTTTGTTACTTAAAAAACAAACACAAAAATCTTTAACATTTCTTTTTTTGTTTTTAATTAATTTTCTAAATGATTTAATTTCTTCACTTAAATAATATGATCTATCAATGTCTAATGCGCCATTTTCTTTTCTAGGAACATTATCGTTTATAACCAAAACAAAAAGCTCAGATTGAGGAATCACAACATTCATATGTTCAAGAAAATTATGCTCATCAGTTTCTGGACCACAATATGGTCTATATCTATAATTCTCTCTAGATAAGAGTTCTCTTAATTCTTGCGCAACAGCTCCACTTCCAAGTTCGCTATTTGAACCATGATAAGCAATAAAAACAGAGTACATATTATGCCTCCTTTGCTTCTTGAGCTTTTTCTTTATGAGCAATAAAATTATCCATCAATGTATAATCCCATTTTATTACATCTGCTCCACCAAATTTATATTTATTAAAAAGCTCATAATATTCGACTAAGCCATAAGAGGAGGCAATACATAAATGATAATTAGGCTCTATTTGATTTAAAGCTTCTTCGCCTTCTTTTGTGTTTTCATTAATTTTTAAGAAACTTGAAATTTTAAATGGTAAGACTCCACAAGAAAGTTCAAAAGCATTCCATCTTTCGTGTTCTATAAAAGCTAAAACATCTCTAGCAGAAAATTTTTCACTAGGCGTAATTAAACGCTTAATGCCATTATTATCATCTTTAATATATTTTTCTTTATAATTATTCTCGCTTAAATTTAAAAGATGAGCTTTAAAATTTAAAGATAAAACTGCATAAATATTTGACTTTTGCTTAGTTTTTGGTAATTCTTGCCATAATTTTTCAATATCTTCATTCTCTTTTCCTTGATATAAATAATGTTCAAACTTTGCTTGTGAATATACTTCATTAAGCAACACATTTCTATATGAGAAAATATCTTTTACTTGTCCCATGTAAATGACGTCTTTTGCCTTATTAAGATTTGCATCACCAATTGCATTCCTTACAAAATAATAATTAAATGCATTTTCTATAGTTGATAAACTCTTCTTTATAGCATCAGCAATCAAACAATTATACATATCTGAATTTAAAGAAATGAAAAAGAAATTAATTTGTCTAGTTTTATTTTCTTTAATTCTATTTTTAATTTCATCATAAATCGAATTAATAAAATCTCTATCTTCAATATTAGTATTTAAATGAAAATCAACATTAGAAATATAATCTTTAGGTAAATCTAAATATTCATTATGATTAAATGAGGCTTTATTATATTTAAAAATTCCATTATTTAAATCGATCGCTTTTAAACGAATATTTTCATCATAAATATGTACCTTAATTTCTAAAGGTGAAAGAACGAATTTTCCATCTTCTGTTTTGATTTTTTTAGCAAATTGATTATTAATTAATGTGTCTTTAAGAAGTGCTTGATTCACTTTTCCAAAACCTAAAAAATATGCATGGATATCAGCATTTTCAATAGTGCAATCATCGTTGATAAAACGCAAATTATCGTTTTCTAAGTTTCTAATTAACCCAGCAAAGTCATAATCTCGCATTACTAAAAGTGAATTAAGATTATATTTATTAAAAGTTCTTAATTTTCCTTTTGTGATATCAAGATTAGTTACGGGGTCATAAATCTTATTTGTTATATATTTATCCTGAACATTATTAACACACATGATAAATCTAGTGTTGTCACTATTAAATTTTTCATCATTTAAAAATCTTATAGCTTCACTAGAAAACTCATCGTTTTTCTTATCATCTTCAAAAAAGGTTAATATTGTATATTCTCTAGATTTATAACGTGTAAGTTTAATAATAGTTTTAATATAATCACTCTTAAGTTTATATGGGCACTCAACAAAACTAATTTTAAATTGATCGATGAATGCTTTTTCATCAACTCTTTTATCTAAAGTTGAACAATCAAGCACGACAATCATCTTAACTTTACTTTCTTTAAAATTTTTAATCATTTGTTTTGCATCATCATTAAAACCAAAAATTAAAACAATCCTTTTTCCATTTGCTACTACTTTTAATAAACGAGAAAAATTCTTTATAGCAATAAAAAATAAATAAATTGTTAAACTTGTTAAAGCAACAAATGAAACTAAGTAAGCTCCGTAATACGCAATTAAAATAGCAATATCTTTTTCTTTAAGTAAAGCAAGCATATCTTTATTAAAAGAAAGCTTAATAATATCAAAAGCATCACTAAAAGAATCTTTTGTGATATCCCAGAAATTCATATCACTAAGATAAATTAATCTAGTAAAAACCATCAAAAGGAAGGTCGCAACTAAAAGTAGCGGATAAGCAACAGTGTCCTTAATTGTTAAAGTTTTATATCTTCTAATTTTCGAAGCAAGCAAAAAAAGTAGACTTATTTCTACTATATAAAATATGATGGCTACAAAGATTCCCATATTGTTACCTTCTATCAAGATTAATATTTATATTAATATTATCTAGTATTTAAAACAAAAAGTATATAAACACATTGACTTTATTTTCTAAATATAAATCTTTTATAGTCTCCTTTCTGCATAATGCTTAATCTCATAAATTCTCACCTAACTAATAAGAACTAGATAAATATAAACGAATAGAAAAATATAATTAGTAATTATAAGAATAGTTAATTTACTAGAATATCCCCCTCTACTAATATATAGCATCCAAGAGTCTAATCCTTCCGGTTTTTTTAAAAAAACTTGCTAATTCTTACTATTTTTATAAATTCTTGCAATAATACTAAATCATTTGATTACGTATATCAAGACTTATTTTTATTTTTTTAAAATATTTTTTATTTCGTCTTAACGCCTATTAAAAGAATAAAAATCTTCTATTTCTTTTCATTCGCTACTTATAAATATCTTATTTTTTTAAGAGTCGGGAATTCAAATTATTGCTTTAATTTTTCCTAAGTCTCAAAAGTAGACTTCACTATAAAGGAGTTAAATTCTTTATTTCTTCTACTAGAAAAAAGTGAACCGGTCATGGTTCACTTTATGACGCATATTTGAATTTAGTATTTCTAAATGCTTCTAAATAAGAATACAAAATCAACTATTATCTTTTATCTATAGAATATTTAGCTAATATACAACTTGATATTGGTTCACTATGTCTTCCTTTAAATAAGTCTTTAGCTTCTTGTGGCGACATAGCAAAAATATGTTCAGTTCTTCTTTGCCCTTTATAATTATAAGTAATTACGTATTCGTTCATGTTATCCCACTTTTTTAACAACTAATTAATTTTATTTATTTATTTCTTTTAAAGCCGTTTTAGCTTTTGCTAAATCGTCTTTGAAAGTAAATCCTAAAATTAATCCTTTTGATTTATCTTTATAAATAAGCGTAGCTTCTATTTCTTTACTTGTTCCCGATTCATAAAGATTAACAATATCTTTAGGATCAACTACATATTCTTTATTATCTATTGAATAGATTATTATTTTATTATTTTGTTTATCTAGATACATTATTTCATGATTATTTTTGGCATTCTTTTTAGCTTCTTTTTTAATTAAGATACCTGCACTTAATAAAAAGATGCCAAAAATAATAAGGAAGAAAAATATACCTAAAAATATAAATATGTTTCCAGTATTTTTATCTTCATTACTTCTATTACGTCTAATCAATATTTCTATATTATCTTCATTTAAATTTCTATAAATATTATCACTTATTAAAGGTTCACCACATTTAGGGCAATAAAGTGCATTTTTATCTTTAATTAATTTATTACAATTAGGACAATTCATATATTTTTCCTCATTAATAATTTACTTATTTATTTTTTAATAAAAATTTACATTTAGGATAATTAGAGCATCCATAGAATTTGCCATAATTACCTTCACGAAGAACAAGCTTACCACCACATCTTGGGCACACTCCTTCTTTTAACTCACTTTGTGTTTTTTTAATATTATCAACATGTTCTCTAGTACTCATATCAGCTTTTGCGCTAATAATTTTTTGATAGATGTCGTCCATTTCTTCACTAGAATAATTTGTTCCGTCATTAAAATTCTTTAAATAAGATTTAAGGTTATCAATATTTATAACATTAGGTAACTTTACTTTATCAGCGTTGTTTTGAACCATAACAACAAGAGAATTAATTTTATATTTTTTGCCTAAAATTTTGCTTAAGTGATAAATATGAGATTTATTTTGTTTTAAAGGATTTACAAACTGATGCTTTTCTCGTGTATATAAAGTTTGAGTCCGTTTATCTTGATTTTCGCTTCCAAATATCCAACCAATGTAATTCTTTGTTTCAATACAAAATATACCATTATGTCTTATTTCTATATGATCTATTTGATGACTCTTATTATTTTCATCAATCAGAATCAAGTCATTAATTTGTTTATGTTCTACTTTTCCAAATATTAAAGGATTAAGTTTAGAATCTACTCTATTTTCACCAACCCTTCCTTTGTAGTTATTTACAGCTGGCTGCACTGCTTTTTTAATTAATTTCTTTAAAAGTCCCATAAGTATTATTTTAAATTAAATTTCTATAATTCATACA
>CAMNHN010000009.1 GCA_946539555.1 uncultured Mollicutes bacterium | reverse complement strand
ATTGAAGTAGATACAAATGGTAAAATTACTGGTAAAGCTCCAGGACAGGGAACAGTTACTGTAAGAGTTAGAAATGGTGTTGAAGGTTTAGAACCAAAAACAGTCACGATTAAAGTTTTAGAAGCTCCAGAAAGAGCAGTTGGTGCATTCAACTATGTTGGTAAATCATATGAAGAAAAGCTCGACATTTTAGGAAAACTTGAAAAATATGTTGTTGATAACCATTTAACAGGTATCACACTTTTCCAAAATGGTGGTTACGTCATGTATAGTAGCCGTATCAGCAAACCAACAAATAACTACATCACAGGTTATGGCTTTGGTATCTTAACTGAAGGTAACATCACAAAACCTATGACAGCTGAACAAGAAAGTAACGAAGCATGGAGAGAATATTACCACTCATATGCTGGTACAAATAACAAACAAAAATTCAACTATCTTGATGATGATGGTAGTGAATCAAGCGATCTTTATAGCTATGTTGCTTCAACCCTTTATAACACAAAGATGAATGCTACTCGTGATGGATATGAATATTTCCCACATTTAGCAAAACCATCACCAAAAACAACTGTTTATAATGGTAAAACAATTACAGCTTACGAAGATAAAGATGCTGAAAAAGGTAAAGTTAGACCAATCGCTTTAAATAAAAATAGTTTAGGCTTAGCTTCTAAATATAGAGTCTATGTTAGAACCGGAAAGAGCGATGGTATTGCTTATAATACATTAAGTGATAGAACTTATGATTTCGTTGATCAAAAAGGCGAAAATAAGCAAGGTTATTCATTTAAAGGTAGACTTCTTGAACTTGAAGACTACATCACACCATACAGAGTCCTCTTAAATGGTAAGATACACTTAAAGAGAATGACCGATATGATTTCTGATACAAGTGAATCAACACTTAAAGGGGCTAAAGCTTATAACTCAGCTTCAGCTGGAAACTCAAATATCGACCAAACAAAACAAACATTTGATAACATGGTTGGTTTGAAGAGTGGTGAAGATACATATGGTGAATATTTAGACTTCGAATTCAATCAACAATTAACTGCATTCTCAGCAATGCAAGCTGTTTCAAGTTCACTTGTTTCACCATTCCCAGCAGACTTCATTAGAGCAATTGCTCCTGATAAGAGTGATGCAAACATCTATCAATCAGGTATGAAAGATGCTTATGGTACAGTCAATAAGACAGATTCAACAATTACACCTGTTGATAACTTACTTTCAGTTGGACCATATGTCCTTGAACAATCAGCTTCTCAATATAACGTTTATAAAAAGAATGAATTATATAAAGAATGGGATGCAAACAATCAACTTTTAAGCGGTAGATATAACATCAAGGGATTAAAACTTATGTACTTACAAGGTGCAGCAAGTGATACAAACCTCGCATTCACCAATTATTTCTTAAAAGACATGATAGATGCATGTTCAATTCCTAAGGATTACATTACTGAATATGTTAATGATGCTCGTACAACAAAAACAGAAGGTTCATCAACATTCAAACTTAATGTTAACTCTTCAACTCAAGAAGAATGGAATGATAGATTTAAAGATCCTAAGAAAACAGCAACTTATAACGCAACAGGTTCTTATAAAGTTAAACCATTGATGAGCAATGATAAATTCCTTAACGCATTAAGTTTTGCTATTGATAGAAAAACATTTGCTGAAAATAGAGGTAACATTCCTTCACAAGAATATTTTGCTCCTGCATATCTTTGGGAACCAGAACTTGGTAAATCATATAACGAAACTCCTCAACACAAAGCAGTTTTAGCTGATTATTCACCATCAACTTACGGCTATAATGTTGAATTAGCTGTCCAATTATTTGATGCAGCTATTAAAGAAGAAGTTGAAGTTAACGGAAGTTATACTGGTTATAAATCAACAGAAGAAATCAAGATTTCTTGGATGAATACAACCGATCCAAAAGAATACGGAAACGATATTATTGGTTTCTGGAATACAGCTTTTGAAAAAACAAATGCTTATAAAGCAGGATTTAGAATTAACTTCACTCAAGATGGTGGTAATAGTGACTATCAAGTCGTTTATGACACAATGAGATCTGGTATGTTTGATTTAGGATTTGGTTCTATTTCAGGTATGACAAGCGACCCACTTGGTTTCATGGAAGTTTTAAAGAGTGATAACTCATCAGGATTCACACTTAACTATGGTATGGATACTGCTACCATTAATGAAGATGGTAGTAATGCTATTATTTATGATGGTAAAGAATGGAGCTTTGATGGTTTATGGGCAGCTGCAAAAACAGGTGCTATTATTGGTACAGATAGTAAGACAGTTGCTAACCCAGTTACAGTCAAACAAGCTGGTACAGGTACATCTAACTTCACAGTTAATGGAACTGCATGCCAAAGAATTGCATTCGATTTAGAAGTTGCAGCAGCAGCTCAACAAGCAGCATTCAAGATCTATGAAAACGATGAAGTTAAAAACGAAGCTTATGTTACAGCAAGCATCTCATATAAGAAAGGCTCAGCAACAGAAACAGTAGCTGTTAACTTCTATTATGGCGATGATGCTAAGACAAATTTCTTTGCTCCAAGAAGTGTTGGTGCAACAGAATCAGATGTTGACTTAAATGGTTACTTTGGTAAAAATGCTGAAGAACCAACAGCAAGATTCTATGTCAATGTTCCTATGGTTTTAACTCCAGAAAATACAAATGGACAAATCACAAATAACATTGAATGGAAAGATATTACGGGTCTTAACCTCACAGTCACCTATTACATGGAGATTGAAGGAATAGCAGTTGCTTCATCACTTACAACTCAAGATATTTCTCGTTCAAATCAATAATTTGTGAAAAATACTTGAGATTTGCAAGGTTTTTATAAAAGTAAATCAGCGTACAGGTTACGCTGATTTTTTTCTTATATACTTTTAAATTTATTTGTAGTAAAATCTATAAGATTTTAAGAGGAAAAGTTATGTGGAAGTATGTCGTTAAAAGATTAGTGCTTGCTTTAATAACCGCCTTTATTATTCTAAGTTTAACTTATTTGATGATGAAACTCTTGCCGTTCCAACGTCCGATTGGTATGGCTAGTGATCAATGGCGTTATTATGAAGCACAACTAGATTACGGTTATGTAATCAAATTTGCTACAGAGCAAAAAGAAGGATATGGAGACCTTTTATTCACTACCGAAGGAACTGATTTAGTTAAGGATGGCAATAATTGGTATTACTATCAACGTCCAATTTTGGAACAATATTTTAATTTCTGGGGAAATGTATTAACAAAATGGGATTGGGGAACCTCAACCGCCATTCAATTTAATGCATCAGCAATGAGCATTATTGGTTCTAGACTCCCAGTTTCTATTGGTATCAATATTTGGAGTGTTTTAGTTAGTGTTCCTTTAGGAATTGCGTTAGGAATTTGGGCAGCATTAAAGAAAAATAAACCTACAGACCACATTATTTCGACGATTGTTATGGTCTTTATTTCTGTTCCAAGTTTTATTGTCATTTCACTTTTAATTAAGTGGTTAGCTTTTGATTTAAAACTTTTCCCATCTCAATGGCCAGATGCAACAAGTACAACTCAAAATAAAATTTTAGGTTATTTTATCCCTGTTATGGCACTAAGTTTTGGTTCAATTTGTGGATATTGTAGATTTACTAGAGCAGAACTTTGTGAAGTCATGAGTAGTGATTATCTTTTACTTGCTAGAACTAAAGGATTAACAAAGACACAATGTATTACGCGTCATGCTTTACGTAATGCAATGGTCCCAATTGTTCCATCAATTTTAGCTGAATTTATTGGTATTTTATCTGGATCAATGATTCTAGAAAATTTATATAACATTCCAGGAATTGGAGGTTTATTCGTTTTAGCTATCAATTCAAAAGACTATAGCGTTTTGATGGTTGATATGGCTATGTTTACACTTATTTCTTTAACTGCAAGTGTTTTCTTAGACATATCATATGGATTTATTGATCCACGTATTAGAATGGGGGCAAAGAACAATGGATAAAAAAGAATATATCTATGTAGATAGTTCAGGTATTGAACATAAAATTGCCCTTGAAGAAAGCAATTTTGAGCTAAAACAACAAAATGAAGCAATTCATGATCAAAAATTTAAAACAAAACCAACAACATTCTTTAAAGATGCTTTAAAACGTTTTGCAAAAAATAAGAGTAGTGTTGCTGGTGGTATCATTTTAGGAATTTTACTTGTTTTAAGTCTTTTAATTCCTGTTATTGATACAAATAACATTGATGTTTCCCATCCTTATGAACTTTTCCTAGCTCCTAAAGCATTTAATGCTGGAACAGGTTTCTGGGATGGTACTAAAAAGATTGAAAACGCACCTTGTGATACATCTAAAAAAATTGTTGATGAAGCAGGAAACGTTTTCTACTATCCTTTTGAAGCAAATTATCCTAAGCGTGCTGTCTCTAAATTAACTCCAGCTAAGGTCGGTTATTTAGAAGATGCAACTGCAGCAGCAAATTATGGATATGCAAATATAATTTGTGTTAAATCAACAGCTACAGATATTGATATAACTGATGAAGAAGCAATTAGCGAATATGCAACAGTTTTCTATTCACAAAATTATGCATTTGATTTAACTGATACTTATAAAGTCACTTTAACTGTTCTTGATGAGCATATTGAAGGATTTGCTAGATGCGATTATAGAGTTTTAATTGATTATAAGGCTAAAACTGTTGATGAAAGAAAAACTGTAACTTTAAAAGAATTTAGTGATGATTCTAAACTTGTTGCTGGAGCAGTTAATGATACAATTTCAACTTTAAAAACTAAAAAACTTGAAGTTTCTAATTTCTTAGAAGAAGTTGCTGCTGATCCAGATGTAGCAGCAAATGGACTTGAAAATGCAAATTTAAGAATTGAAATGCTTCCTGTAGCAAATTCTCAATCAAGTTTAGCTATTAGATCTATTATTTTTGAAGCAGAAAATGATACATCAATTCCATTTACAAATTTAGGATTTGATAACGCAAATCAAATGATTTTAAAACAACCTTCAGCTAGAGGTTATTGGACAAGTACTGGAACTAAGAAGTTATACCATGGCTTAGGTTATGTTTGTTCATTTGTTTATGACACCTATGAAGCAGCTTATGGCGTCCAAGAAAGAACATTATCATTATCTCTTGTGAATGAATATGTTGAAAAAGGATGGATTTCTTCATCATTTAATATTGATGACGCTTTATATAATGATGCTGCTCTTGAACTTGATAAATATTACAAGACTTTAAAAACAGATTTGACTGATAAATATTGTCCAATTGTTTCTATGAAAGAGATTACTGTCACAACTAGTGGTGGCATAACTGCTTACCAATTTATTTGTGATGTTTATGGTTATAAATGGCTTGGTTATGCTGAAATGCCAAAATTCCTCTTTGGAACAGATAGTACTGGTAATGATTTACTTAAACTTGTATTTGTTGGTTTAAGAACATCCCTTGGTTTAGGCTTATTGACATTTGCAATCTGTTTCACAATTGGTTTAGTTTGGGGATCAATTTGTGGATATTTTGGTGGAACTGTTGACCTTGTCATGGAAAGATTTACTGATATTTTAAGTGGTATTCCATGGATTGTTATCATGACACTTTGTATCTTAAATCTTGGAAGTAATTTCTTCACATTCATTCTTGCAATGTGTATGACAGGATGGATTAGAACTGCAAGTATTACTCGTACTCAATTCTATAGATTTAGAGATAGAGAATATACTCTCGCTTCTAGAACGCTAGGAGCAGGGCATCCTCGTTTGATCTTTAGACATATTTTACCTAACGCAATGGGAACAATTATTACATCATCAATTTTGATGATTCCTAGCGTTATTTTCTCAGAAGCTACAATCTCTTATTTAGGTTTAGGTTTCCAAGATATGCATTCACTTGGTGTTACATTAAGTCAGAATCAAACTTATTTATTAACAAACCCAGTTCTTATTTTGTTCCCAAGTGCAATTATGGCATTAATTATGATTTCGTTTAATTTATTTGGTAATGGTTTACGTGATGCGTTTAACCCATCATTGAAAGGAAGTGATTAGTATGGCAAAACAAGTGAATAAATTTGATTATGCAAATGCTGAAAAAGTCCTTCAAGTTAAAAATTTAAGGGTTAATTTTACTAGTGACTCTGGTTTAGTCCACGCAGTTAGAGGTGTTTCTTTTGACCTTTATAAAGGTGAAACACTTTGTATTGTTGGCGAATCTGGTTCAGGAAAATCCGTTACAAGTAAGACAATCATGGGAATTTTAGCAGCTAATGCTATTATTGAAACTGGTCAAATCCTTTATGAAGGAGAAGATTTAGTCAGAATTTCTGAAGAAGAATTCCATCGTATTAGAGGACATAAAATTGGAATGATTTTCCAAGATCCTTTAAGTTCTTTAAATCCAATCACAAAGGTTGGTAAACAAATCACAGAAGCTACCTTAATTAACCGTAATATTTTAAAGAAACATTACATGGATTTAATTGCAGATCAACTTGTTGCAGTTAGAAATAATGATGCTAATGTTGCTTATGAAGAAAATAAATCAAAGGTAGAAATTAAACGAGTTGATGGTTTTATTAAAACTCTTAAAAATGCTAAAGCTACTGCTGAAGAAATTTCAGAAGTAGAAAGAGAAGTTTTAGAATATAGAACTTTAGCTAAAAAGAATGTTGCTGAAGAAATTGATTCTTTAGAATATAAAGTTGATTATTTATCAAAAGAAAAAGTCGATGATAATCGCTATTTAAAAGAAGATATTAATAAAGCAAAAAGTGAATCATATATTCGTAAAATTGAATTCTTAAAAGATTATTTAAATAATGCTCATGATGAAAAGAGCGATTTAGAATTCTTACTTGATAGAAAGAATTATTTAAAAGCTTACGTTGAATTTACACGTAAAGAAGCAAAAACAATTAAACCTCTTTTAGTTAAAGCTTTAAAACTTAAAAAGATTGATTCTAAAAAAGAAAATGAAGAATTTGCTAAAAATCTTAAAGAAGAAAAAGATGCAAAAATCGCTGAATTAACAAAGCAACTTGAAACAGTTAATAGAAATATTGAAAACCAATCTCAATTCTTAGATCTTGAAGAAAGTGCTAGATATGAACTTATTAAGAAAGATAGAGAAGAAAAGCTAAAGAAAAACAAGAATCTTTTTAGAAGTGAAAAACCTGAAGAAATTAATATTTCAAAGATGAAGAAGCAAGAAGAAAAGATTACTAAAACTAATAATGAAGTTTTTGATAAATACCTTGCTGAACGTGACGCTTTAGAAGCTGAGATTCAAAAAGTTAATGAAGATTATATTAATTCAACAAAAATCACAAAAGAAGAAGCTAAACGTATGGCACTTGAGGTCATGAAAGAAGTTGGTATTCCTCTTCCTGAAAAACGTTTTAAGCAATATCCTTTTGAATTCTCAGGAGGTATGAGACAACGTATCGTTATTGCAATTGCTTTAACTGCAAATCCAGATATCTTAATTTGTGATGAACCAACAACTGCACTTGATGTTACAATTCAAGCTCAAATCTTAGAATTAATTAATAAGCTTAAAGCTGAAAGAGGCTTATCTTGTATCTTTATTACTCACGATTTAGGTGTTGTTGCTAACATGGCAGATAGAGTTGCAGTAATGTACGCTGGTAAGATTGTAGAATATGGAACAGCTTATGAAGTTTTTTATAATCCAAAACATCCATACACATGGGCACTTTTATCATCTATTCCAGATTTAGATTCTAAAGAAAGATTAGATGCAATCCCTGGAACTCCACCAGATATGAGATTCCCTCCAAAAGGAGATGCATTCGCTTTAAGAAGTAAATATGCTCTTGATATTGACTTTAAATATGAGCCACCTTATTTCAAGCTAAGTGATACACACTATGCTGCAACATGGTTACTTCATGAAGATGCTCCAAAGGTAGAAATGCCTTCAATTGTTAAAACTCGTATTGCAAATTCAATTAAGCAATTTAGAGATAGCGAAGTAAAAGGCGCATCCCAACAACTTAAATATGTTCCAAAAGAATCTTTTGAATATATTGACCAAGTTGAAAATAAATCCTTAAACGAGACACTTATTAAGGAAAATCCAAAGATTTATCAAGATGTTCAAGAAAAACATGTTGTTATTGAAAAGATGAATGAAGATAATCTTCCTGATGAAAATTATGAACCAACAAACGAACTTGAAGGTGTCATTAATAAAGAAGACGAGATTAAATCTATTAAGACAAGATGTAAATATAAACAAGAATATGTTGATAAAAACATTATTTTAAGTGTCAATCACCTTAAGCAATATTTCTTCTTTGGAAAAGGACCAAATAGATACAAACTTAAAGCAGTACATGATGTCAATTTCCAAATTAAAGAAGGAGAATGTTTTGGTATAGTTGGTGAATCAGGTTGTGGTAAAACAACTACTGGTAGATCAATTATTAGACTTTATCACATTACATCTGGCTCAATTTACTATAAAGGACATAGAATTGGTGCTGGTAAAAGATGGAATGAAAAAGAAATCAAATACACCAATATTCGTTATAAGAAAAAGGTAAAAGAACTTAATGACCTTCTTAAAAAAGGTGAAATTGAAAAAGAGCAATATAATGCCGAACTTTTAGAAGCTCGTGAATTTAGAAATGATGTTATAAAGGTTCAAAAAGCTAAAATCGCTCAAATTAAACATGATGATAGACATCCAGATAAAAAGCTTATCAACGAGATTCAAATGATCTTCCAAGATCCAATTGATTCTCTTGATCCACGTATGACTGTTGAAGATATCATTAAAGAAGGTTTAATTATTACTCGTAATGTTCAAAAACAAAAATTTAAAGAAGAATATAATGAAAAACTTCTTGCTCTTCAATCTCGCTACGGAGAAGGATATGAAAATGTTGAAGGATATCAACATGAAGCAAACGAATTAAAAATAGAACTTGATGCAAATCTAGAATCAATCAGTGCAAGACGTGATCATGATAGAGTTGTTGAAGTTTTAGAAAAGGTCGGATTAATCGCTGATTATTGTAATAGATATCCTCATGAATTCAGTGGTGGTCAACGTCAAAGAATTGGTATTGCTAGAGCTTTAATCATGAATCCAAAATTATTAATTTGTGATGAACCAATCTCTGCGCTTGATGTTTCAATCCGTGCACAAATTATTAATTTACTTAATAACTTAAAAGAAGAAATGGGCTTAACCATCATGTTTATTGCTCATGACTTATCAGTTGTTAAATATTTCTGTGATAGAATTGCCGTTATGTATTTTGGAGAAGTTGTAGAACTTGCTACATCAGATGAGCTCTTTAGACATCCTCTCCATCCATACACAAAGAGTTTACTTTCAGCAATTCCTAAACCAAATCCTTTAACTGAAAAGAATCGTATAAGAATTCCTTACAACCCAAGAGAAGCTCATGATTATAGCGTTGAAAAACCTACATTTGTAGAAATTGAACCAAATCACTTCATCCTTGCTAATAGTGTAGAAGTAGAACGCTATAAAAAGGAAATGGCTGAACTTGATAGAGTAGCTAATGGAGAAGAGGTTCAAGAAAAGCCAGTTAAAAAAGCTAAGAAAACAAAAAAGGATCCAGAAACTAAATAATTTATCTTAGCGAATAAACTTAGGTCTATTAATCCAAAATTAATAGGCCTTTTATTATTGAAATTGATTAATGGATTCGATTATTTAATCTTTATTATGATGAATTTTATAAGATTATTATGAGATATTTGAGGATCTAATGATGAAAATAATTATATCAAAAAACGTAATTTTTATTTACCTTCACTATATCTTTTTTAATGGTCTTATAATAAAATAAAAATAATATGATTAATAATGATGAACAATATTTAACGCTTTCGGGAAAATTTGTTGATTTTTCAACAAGTGTTGAAGAAGAATTAGAAATCCCTTATGTTTCAAAAAATGATGATCACAGTGAACTTTTAGTTGATGTAACTTTTGACCTAGAGACTTTGTGTCTAGATGAGGGAATAAATATTAATGAAATTACAAAGATTTCTTTAGTGTTTTCTGATACAGAATCTTCCGCTAAAAGATTATATTTTTGTAATTCGAATCGTGAAGTTGTTCAAATTATCGACAAAAGAAATGGGCAATATGTTATAGATCTAAATTATTTGAAGACTCACAATAGTTTTGACAATCAATTGTCTTTCTGTGTTAGAACTAAAGAAAGTTTAAACGATATACTTATTTTTATTAACTGTGAAATCATCTTTGATTATTTCGATTCTTTTACGAACGAACCTGATTATAAGAATTCTTTTTTCGAAGAGAATATTAAGGATTTAATTAGCTATAAAATTAATTTATTTAATGGAAGAATTGATTTCAATAGAGATGTAGCTTCTATTTATGGTAATAAATTTCCTTTGAAACTATCACAAATTTATAACCAATATAAAGAAAACAACTTATTCGATTATTGGAAATTTAATTATCTTCAAAAAATATATTTTGATAATAATAACTATTATTGGATAGATGAAAAATATAGAACTCATAAATTCTCTATGCTTAGTAATTCCTTATATTATGATACAAATCATACTGGTTTTTTGCTAAGGATCTATAGCTCTGAATATGTAATTACAAATGATAAAACTATTTTTTATCATTTTAATTTGGATAAAGAACTTGTTTCTATCGAAAGCAAAAAAGGAAGTGAATCTACATTTTTAAATATAAACAAGCTTTCAAATGGTTATTCTTTTGTTGATGGGATGGGGAGAACATGTAGATTGGTTGAGAATATTTCTTCACAAATTATTAAACTTCCTGATCATCAAGAAATAAATCTATCTTTTGGAAATAATAGTGATACATTTTACGATTTAAAAGGAGATAGTTTTACTTTTTCTTATACTCAAATCAATAACAAGAAGTTTCTTGCTAGTATTAATGTGAGAAAAGTAATGAATGAATGGGCGTGGCATAAGCTAGGATATAAAGATTTTGGAATAGAGAATTGTAAAAACGCTGATATGTACTTTAATTCAGATGATACGGGTCATGTATTTTCTTTTTTAATTAATTTGAGAATTTGGTATTAACATGGATATGAAAATTTTGAAAAAAATAACAAAAATAATAATTCTTGGTACCTTAATATTGTCGCCTTTTCTTATTCTTTTGGCAATTCATGGCCTAGGTAATTGGTATCCACATTATTCACACATACCATGTTATTTTGAAGAAGAAGAGATTTTACTTTCGGATAATTATAATAATATATTTTATAGATCTTTTCTTGGCCTTAGATCATTTAATGTGGATACAAATGAAAATAAATTTGCGTCATTTAATATAAACGGAATTTCATACCGAAGCAATTCGGTAGATGAAGACAGTTCTTATTATTATTTTAATATTTTGCAGAATAATTACTTAGAAATGAATACTTCACAATATATTTGTAAGTACGATAAAGAATATAATTTAGTTTCTTTATGGGATACTTCTGATTTAAATTGGGATATTGAAGATATTAAAGTGATTGGCTCTAAGCTCTATTGTTTAAGTTTTACGAGAGCAAAAGATAAGAGAAAAATATATAATTTGTTTGAAGTTGATATTGTCGAAAAGAAAAGAAAATTATTGGCTGATAACATTAAGGAAGACTTTGTATATATAAATTATTCACAATCAATCTATATTTCCGTTGATTTAATTGGCAATTATGGTCGCATTATTAAGCAATCTGATAAAACTAAATTAATGGCAACTTGTGTATCAACAGAAATTTGTTTCGATAAAATCAATCTTTGTATTGCCAATAATCAAATTAACTTAATATATGACAATGAAACTTTTTGCATTAATGACAAAGTTAAGAATCCAAAATTTTACAAAAAGGCATATATCGAAGATAATAAGCTGATTTTTGCCACCTATGATTTTTCACCTAAGAAAGAATGTGCAGGAGAAAACAGAGGTGGATACCATTGCGTATGTGGTTTTGGCAAATCTTATTTTTATATATTTGATTTAGAACTTAAAAAAATTTCTCTCTTAAAGGAATATCCTGAAAAAACATTGATTATTGATTATGATTTAAATGGTCCGAAATATTACTATAATAAAAGATTATTTATTAATGATGTCTTCTTTCGAGAATGTGAAGAAATCAAAGAAGGAGAAACCCAAAAGCTTTATGGTATGACTACACCAAGAGAAGAATATTTGATATCTTATTTTTATTTTAAAGGAGAATTTTATTTTTATAAAATTAAACAATAATTAATGATTATCGCAAAGAAATAGTTAATAAAAGCAATAAAATAATCGAATACAATCTAAATATCTCCTATAAATCAATGTGTGAAAAGATTTTTGATTATTCTGAATATTGAATTTTTATTTTGTAAAATATTCGTAAAATGTTTTGAATTATAAATACTATTTGAATGCTGTCTGTTGTAAAATTTAAGCGAGGTATGGTACTAATATGAAAAATAGAAAATTTAAAACAATTTTGCGTATCATTGCTTACTCATTGATTTCTGTTTTATTTCTTTCTTTTCCAATAATTAAACTTATTGTTAAATTTGGTATTAGTAATTTACACGGTTAATTGAAATTTTAAATGCACCTACATAATTTGAAATGGTGCAAAGATAAATTCAATTTACGAAATTTTAAAACATTAAGATAAAATTAATAATTCCCCTTGTTAAAAATTCTAACTATTGTAAAATTATAGTATGAATAAAATAAAAGTCGCAAATAATGCGCGTCAAAACATAATTTTTATTTTATATGGAGAAAGACTCTTAAAATTTCAAGTTTTAAGAGCTATAGATGATGAACAGAAACTTTAAACTGCTTATTTAGTGCGGTGAAATGGTTTCTGTTTTTTATTACTTTCGTTTAGTTTAGGAGGAATAAATAATGACTAAAGAAGAAGTATTCTCATTGGAAGTCCTTGAAAAAGGTAAAAGACGTTACAATCAAGGAAAAGTTAAGAACATTCACATGTTAGATAACATGCTTTATGCTTCAGTTTATGGTAACGATCTTTATAAAGTTAAAATCAATCTTATTGATAATGTAGTTAAGAAAATGGATTGTTCATGTTTAGAAGCTCAACTTGGGAAAAGATGTAGACATGAAGCAGCAGCAGTTATTGCTTTAGAGAACGAACTCAATCATCGTTTAAAATTCGAACTTAACGATAACCATCGTGAAGATAGAATCAAATGGGCTCTTGATAGAATGAATGAAAGTGAAAAGAATGAATTACTTTATTCATATATTTCAAACGATTCAAAAGAAAATAGACATATGGTTTTATTTAGATATGCATTTAAAACCAAAGAAGAAAAAGAAGAATATATTAGAAATAAAGCAAAAGATGTTATTGATTCATATGAGAATTACTATGGATTAGTTGATGATAATGATGAATATTTATTTGAAATCGTTCCTCAATTTGCTCCAATTGAAATCGTATTCCCATTTGTCAATGAATATTTAAATGAAGGTTATAAAAAAGAAAGTATCGCACTTGTTAGTGAGACACTTGCTTATTTATTAAAGAATAGCGAAAAAACATTTAATGTATTTGGAGAAAAAATAATTAATTTACTTGTTGACTTAAGTAAATATGTTGAAAATCCAGAACTTGTTAAATTTGCTTATGAACAATTAAGAAGCGCTCTTGAAGGTGCACCAACTCCAAAAGAAAGAGAATTAATTGTTAAAAAGATGATTTATGGATTTAATGACCCTGAATTCTCTCTTGAAAAAATTAAAGATATTAAATCATTCTTAGGCTCAGTTCCAAAGACCGATTTAGTTAAGGCAAGTGAAGTAATTAAAGTATTTGTTGAAGATTCACTTCCTGAAGAAGTTAAAGCAAGTAAAGAATATGAAGCTTTAGTTAATGAATACCCATTCTTACCTGCATTCTTATTTGCTAAAGTTGATGAACTTACTTCAAAAGGTCAAAATAAAGAAGCTCTTGTTTTAATCGATAAATCTTTAATCAAACTTGAAAATGAATTTGATTTTAGATTTGATGATTCAAGCTTGCTCTTAAAAGAAGCAGAACTTAATGCTGCTGAAGGATTTAATGAAGAAGCAGTTAAAAATATTAAAGCTGCATTTAAGCTCGAACCAAAACTTGAAATCTTAGAGCAATTAAAAGCATTACTTTCAAAAGAAGATTATGAAAAAGAAGTTCTCGCTTCATATTTAGATTTAAAAGATACAGAAGCAGTTAGAATCTTACTTTCTGAAGGATTTGATGGCTTAGCTCTTAAGATTATTGATCGTAAATTTAATGGCAAATATGCTTTAACGTTTATTTCAAAATATCTTAATCAATTTAAATCAGTTGATAAAGCGACTTTAAAAGATATCGTTGAAGCAAAAATAAATGAAGCGTTAAATGGAACAATTGCTGTTAAATACGCTGATGTCCTTAACTATGCAAAAATGGTGTATAGACTTGGTGGTTCAAAAGATGAAGCAATTAAAATCTTAAGATTATGGCAAAAGAAATTTGCTAAAGATGAGCAATTTGTTGAGCTCATCGAAAGAGAAATTAGAAAATTTAATTAATTTTCATACATAAATAAATATAAGAAGGAGAATTTGAAAAAATTCTCTTTTTTATATTATGAGATACATTAACAAATCAAAATATTTTTCAGTTTAATAGCCAAAAATGTAAGGGCTTACATTTTAAAATTCATATAATTTATTAAGACAGTATTAAGATTTTCTAATCATTTTTTCAATTTTTTAAAACAATTTTAATATTTAAGCCATAAATGTTCGAAAATTTGCTCGTCCGAGAAACCTCGAACGTTTGTTAGGAGGTATTAAATATGAAATTTAAATCACTTGGAGTTATGTTACTTACAGCTGGTGCAGTTTTAGGTGCTACAAGCTGTGGAGGACCTAGAGGTAATGACAACCCATTCATTACATCCAAAGAAAGAGCAGAAATGCTTGAACAATGGGAAGCAGCATTTAAAGATAGTTCAAAATCTTATAATCCAGCTAAATATTTAACTGATAAGGGCTACACTTTAAAGACTGATGAATATCGTACAACTTATTCAACAGAAATTAAAAATCTTGATCCAACTCAAACTTATAGACAATCAGATTCAGCCTATCTTTGTAACTTTATTGAAGGATTAGTTCAATATGATAATTTAGGCAGAATGCAACCTGCATGTGCTGAAAGTTGGGAACTTGATTCGACTCAAACAAAATATACATTCCATATTAGAAAAGGAATGAAGTGGGTTACAAACCAAGGCGCTGCAGTCGCCGATGTCAAAGCAGGAGACTTTGTCTTAGGGTTAAAGAGAGCCGTTGATGCCGGCTATGTCTCATATCTTGCAGAAGGCGTTGTTAAAAACGTTATAGAGTATGAAGATGGCGAAGTTGAATTTTCACAAGTTGGCATTAAAGCTAAAGATGATTACACACTTGAAATTGAACTTGTCAAACCTGAATCATTCTTCCTTTCAAGATTAACATACAATACATTTATGCCAGTTTGCCAAAGCCAATTTGAGTCAAAAGGCGAAGATATTAATAAATCAACAGATACAGGTAACAATGTTTATAATGGCCCATTCTATCCAACAACAGTTGATGGAACAGTCAAAACAATGATTGTTGCTCAAAGAAATGAATTATATTGGGACAATGAACATACAACAGTTGATAGACTTGTTTGGGTTTATGATGACGGATCAAACCCAGCACAAACATATACTGATGTTAAAAATGGCATTTATGCAGGAACTGGTTTAGCTGTTTCAACAGGCACATTAGGATTAGCTAAAAAAGATAAACTATTTGATGATTATAAATATGTTACAGATACAACAGCTACAACATATTTTGGTGGATTAAACTTAAATAGAGGAACATTTGAAGTTGGTGGTGCAGTATCTAAATTAACAGAAGCAGAAAAGATTTTAGCTCATAGAGCAGCAAACAACCTTAACTTCCGTAGAGGATTATTACATTGTATTGATAGAGTTAAATGGAATGAAGTTTCAAGAGATAAAGAAGTTGCAGCATTTAATTTAAGAAATACTTATATTAAACCTGATTTTACTGCAATTGAAAGTGCCGTCAGTTTCACAGAAGATGGCAAAACCTATGAATTCCCAGCTAAATCAACATATGGTGAAATTTTACAAAAATTCTTAGATGAAAAAGAAGCTCACATTAAAGTTGAAGATGGTCAAGATGGATGGTTTGATAAGGCTTATGCTCAAGAATGTTTTGCAAAAGCAAAACAAGAATTAGGCTTAGGTCCAAATGATGTTATTAAACTTGATAACGTTTACTATGCACCAAGTGTTGGTCAAACAGCAGATCACAAGGCTTTGCAACAACTTATGGATGAAGGTTCAAATGGTTTAGTTAAATTACAATTAATCGAAGCAAATACAACTGCAGATTATTACTATTCAGGATATTACGCAGATAGTGGCGAAGACTTGAACAATGATTTCTATTATGGTTCAGGTTGGGGTCCAGACTTCAACGATGGTTCTACATATCTTGATACATTTAGAAGAGCCGGTGATATGCTCACAACAATTGGTTTAAATAAAATTTTCGGCGGTGAAGAAGCTCCAGAAGCTCCAGCTGCAGGAACATATGGAAGAGAAGCTGATGTCGATGTTTATGAAAGAAATTTAGGAACTTTTGAAGACTTAATGGATGTAGCAGCAGCTGAAACAAATGACAGCCAAAGACTTGTTAAATATGCTAAAGCTGAAGCTGAATTGTTAGACAAAGCTATCATTATGCCAAATACAACAGAAGGTGGTAACTATGCAATTACGCGTGTTGCTCCAAGATCAGTACCACATGTTAACTGGGGTGTTTGTGCAGATATGCTTAAGAACATTGTTCAAATTAAAGCAAGTGTTAAGTAATATTTGAAAATTTGATAAAATTAAATTTAGGAGGTATTTTGATAATACCTCCTAAACTTTTATTAACTTTTAACAAAAAGGAGGAATAAAAAGATGAAAATGTACATGTTAAAAAGAATTCTTTTGTCTCTTGTATCCTTTTTTATCGTTGTAGGGACAGTAATGGTACTTACTTATTCACTAATTGATAGAACGATGATTTTCCAAAGTGATGGTGCGTGGAAGAAATATTCTAACAATGAAAAAACCATGTACGAACAAAGGAAATATGAAGAATATGGTTATTTAACTTTAGAAGAAGCTACCGATTATTTGAAAACTAAATATCAAGAAACTGATGGCGAAGCTTATATTTCTAATGCTCAATATCAAGCAGCGATTGCTGCTATTAAAACAACATCACGGGAAGAAAATGCTGATTTAGCTGAATTTAAAATGAAGTATTTGAAAGATGGCTACAAAGTTAATTATCTACCTCAAATTACAAGCGGTTCAAAATTAATTTCAAGCGCATATTTATATGCTACAAAGGACATCAATGTATTTGTTAGAATTTTCACCTATTTTAGCAAAATGTTCACTTTTGAAACAATTTATGATGTTGATGATCCTAATTTGACAGACCGTTATATTAGATGGGAATGGGATAAAAGAAGTAATATGCCAGCTCTTGTAGGAAGTGGTACTACTCATAAATATTTAATTTATTTTGATAACAAATTTCCTTTTATACATCAAAATTTATTTCATTTCCATTTAGGAATTTCTAATGCAGAATATATTGGTTCAGATGTTGCAGATGTTATGGTCAATTCACAAGGGGAAATTGTTAAAACTGAACAAGAATATCCTATTGATTTAGGAACCGGAATTACACATAAAATTGGTTATGATTTTCATACTGCAACTTATAATAGTGGCGAATTAACTCTTGCTGAATTAACAATGTTTAATGATCGCTATACAATTTGTAAAACAAATGGTGATGGTTTAACAATGCTTGGAAACTCATTTATTATGGGTATTATCGCAAGTATTTTGGCCTATTTATTTGGCTTGCCACTTGGTGTTTTAATGGCTCGTAAGAAAGACAAAATTGCCGATAAAATCGGTAATGTATATATCATTCTTATTATGGCCTTACCAAGTTTAGCTTACATATTTATGTTCTCAGCAATTGGTACAGGTTTATTTGGCTTACCTTATAAATATGCAAACGCTGAAATTAAAGTTTTAGCTTATATTTTACCTATTTTATCACTTGCATTGCCTTCAATTGGAAGTTTAATGAAGTGGATGAGAAGATATGTCATCGACCAACAAAATAGTGATTATGTTAAATTTGCTAAATCACAAGGTTTAAGTGAAAGGGAAGTTTTCTCGACTCATATCGCTAGAAATGCATTTATTTATATTGTACACGGGATTCCTGGAACAATACTTGGTGCATTAACTGGAGCTATTATTACAGAAAGAGTTTATGGAATTAGTGGTGTTGGTAATTTATTGACTAACGCTGTTACAAGTTATGATAATGGTGTTATTGTTGCTTGTACTGTTTTCTATACAGCTTTATCAATTATTTCGTTAATTTTAGGTGATATTTTGCTTACAAAATATGACCCAAGAATTTCGCTTTCAGGAGGTAGATAACAATGGAAAATGTTAAGATTCCTGTAAATGTGGAAGAATTTAAAACACAAGCAGATGATAATTTATTTGTTTTTGTTGATAATAATACTCTTGAAAGTGAAAAAATTACAGCTCCAAGATATTCATATTGGCGTTCAGTTTTAAGAATTTTCTTCAAAAGAAAATCAAGTTGGGTAATGTCAATTTTACTCATCATTATCTTACTTATGTCAATTATTTATCCTATGATTCATCCTTATGATGAATATGAAAATATTTTACTTGGCATAGGTAATTTGTCTCCTTCTGAAGCTATAGCTCAAATGGGTTTTGACTTTAAGTGGATTTTAGGAACTGGTTCTTTTGGAAATTCTATTTGGTATGGAATTTGGGCAAGCGCTAGAACATCAATCTTACTTGCAGTAATTTGTGCAGCTATAAACATGGTACTAGGAGTTTTAATTGGAGCTGTCTGGGGTTATTCAAAGACTCTTGATATGATCTTAAATTTCTTTTATAACATCATTGCTAATGTTCCATATATTTTACTTATTTCAGTACTTGTTTATATCATAGGAAGCGGATTTGGAAGCTTTGTTTTTGCTCTTACTATTACAGGATGGGTTGGAATTGCATATTTCTTTAGAACTCAAGTTTTAGTTATTAGAGATAGAGAATATAATCTTGCTTCTAGATGTTTAGGCTCACCATTTTATAGAGTGGTAGGACATAATATTATGCCTTATTTAACCTCGGTTATTATGACAATTTTAGCTACTGAATTGCCAAGTTATATCTCAATGGAAGTTTTCTTAAGTTATATTGGTATTGGCTTAAGTGCTCAAACAGCATCCCTTGGTCGTATGATTAGCGTGGCTCAAAATAGTTTTATGATTTATCCATGGAGTTTCTGGCCTCCAGTTGTTATTTCATCAATTATTACAATCGTTTTATATGTTTTAGGTCAAAATTTAGCTGATGCATGTGACCCAAGAACACACTTATGAGGTGAAAATTATGGAAAATAAAAGAAAATTATTATTAGAAGTAAGACACCTCGATGTTCAATTCAATGTTCGTGGTAGAGTCTTGAATGCTATTAGAGACATTTCTCTTGAAATTTATGATGGAGAATCAATTGCAATTGTTGGTGAATCTGGAAGTGGTAAGAGTGTTTTCACAAAAACATTTGCTGGAATGCTTGATTCAAATGGTGTTATTGCACATGGAAAAATTAAATTTTACGATGAAGAATTATCTAAAACTGTTGCTCCAAACACAAAACACAATAAAAGAATTGAAGCTTTATTCTTTAAAAAATTAAATGAATTTACACTTTTAGAACTAACAAGTGATTATTATTATAAAATTCAAGGTTTAGAAGAAGAATATTTAAAAGCCACTAAAATTACAAAACAAGAAAAAGAGAAATATGATGCTAGATTAAAACAAATCGATGATCAATTAAATGAAGATACAAATACTCTTCAAGTTTTGAATTTTAGAGTGAAAGAAGATCGCGAAAAAATCTATGAATATAGACAAAAAGTTAAATCTCTTAAAAAAGAAAAATCTGATATTTATCGTGAAATAAAAATAATTGAGTCAGAAAAAAAGAAAACTGCTCATGAAAATGGATTAGATACAAAAACTAAAAATGAAATCCAAGCTTTAAAATTAGAAAGAAAGCAAAAAATTGAAGAATTAAAAACACAAGATTTGAGCGAAGAGCTTCTTAAAAGAAATGATTTAAGAGCAAAAGAAGTTGTTTTAGCAATCTGTAGATTTAATTATAAAATTCAATTTAAACTTATTCGTGGTTTATTAAGAGACTTTAAAGATTTCATGAACAGAGGGAAAGACATTAACAATCCAAAACAACTTGATAAGATTTATTTCAGAAATACTTTTAGAGTTGAATATAAATCAACAAATGAAGACGGTTCATATGATGGATGGACTGTTGTAGATTGTGCTAGAGTTAAATTCTCTCGTGACTGGCAAAAAATAAGAGGTTGTAAGATTGCTACAGTTTTCCAAGATCCTATGACTTCTTTAAATCCAATTTTAACAATTGGTAAGCAAATTACATCAGTCATTTTAAAACATCAACGTTGTTCTGCATCAGAAGCCAAAGAACGTGCAATTGATATCATGAGAAAGGTTGGAATCCCTGATCCTGAGCATAGATTCTATGATTATCCATTCCAATATAGTGGTGGTATGAGACAAAGAATCGTCATTGCTATCGCACTTTCTTGCCAACCAAAGATTTTAATTTGTGATGAACCTACAACAGCTCTTGATGTTACAATCCAAGCTCAAATTATTAAACTTATTAGAGATTTAAGTAAAGAACTTGGTTTTACAACGGTCTATATTACTCACGATTTAGGTGTTGTTGCTAATGTTGCTGAGCGAGTCGCTGTACTTTATGGCGGTCAAATTGTTGAACTTGGAACAGTTGAAGAAATATTTTATGATCCTAAACACCCATATACTTGGGCATTATTATCATCACTTCCTCAACTTTCAAAACGTCAAACGGATTTATTCTCAATTCCTGGTACTCCACCAAGTTTATACAATAAGATAGTTGGAGATGCTTTTGCTCCTCGTAGTGCATATGCTATGGCAATTGATTACGTTAAAGAACCACCAATGTTCAAAGTAAGTGAAACACATTTTGCAAAAACATGGTTATTAGATCCACGTGCTCCAAAAATTGAGAAACCAGAATTAATAACAAATTTGCATGAAAAAATGTGTGAAATTTATAAAAATGTTAATATAGCAAAGGAGGGTGAAAACAATGAGTGAAAATAAAGAACCTATTTTGTCTTTAAGAAATGTTGATATCTCCTTTGGTCGTGGTAAAAAATTGTTTAAAGCTGTTGAAAACGCTAGTTTTGACATTTATAAGGGTGAAACTGTTTCTCTTGTTGGTGAATCTGGAAGTGGAAAAACCACTATTGGTAGAGCAATTGTTGGAATTAACCCACTAAGTGCTGGAGAAATTATATTTAATGGCGAAAAAATATCAGGTAAACTTCCTAGACATAAACGAAGAGAAGTTGTAAGAAAAATCCAAATGATTTTCCAAGATCCAGCTGCTTCACTTAACGAAAGAGCAACAATTGAATACATTATTAGTGAAGGTTTATACAATTTCAAACTTTTCAAAGATGAAAAAGAAAGAATAGAAAAAGTTGAAAATGTCATTAAGGAAGTCGGCTTACTTCCGGAGCATTTAACTCGTTATCCACATGAATTTAGTGGTGGGCAACGTCAACGTGTTGGAATTGCTCGTTCTATTGTTATGGAACCTGAATTTATTGTTGCAGATGAGCCAATTTCTGCACTTGATGTTTCAATTCGTGCTCAAGTTTTAAATCTTTTAAAGAAATTCCAAGAGACAAAGGGTTTAACATACTTATTTATTGCCCATGACTTGTCGATTGTTAGATTTATTTCTGATAGAATTGTTGTTATTCATAAAGGACATATTGTTGAAATTTGTGAAACTGAAGAACTTTATAAGCATCCTTTGCACCCATATACTAAGTCACTTTTAAGTGCAATTCCTATTCCTGATCCTATATTAGAAAAGAATAAGAAGTTATATGTTTATGACCCAAGTATTCATGATTATAGTGTGAATAAACCAAGTCTAGTTGAAGTTGCTCCAGGTCACTTTGTCTATGGAAACGAAGAAGAAATTGAAGGTTATAAAAAGGCATTAGAGAGCGGAGATGAAACCATTATCTAAAGATACAAAAAAGTTTATTATTCTAGGTTCATTAACTGGAGCCGCAATAATTGCTGCAGTTATCTCTTTTGCAGTATATTTTGCAAATTCTAATAAAAAAGCGTCTGGATGGTATTCTGTTCCAACAGATGAAAGAGTTGTTAATTATACAAGTGATATTTCTCTCTATTATTATTTTAAAAATGATGATAATAGTCAGGAATTTGATACCTTGCGTCAATATTATACAGATGCACTTAGGGAAGCTTATATTAATTTTGATAGTTTAACTACTTATGAAGGCTTCACAAATATTGCTTCAATTAATAAGAAAATAGGAGAAGATGTTAAAGTTGATGAATTGCTTTATAAAACATTAAAAAATGCTTATGAATTAACTTTAGAAAGTAATAATTTTTCCATCTTTGAAGCACCTATTAAAAATTTTTGGAATCGTATTCTTCAATTAGATAATGCGTATGAAGAAAGTGATCCGCTAAATAATGTTGAGAACCAAGAATTGCTTGATACTCTTGTTGAAAGAACAAATGATTTAAGTAATTTTAATCTTTCTTTTAAAGAAGATAATGTAATTAATTTTTCGATAAATGATGAATACAAAAGCTTACTTAAAGAGAATTATTTAGATAGTGAAATTATTTCTTTAAATGATTTACAAAATCCATTTGTTATCGATTATGTTGAAGGCAAATTAAAAAAAGAAGGCTTTACATGTGGCTTTCTAGCTGATTTAAGTGGCAATTTTTCTGGATTTGAAAATTGTCCTGAATCAACAATTAAATTATTTGATTCTTCAAATTTATTAGAATCAACAAATTTTGGAGATTTATCAATAAGTGCAAATTGTAAAATTTCTCAATTAAATAGGTTTAATAGAGATTATGAAATTATTAAAAAAGCTTATTTATTAAAAAAGGGAGAGAGTTCATATTTAAGAAGTTCTTATATTAATTTAGTTGATGGGTATGATAGCGGAATAAAAGTTTTTAGCGTAGTTCAATCAATAAAAAAGAATTTAGTCGAAGTGAATCTAGAAAATATCAATTCAACAAGTTATAAAACAAATGTAGAATTTCAAAACTATTTAGACACACTTGATGATTACAATTTTATTTATCGTTTCACAAATGAATCTAATATTATTAGAGCAACAAACAATATCAAAAACAATATAACATTAGTCAATCCAGCTTATAAAATTAATTAGGAGGAAGAAGTATGTTTAAAAGAAGTAAATTATTATCGCGAATATATATTGGTCTATATATAATTTGGTTATTTGGGTGTCCAATATTTAGTTTTTTAATGGCTGAATATTCAGTAGTCCTTTCAATAATTCTTATAGTTTTGAATCTAGTTGTATTAGCAGGAATTATTGTAAGTAATGTTTACAAAAATAAGAATATGAAAAAAGAATTTATCTTGAGCTCTTTAATTTCTGTAGGCACACTTTTGTTATTTGTTTTAATAGGTTTTGTGCTTGAACTTGTAAATACGTTTAGAGGTCAACCAGCTACATATGCGCGGATCTCTTTAGGAATTTCTATAGTTTTAATTGGTATAATTTCCATATTCGTTCCTCGAATTATCAAGAAGATTAAAAATAATGAAGAAGATATTTAAAAGCTAAGTTTACTTAGCTTTTTTTAATAATAGTGAAGTTTTGCAGGGTTTTTGAAAATAATTAATTGTACACAATTGAATTTTATGTCGTAAACTTACATTATTTTTACATAATTTTTTTATTAATTTGCTTTACTAATAATTTTATTTTATTAAAATTATTTCGTTAAAAAGATTGGGAGAGTCGTTATGTTTAAAAAAGAGAATTTAAAAAAGTTACAAGAAGCATTAAAAAGTGATGAATTAAAAGCCTACTTGATTGTCACAAGTGATCCACATAACAGTGAATATATTGCAAGTCACTTCAAAGCTTTTAGAGAATATTTTTGTCCATTTACAGGTTCAGCTGGTCAACTTTTAGTTACACAAAATGCAGCATACTTATTTGCTGATGGCAGATATTGGATTCAAGCAGAAAACGAATTAAAAGATAGTGGAATCACTTTAATAAAAGTTGGAGATAAAAATGTTCCTTCAATTTATAAATTTATTAGACAAAACGAACTTACTCCTTTAGGTTGTGACTTATCAATGATCACAAGAGATGAACTCGAAACTTTTAGAAAAAAGAACGTGAACATCATTGATAAAGATTATTCATATTTAATTGAGAATAGACCTGAACTTCCTTTAAATAAAGTATGGAAATTAAGAGAAGATTTATACACTCTTTCATATAAAGAAAAAATCGATTTGATTATTAAAGAATTAGAAAAAGAAGGAGCAGAAGCAAATTTAATTACTCCTCTTGATGAAATTGCTTATATTTTAAATTTAAGAGGAAACGACATCCCTTGTAATCCAGTTTTCTATTCTTATCTTTATCTATCTAGAAAAAATGGTAATCACTTATTTATAAATAAGAAGAAAATTGATTTTGAACTTGAAGGAATTGAAATTCATGAATATGAAGATATTCTTCCATTTATGAAAAAACATAGGGACATTAGAACTTTAGTTGATCCTACAAGAGTTAACGCTAGACTATTCCATTTGATTTATGGTTCAGTTAGAGCAAAAAACCCAAGTTATTTAATGAAAGCAATAAAGGGTGAAAAAGAAATTGAAAATACAAAACGTATTCAAGCTCTTGATGGTTTAGCACTCGTAAAGTTCAAAAAATATTTAAGAGAAAATCTTAAAAATAATTTAACAGAATATGATTACGCAAAAAAACTAGAAGAATTTAGACGTGAAAGTAAAGATTTATATGAACTTTCTTTTGAAACAATTGCAGCAGTAGGTAGTAATGGTGCTCAAATGCATTATGAACCTACAAAAGAAAAAAGTTCTGTAGTTAGCGATAAAGAAATCGAACTTTTAGTTGATAGTGGTGGCCAATATTATGGCGGAACAACTGATACTACAAGAACATTCTTAATCGGAGAAGCAACTCCAGAATTTAAACACGATTACACGCTTACTTTAAAAGCAGTTATTGCCGTTAGTGATGCGGTTTTTATTGATGGAAGTGATGGTCATACACTTGATATTAAAGCACGTCAATTTATGCGGGATGAAGGAATGGATTATAAGTGCGGAACAGGTCATGGTGTAGGTTACATGCTTAATGTTCATGAAGGTCCAAATGGTTTAAGATATAAAAAAGTTCCAGAACGTGATGACCAAGCTCCAATTGTTCCTGGAATGATTACAACAATTGAACCAGGTGTTTATAAAGAAGGAAAATATGGAATAAGAATTGAAAATAATTTACTTTGTGTTCCTGCTTTTGAAACTGAAATGGGAGTGTTCTATAAATTTGAAACAATTACATATGTTCCAATTGATGTAGAAGCAATAAATATTGATGAACTCACCGATAAAGAAATCGAATGGTTAAATAACTACCATGAAGAAGTCTATAAAAAATTAGCTCCTTTAACTAAAGACAAGGAACTAATCGATTTCTTAAGAAATCAAACACGTAAGATTTTTAGATAAGTTTATTTATTAAAATAATTTAGAGATTTAAAGATTTCGCCAATTTTACCGAGGATTTGCAGCTTTATTTTTCTATTTACATCTAATTTTTCTTTATTGATTACAATTATATTATTGCCATAAAAGTAATTTATATACATTGCTGCAGGGTAAACTTTTAAGCTTGTTCCTGCAACAATAAGTAGATCTGCTTCTTGAAGAGCAATCATTGCTTTTGTAACTACTCTTTCATCAAGAGGTTCTTCATAAAGCACAACATCAGGTTTAATTTCACCTCCACAAATTGGGCATGTAGGAATAGAAGTTGAGTTTTTAACAATGCTTAAATCATATAAACGTCCACAACGTTCACAATAATTTCTATGAATACTTCCATGTAGTTCAATTACTTTTTTACTACCTGCTAGTTGATGTAAACCATCAATATTTTGTGTGATTATTTTTACATCTTTTCCATCTTTTTCGAGTTGAGCTAAAAATTCATGAGCATAATTTGGTTTAGCATCAGTAATCATAAATTCACGATAGAATTCATAAAAAGTTTCAGTGTGAGCTCTAAAATAAGAATGAGAAAGCATTGTTTCATATGGCAAGCCATATTTGGATTTAAGGTTATATAAACCATCTTTGCTTCTAAAATCTTTTATGCCACTTTCAGTAGAAACTCCAGCTCCACCAAAAAATACAATTCTTTTTGCATTTTTAATTGATTCTTTTAATATGTTTAATTTTTCACTGTTCATAAGTTATATTTATTTTAACATTAAAATCACAAAAGAAATGTATTAAAATATTTTTACACGCACGAGTGGTGTAATTAGTAAACGCGCTAGCCTCAGAAACTAGTGGAGAAATCCGTGCAAGTGCAAGTCTTGTCTCGTGCACCAATTAAGATGAACAGACTTGATACTTGTTATCAGGTCCTTTTTACCCTAAATATAGGGTTTTTCTTTTGTCCAGGTAATCCACGCACATTTGAAGCATATAAGGGAACTGGTAAAGAACCGACATTCTATGATAGCGACAATTTCTTCATTGTATATTTGCCAAATCTTAACTATCAAAAAGATGCTGACCAAATAAATGACCAAATAAATGACCAAATAAACGACCCAATAAGTGATGTGGGTTTAGAAATATTAAAAATCATTCAAAACAATCCAGGAATTAGGGTTAATGGTGTTTTTAGAATCCTTAAAGAATTAAATGGAAAAGTTAATTCTGATGTTAGCTTTAATTCTTTGAAAGTAGATAACAAGAGATATGATTTAGATCACAACCTAGAAAATATAGTTTATAATGAACTTCTTTATATGGGATATGATTTAAAAGTGTATGACAATAAAGGTAAAGAAATAGATTTTTTAGCGACAAAGAATGGTAAGAATTATTTTATACAGGTAGCATATAGTGTGCTTGATGAAAAAGCTTATAGCAGAGAATTTGATGCGTTTACTGATTTGGATAATAGTAATCAAAAAATATTAATTACTAACGATGTTATTGATTATTCAACAT